>JANPJD010000097.1:0-13950 GCA_031425325.1 Rhodobacterales bacterium | reverse complement strand
GACGGTGCCCGAGGGGGCCGAGGCGCAGGCGGCGCTCTGTTTTGCCAATTGTGCCGCGATCCTCGCCGAGGCCGGCATGGGCCCGGCCAACGTGATCCGCATAAACGCCTTCGTCACGGATCGCGCCCACATGGCAGGCTACATGGCCGCGCGCGACGCGTGGCTTGAGTGGGTCGCGCGCCTGCCCGCCTCGACACTGGTGATCGTCTCCGGCTTCACGCGGGCGGAGTTCGTGGTCGAGGTCGAGGTGACGGCCGCCGCGGTCTGAGGCGCTCCGTCCGCGCTTTTACGCTGTTTGTTGAAGCGGGACGGATCGAACAGGGTCTCGGGAAGAACCTCGCCAGTCCTGCGGGCCCCCTGTCACGGGGACGGGCTTTGCCGAGGAAGGAGTGTTCAAACGCACCCCTGGCACCGACCGTCTCGGTGCAGTCACTGCCTTGCGTCTGCCGACCGTGCGTCGCTGCACAGGAGCGGCGCGCGGACCGGCCTCGCGCAGGCCGCGCCGAATGCTACCTTGGAGTGACCCGAGGAGAGATGACATGAGCTGGAACCCCGCCCTCGACCCTGCGATCCCGATCGGCGATGCGGTCGATGCCATCGAGACCGTGATCGTGCCGCGCGCCCGCGACCTTGGCGGGTTCGAGGTCCGCCGCGCGCTGCCCTCGGCCGCGCGGCAAATGGTCGGGCCGTTCATCTTCTTCGACCAGATGGGTCCGGCCGAGTTCCTGACCGGGCAGGGCATCGACGTGCGCCCGCATCCGCATATCGGCCTTGCGACGGTCACCTACCTGATGAAGGGCCGCATCCACCACCGCGACAGCCTTGGGACCGACCAGTGGATCGAGCCGGGCGCGGTCAACTGGATGGTCGCGGGTCATGGGATCACCCATTCCGAGCGCACTGATGGCGACGCGCGGGCGGCACCCCATGCCCTGTTCGGGTTGCAGACCTGGGTGGCCTTGCCGAAGGACCGCGAGGACGATCCGGCGGCCTTCGTGCACGCCGCGTCCGACGTGCTGCCGGTGCTCGAGGGCGAGGGCAAGCAGGTCCGTCTGATCCTTGGCCATGCCTGGGGGACGCGCGCGCCGGTGGCGGGGGCGAGCGAGACCTTCTATGCCGATGCCATCCTCGATGCCGGGGCCTCGCTGCCGTTGCCCGACGATCACGAGGATCGGGGCGTCTATGTGCTGGCGGGCGAGGTCTCGGTCGGAGGGCAGGTGTTCGAGGCAGGGCGGATGCTGGTGTTTCGCCCCGGTGACCGGCTGTCGGTCAGGGCGGGCGCGGCGGGGGCGCGGCTGATGCTGCTGGGCGGGGCCACGATGGACGGGCCGCGCCACATCTGGTGGAATTTCGTCGCGAGTTCTCGCGAGCGCATCGACGCAGCCAAGGAGGCCTGGCGCGCGGGCGACTGGGCGCATGGCCGGTTCCGCCTGCCTCCTGGCGACGATGCCGAGTTCATTCCCGCGCCGGAGCACTGAACCTGCGGGCAGGAGCGGGGGGTTTCACACCCCCCGCACCCCCCGTGGGATATTTGCGGACAGAAAATTTGGGGCGCAGGGGGCGGCGAGGCGGCGGGCGGCCTTGGGTCCGAGAAAGCCGCCGGGGCCTGCTTGACGGGGGCAGCGGGGGTGCGTATGAGACCACTCACGTCCGGGCGATCCGGGCGGGCAGCACGCGGTGGTAGCTCAGTCGGTTAGAGTACCGGCCTGTCACGCCGGGGGTCGCGGGTTCGAGCCCCGTCCACCGCGCCCCGCCCGCCCAGGATCGCCGGACGGTTTCCCTTCGGGCGAAACGCTGCGCGGTGGTAGCTCAGTCGGTTAGAGTACCGGCCTGTCACGCCGGGGGTCGCGGGTTCGAGCCCCGTCCACCGCGCCATTTCCTGGAACCTGCAAACAGATCACTCCGCTTGGCCGGATAGCCTCGTGCAGGGCTTCGCTTGGGTCTGGGATGGAGCGGGTGAAGGGAATCGAACCCTCGTCATTTGGTTGGGAACCAAAAGCTCTACCATTGAGCTACACCCGCGCCCCTCTGATCTAGCCAAGGGGCGCCTGCGTGGCAAGGGTCACTCGGTCACTTCGTGCCCGTGATTGCTGTGATCCTCGGCCTCGACGGCCTTCGGGGGATCGACCATGAACTCGACCGTCACGTCGCCCGCCCGCTCGAAGCTGAGCGTGACGGGCAGCATCGCACCCTCGGCAAGCGGGGCGTCGAGGCCCATGAACATGACGTGAAGCCCGCCGGGCTGCATCTGAACAGTGCCGCCGGCCGGGATCTCGAGAACGGCAACCGGGGCCATCGTTGCGATGCCGTCCGCGCTGACGCGCGATTCGTGCACCTCGGTCCGGGCGGCGATGGTCGAGGAGACGGCGACGAGGCTGTCGGGCTCGGTCCCGTGGTTGTGGATCGTCATGTAGCCCGCGGCGGTCTGGCCGGGCCGCATCGGGATGGACGGATGGACGATCTGCAGATCGCCGAGCCGCGCCTCATGCGCGAAGACCGGGGCGGCGGACAGCAGGGCGGCGGCCACAAGAAGGGGACGGATCATGGTCTGACACTCCGGAGGGAAACTCCCTCGGATGTGTATCAGCCCCAGGTCACTCGGGGAAGCGCCAGCCTGCGCGGCGCGGCACACGCACCGCGAGGAGCGGCTTCATCAGCGGATGGCGGAAGCGGCGCAGGTCGAGCGCCTCGTGCATACCGGTCGTTTCCTCGCCGAAAAGGCGGGTTTTGACCAGGCTGCGATTGTAGAAGGGCGCTTCGAACAGGCGCATCACCTGGCGCGGCCGGGTGCCCGGATCGGCCCGCGTTTCGCGCGCGACAAGGAAGGGCGTGCGCGGCAGCGGGGCGAGGGGGGGCGGCGTCACGACCTGCGCGGTGCCGTCGGCGGCGATGTGCAGGGCAAGGCCAAGCGCGCTGCCGTCCAGCCGCTTCGCGTCGTAAAGGCAGACCGCGCCGTCGCTTACCGGAAAGCGCCCCCAGGTCCAGGTCGCGAAGTCGGCCTCGAGGGCGCGGCTGCCAAAATTGGCGTCGAAATAGCCGTGGCCCTGCCAGGCCACGCCGCCGAGCGCCACGTCGATCCGGGCGGTCGGCGCGAAGGGTCGCCACAGATGCCGGTCGTCGGGGGTGAGGGCCACCTCGACCCCGGTCACTGCCGAGGGCGTCAGCGTCACGCGCCCGCGCACCTTGGTGACCAGCGGCAGCGCGCCCCATTCGTCGATGTCGATCACAAGCTCGGTACCTGTCCAGTGCATCTGCGACGGCCCGATGGTCAGCGTCGTCGCGTCGCGGCGCAGTGCAGTCCGGCCCCGGTCTGTCATGGTGAACCGCCCCCCCGGACCATAGGTCGCGACGTTGAGGCAGACGTGGTTCGAAGGGTCCTGCCGGCCCGACCAGCGATACCAGGGCGAGAAGACCGAGCCTATGAAGGCGATGATCGAGATCGCGTGCCGCCCGTCGTCGCTGACGCCATCGACATACCACCAGGCATAGCCGTCGGGACCGACCGGAATGTCGAAGCGCGGTCCGCGATGATCGCCTCGGCCGCGTGCCGGCCGGACAGCGTCGCCATCGGGATGCCCGCCCCCGGATGCACCCCGCCCCCCGCGAGGTAGAGGCCCGGCAGCGCCGTCCGCGCGCCCGGACGGCGGAAGGCCGCCGTCAGCCCGTGCGGGCTTAGGCCGTAGATCGAGCCCCGGCTGCCGGGAAACATCCGCGCAAAGCGGGTCGGCCCGGTCAGGCTGTCGGGCGACGGCTCCGGCCCGAAGCGCAGGCCGAAGCGCTCCAGCGTGCGGAAGGTTCGGGTCTTGCATCGGCTTTCCTCTTCGCGGGGGTCCCGGGCGCCATCGGGGGGCACGGCTGGGGCATTCAGGATGATCTCGAAGCGTTCCGCGCCCGTGGGCTCGCCACGCGCCCGGTCCTGGGCGCAGACATAAAGCGTGGGGTCGGCGGGCATGGCACCGCCCGCGATCTCGGCGAACTCGGACGACGGGTCGGCTGCGAACATCACGTTGTGATAGGACAGGGGCAGGCCCTGCGGCGTGGCGGCAAAGGCCCAGACCCAGGCCGAATTGCTGCGCGGATGAACCGCGCCGCGCGGCACCGTCCCGCGCATCGCCGAGCCGAGCAGCCCGTCCGCGAGTGCTGCCGGGTCGCCCGCATGCACCACGTGGGTGCAGGGCAGGGTGCGCCCGTCGAACAGGGTGACGCCCGTGACGCGGCCCCAGGTCTCGACGATCCGGGTGGCTGGCGTGTCGGTCAGGATGGTCGCGCCTGCCGCCAGCGCGAGGTCGCGCAGCGCGGCCCCAAGGCGCGCCATGCCGCCCTCGACCGCCCAGACGCCGCGCGCCTCGGCCTCCCAGATAAGCGCCAGCACGGCGGGGCTGAGGCCTGGCGCGCCGCCCACATAGGTGGCGTAGCGCCCGAAAAGCTGGCGCAGGCGCGGGTCGGTGAAACTGTGGGACAGCGCGCGGCGCAAGGTGGCGCCCGGCACGAGCCAGGGCAGGATCGCGGGGCGGCGCGCGATGGCGGCAAGGATGCCCGGCAGGTGTGGCGCGGCACGCTGCATCACGGGCGCGTCGAAGGCCGCGTAAAGGTCCGCCGCGCGGCACGAGAAGCGGCGAAACTCGGCCTCGGCCTTCGGTCCGCCAAAGGCGCGGAGGGCCGCCGCACTCGCCTCGGGATCGGCGTGCAGGTCTAGCGTCGTGCCATCCGGCCACCAGTGGCGCGCGAGGATCGGCAGGGGCACCAGCGTCAGATGCGCCTCGACGCTCGTTCCGGCGGCCGCAAAGAGGTCGTCGAACACGGGCTTCATGGTCAGCACGGTCGGCCCTGCATCGACCGGACCTGCCGCCGAGGGGACCGTCCGCATCTTGCCGCCTGTCTTGGCCGCCGCGTCAAGCAGGGTCACATCGAAGCCCGCATGGGCAAGCCGGATGGTGGCGGCAAGGCCCCCCAGTCCAGCCCCGATGACGACGACCGTGTCGCGTGCACTTGCCATTCGAGGATTGTTGACTTGGCGGCGCTGACTGTCCAGTATGATTTACAGATATCTGTCACTTTGTTCTGACAGTCGGATACGGGAGAGACGGATGAAGCTCGACACACGGATCGAGGCGGCGATGGCGGGCGCGATTGCCCGGGCGCAGCGCGGTGCGGCCCCGCCCCGGCTTGCCGGGGCGCTGAACTATGCCGTGACGCCCGGCGGCGCGCGCATCCGGCCCACCATCCTTCTGTCTGTCGCACTCGCCTGCGGCGACGACCGGCCCGGTCTTGCCGATGCGGCGGCTGCGGCGCTCGAGATCCTGCACTGCGCGAGCCTTGTGCATGACGATCTGCCCTGCTTCGACGACGCGCCCCTGCGGCGCGGCAAGCCGACCGTGCATCTCGCCTATTCCGAGCCGTTGGCCGTGCTGACCGGCGACAGCCTGATCATCCTCGCCTTCGACCTGCTGGCGCAGGCGGCGGGCGACCGGCCGCTGCGCGCGCTGGAGCTTGTGCAGCTTCTGGGCCGTCAGGCCGGAATGCCCTTCGGCATCTGCGCGGGGCAGGGTTGGGAGAGCGAGGCCAAGGTCGACCTTTCAGCCTATCATCAGGCCAAGACGGGTGCCTTGTTCATCGCGGCCACCCAGATGGGGGCCGTCGCCGCCGGGCAAGAGGCCGAACCCTGGTTCGAGCTTGGCGCCCGGATCGGCGAGGCGTTCCAGGTGGCCGACGATCTGCGCGACGCGCTTTACGACGAGGCGACGCTGGGCAAGCCCGTGGGTCAGGACGAGGCGCATGCCCGACCGTCGGCCGTCGCGGAACTGGGCGTGCAGGGTGCCATTCGCCGTCTTTCGGACATCCTCGGCGGGGCCATCGCCTCGATCCCGTCCTGTCCTGGCGAGGCGATGCTCGCCGACCTCGTGCGCCGCACTGCCGAGCGGATGACGCCCGTCGCGCCCGTCCGCGTCTGACGATGACCGACCTGCCCGAGCGCGGCTTCACCCCGGCGCGCGCGCCCCGCGCCCCGCTGATGACGCGGCTCTGGATGAACCCGCGCCTTCAGGCGGCGGTGGCGCGCATGCCCGTTCTGGGCCGCATCGCGCGGGCCGAGGGGCAGGCCCTGTTTGGCATCGTGGGCGGCTTCGTCAACGCGCAGATCCTGCTGGCTCTGGTCGAGTTGCGTGTGCTCGAGGCGCTGGTGCCCGGCCCGATGGCTGTTCCGGCGCTGGCGCGCGCAGCGGGCTTGCCCGAGGACCGGATGGCGATTCTCGCGCAGGCGGGCGCGGCGCTGCGCCTGCTCAAGCGCCGCCGCGACGGGCGCTTCGCGCTGGCCCGTCAGGGCGCGGTCCTGCTGGGCGTCCCGGGCCTTGCCGGAATGATCCGCCACCATGCCGTCCTCTACCGCGACCTCGCCGACCCCATAGCCTTTCTGCGGGGCGAGACAGAGACCGAGCTTGCACGCTTCTGGCCGTATGTGTTCGGCGCGGGCGGCGCCACCGATCCCGAGGTGGCCGCGACCTATTCGGGGCTGATGACCGACACCCAGGGCCTTGTCGCTGAAGATACGCTGCGGCTTGTGGACCTTTCGGGCGTGCGGCACCTGATGGATGTAGGCGGCGGGACGGGGGCCTTCCTTGCCGCTGCCGCGCGGCGCAACACCGCGATGCGGCTGACGCTGTTCGATCTGCCCGCCGTCGTGCCCGACGCGCGCACGCGCTTTGCCTCGCTCGGGCTGTCGGACAGGGTCGGGATCGTGGCGGGCAGTTTCCGCGACGATCCCTTGCCCCAGGGTTCGGATGCGATCAGCCTCGTGCGCGTCCTCTATGATCATGCCGACGAGACGGTCCGCGCGCTGCTGGCGGCCGCCCATGCCGCCCTGCCGCCGGGCGGGCAGCTGATCATCTCCGAGCCGATGTCGGGCGGCGCGCGCCCTGACCCGATCACCGACACCTACTTTGCGATCTACACGCTGGCGATGGGCACGGGGCGCACCCGCTCGGCCTCGGCCATCGCGGCCTTGCTGTCCGAGGCGGGGTTCGTGGGCATCCGCACCCGCCCGGGACCGCGCCCTTTCGTCACGAGCGCGGTCGTGGCGACGCGTGCGGGCAATCTGTCCAATTAATCTGACACTCTATCTGTCAATTGAGATTGACATATAGGCACCTCCGGCTAAAGTTGTTGCAAGGGGATCGGTTGGGTCGCCTGCGAGTCCCGCCGCCGCCGCTGGACCGAACCATGGAGCGCCTCGTGCAGACTGCCGCCGTCATCCTCTCCGGTCCCAGGTCGCTCGCCCTCGGCGCGCTTGATCTGACGGCTCCGGTCGCGGGCGATGTGGTGGTCGAGGTCGGCCATACCGGCATCTCGACGGGCACGGAAAAGCTGTTCTGGGACGGGCGCATGCCGCCCTTTCCCGGCATGGGATACCCGCTGGTGCCAGGCTACGAGGCCGCCGGCGAAGTCGTCGAAGCGCCGCCCGGCTCGCACCTTTCGGTGGGCGACCGGGTGTTCGTGCCGGGTGCCACCTGCTTCGGCGAAGTGCGCGGCCTGTTCGGCGCAGCCTCGCGCTACCTTGTAACGCCCGCCGTGCGCGTGACGAAGATCGACGCGGGCCTTGGGGCCGAGGGCGCTCTGCTGGCCCTTGCCGCGACCGCACGCCACGCCCTTGCCGCCCCCGGCCACTCGCTGCCCGACCTTATCGTGGGCCACGGCGTCCTCGGTCGCCTCCTCGCCCGCCTGACCGTCGCCTCGGGCGCGCCCGCCCCCACCGTCTGGGAGACGAACGCCCTCCGCGCCACCGGGGCCGACGGCTACGAGGTCCTGCATCCCGATGCCGATCCGCGCCGCGACTACGCCGCTGTATATGACGCCTCGGGCGATGCGGGCCTGATCGACGCGCTCATCGGCCGGCTCTGCAAAGGCGGCGAGATCGTCCTCGCGGGCTTCTACACCGCCCCCGTCAGCTTCAACTTCGCCCCCGCCTTCATGAAAGAGGCACGCCTGCGCGTCGCCGCCGAATGGACCGCGGCCGACATGGCCGCGACTCGCGGTCTGGTGGAAGCGGGCGCGCTCTCGCTTGCCGGGCTCGTCACGCACCGCGCGAAAGCGGCCGATGCCGCAACGGCTTACGAGACGGCCTTCACCGACCCCCTATGCCTCAAGATGATCCTGGACTGGAGTGGCTCCGCATGAACGATGTTCCGAACCTGAAGGACTTCGATGCGCGCCTGCGCGACGAGGCGAATGTCGAGCCAACGCTGGAAATCCCCCAGGGCGAGCCGACCAAGAAGACCCAGATCATCGCGATCTACGGCAAGGGCGGCATCGGCAAGTCCTTCACGCTGGCGAACCTCAGTCACATGATGGCGGAGATGGGCAAGCGCGTGTTGCTGATCGGCTGCGACCCCAAAAGCGACACGACCTCGCTTCTGTTCGGCGGCAAGGCCTGCCCGACCATCATCGAGACCTCGAGCAAGAAGAAACTGGCGGGCGAAGAGGTGAAGATCGGCGACGTCTGCTTCAAGCGCGGCGGCGTCTTTGCGATGGAGTTGGGCGGCCCGGAAGTCGGTCGGGGCTGCGGCGGTCGCGGGATCATCCACGGATTCGAGCTGCTGGAAAAGCTGGGCTTCCACGACTGGGACTTCGACTATGTGCTGCTCGACTTCCTGGGCGACGTGGTCTGCGGCGGCTTCGGCCTGCCGATTGCGCGGGACATGGCGCAGAAGGTGATCCTCGTCGCCTCGAACGACCTTCAGTCGCTCTATGTCGCGAACAACGTCTGCTCGGCGGTGGAATACTTCCGCAAGCTGGGCGGCAATGTCGGCATCGCGGGCCTCGTCATCAACAAGGACGACGGCACCGGCGAGGCTGCGGCCTTTGCCGAGGCGGTGGGCATCCCGGTCCTGTCGGCGATCCCCCAGGACGATGACCTGCGGAAGAAGTCGGCGAACTACCAGATCGTCGGCAGCTACGAGTCCCAGTGGGGCCCGATGTTCGCGGCCCTGGCCGAGGCGGTCGACATTGCCCCGCCGGTGCGCCCCGCGCCCCTGAACAACGACGGCTTGCTGAACCTCTTCTCGGCGGAAACGACGGGCAAGGACTTCGTCCTCGTGCCTGCGACCGATGCCGACATGCGCGGCAAGAACGCCGTCACGAAGGTTTCCCTCGAAGTGGTGTACGACAATGCTTGACCTCGAAACTCTCGCACGGCTCGACCGCGAACTCGCCCGTCTCGCCGCCCGGTCCGGGGGCAAATGAGCGTGGAAGCCCGCTACGACATCACCGACACGACGCCGCTGACCGATGCGGCCGCTCCGCCGCTGGTCGGTGACGAGGCGCTGCCGGTGGCAGACGGCATGGGCTGCCATGCGCCTGCGGGCGAGATGGAGCGCGCGGCGCGGGCCGCGGGCAAGTCCGAGATCCTCGACCGCTATGCCGCCGACTATCCGCAAGGTCCGCACGACAAGCCGCAGTCGATGTGTCCGGCCTTCGGGTCCTTGCGCGTGGGCCTTCGGATGCGCCGCGTGGCGACCGTCCTGTCTGGCAGCGCCTGCTGCGTCTACGGCCTGACCTTCGTGAGCCACTTCTACGGCGCGCGCCGGTCGGTCGGCTACGTGCCCTTCAACTCGGAATCCCTCGTCACCGGCAAGCTGTTCGAGGACATCCGCGATGCGGTCCACGAACTGGCCGACCCCGACCGCTACGATGCGGTGGTGGTGACGAACCTTTGCGTTCCAACGGCTTCCGGGGTTCCGCTCAAGCTCTTGCCGTCCGAGATCAACGGCGTGCGGATCGTGGGCATCGACGTGCCGGGCTTCGGCATCCCCACCCATGCCGAGGCCAAGGACGTTCTGGCGGGTGCCATGCTGAAATACGCCCGCGCCGAGATCGAGGCGGGCCCCGTGCAGGCCCCCGAGCGTGGCCGCTCGGACCGCCCGACCTTGGCGCTGCTGGGCGAGATGTTCCCCGCCGATCCGATGATGATCGGCGCGATGCTGGCCCCGATGGGTCTCGCGGCCGGTCCGGTCGTGCCCTGCCGCGAGTGGCGCGAGCTTTACGCGGCCCTCGACTCGGGCGTCTGTGCTGCGATCCACCCCTTCTACACGGCTGCCGTGCGTGAGTTTCAGGCCGCAGGACGCGCCATTGTCGGCTCTGCCCCCGTCGGGCATGACGGCACCGCCGCTTGGCTGAAGAACATCGGCGAAGCCTATGGTGTTTCTGCCGAAAAGATCGCGGCTGCCCAGAACGCCTTCCTGCCTGCGGTCCGTGCCGCGCTGGCTGCGACGCCGATCAAGGGCACGATCACCCTGTCGGGCTATGAGGGCTCCGAACTGCTCGTTGCCCGCCTGCTGATCGAAAGCGGCGCGGACGTGCCATACGTCGGCACCGCTTGCGCGAAGACCCCCTGGTCCGAAGCCGACCGCGACTGGCTCGAGGCGCGCGGCGTCAAGGTCAAGTTCCGCGCCTCGCTGGAAGATGACCTCTCGGCCATGGAAGCGATCAATCCTGATCTCGCGATCGGCACGACACCGCTTGTCCAGAAGGCGAAAGAGCGTGCAACTCCAGCGCTTTACTTCACGAACCTCATCTCGGCCCGGCCGCTGATGGGACCAGCCGGCGCGGGCAGCCTCGCCCAGGTCGTCAACGCAGCCATCGCTGGACGCGAGCGGATGGACGACATGAAGGCATTCTTCGAGGGCGTCGGTTCGGGCGACACCGCCGGCATCTGGGAAGGCGCTCCGAACCTGCGCCCCGACTTCCGTGCAGCGCATCAGAAGAAACTCGACAAGCAGGCGAAGGCCGCCCGTGCCGAGGAGATGATCTGATGCTGATCCAGGATCACGACCGCGCTGGCGGCTACTGGGGGGCGGTCTACGCCTTCTGCGCCGTCAAGGGTTTGCAGGTCGTCATCGATGGCCCCGTGGGCTGCGAGAACCTGCCGGTCACGAGTGTGCTGCACTACACCGACGCGCTTCCGCCGCATGAGTTGCCGATCGTCGTGACCGGGCTCGGCGAGGAAGAGCTGGGCCGCGACGGCACCGAGGGTGCGATGCGCCGCGCCTGGAAGACGCTCGATCCCGCGCTTCCCGCCGTGGTCGTCACAGGTTCCATCGCCGAGATGATCGGTGGCGGTGTCACGCCCATGGGCACCAACATCCAGCGCTTCCTGCCGCGCACGATCGACGAGGATCAGTGGCAGGCGGCTGACCGGGCGATGACCTGGATCTTCACCGAATTCGGTATGACCAAGGACCGGATGCCGCCCGAGACGGCACGGCCCGAAGGTGCGCGCCCCCGCGTCAATATCCTCGGGCCGATGTACGGCGTCTTCAACATGGCGTCCGACCTCCACGAGATCCGCCGCCTGATCGAGGGTATCGGGGCCGACGTCCACATGGTGCTGCCGCTTGGCAGCCACCTGGCCGAGATGCGCGGCCTCGTGAATGCCGACGTCAACGTGGTCATGTACCGCGAGTTCGGACGGGGCCTGGCCGAAGTGCTGGGCAAGCCGTACCTGCAGGCGCCCATCGGGCTCGAGTCGACCACGCTCTTCCTGCGTAAGCTGGGCGATCTGCTGGGGCTCGACCCTGAGCCGTTCATCGAACGCGAGAAGCATTCCACGCTGAAGCCCGTCTGGGATCTCTGGCGCTCGGTCACGCAGGACTTCTTCGCGACCGCGAGCTTTGCCGTCGTCGCCTCGGAAACCTACGCGCGCGGCATCCGCAAGTTTCTCGAGGACGACCTTGGTCTGCCCTGCGCCTTTGCGGTCGCCCGCAAGCCGGGCCAGAAGACTGACGGCGAGAAGATCAGGGGCCTCTTGCGCCAGCACCGTCCGCTGGTCGTCATGGGGTCGATCAACGAGAAGATGTACCTGGCCGAGATGAAGGCGGGCCACGGGCCACAGCCGACATTCATCGCCGCAAGCTTTCCGGGCGCCGCGATCCGTCGCGCGACGGGTACGCCCGTGATGGGCTACGCGGGCTGCGTCTGGGTGTTACAGGAGGTTTGCAACAGCCTCTTCGACGCGCTCTTCCACATCCTGCCGCTCGGCTCCGAGATGGATGCCGCTGCGGCCACCCCCACGACGCTGCGCCGCGACTTCCCCTGGGATGTCGAGGCACAGCAAGCGCTCGACCGGATCGTGGCAAGCCACCCGGTCCTGACGCGGATCAGTGCGGCCCTCAGCCTGCGGAGCGCCGCCGAGAAGGCGGCACTCGATGCCGGGCACGAGCGCGTCGTCAAGGAAACGGTCGAGGCCCTTGGCGGGCGCGACACATCATTTCAACAGGGAGAGACGGCATGAGCGTGCAGATGACACAGGTCACCTCGCCGAAGCACCACAAGGTGCCGAAGCTCGAATACCGCATCTACTTCGCCGCGATCTTCGTGGCGGCGCTGCCCTTCACCTTCGTGGCGACCATCGCCGACCTCGCCACAGGGCGCGCGACCCATGATCCGGTCCGCCGCGCGCTGGCCGAGGCGGGGCGGATCACGCCGCACATCTTTTCGGCCTGAAAGGGCCGGCAAAGGCTTCGGGTCCGGAAGGCCCCGAGGAAAAACGTCTGCCGCCCCGCTTCGGGGGAGACAGTCGGTCGGTGGGGCCCGTCAGCCCCATCGGAACCCCGCAGCGGGGAACGCTGCGTCAGTCTGACGATCCGGAGGATAGTATGGCTGATAGAACCGACCTGAGCTTCACAGGTCTTACCGACCAGCAGGCACAGGAACTGCATTCCGTCTACATGAGCGGGCTTTGGCTGTTCACAGCAATCGCCGTCGTCGCTCACCTGGCGGTCTACATCTGGCGTCCGTGGTTCTGAGGAGGGATCGACAATGTCCAAGTTCTACAAGATCTGGCTGATTTTCGATCCGCGTCGCGTGTTTGTGGCACAGGGTGTTTTCCTGTTCCTGCTGGCTGCGATGATCCACCTCGTGCTGCTGTCGAACCCGTCCTACAACTGGTTCGACATCGCGGCGGTCAAGTACGGCCGCGTCGAGGCGGCGGTCGCCGAGTAACCTCGCGACCCCCGGTGCGGGCGGTCCGAACGGCCGCCCGCGCCCATCCAGCCGAAAAGAGACCCGGCAGCGACGGCCCCGCATCCGCGACCGCCCGCCTGACCGTCAGCGAAAGAGGGGAAGCATGGCACTGCTCAGCTTCGAACGAAAATACCGCGTGCCAGGCGGCACGCTGCTCGGCGGGAACCTGTTCGACTTCTGGGTCGGCCCATTCTTCGTCGGCTTCTTTGGGGTCACGACATTCTTCTTCGCGGCCCTCGGCACCATCTTGATCTTCTACGGCACTGCGCTTGAGGGCGTTTGGAACCCGTGGCTGATCTCGATCGACCCGCCCAACATCGACCGCGGCCTTGCCGCAGCCCCGCTTCTGGAAGGCGGGCTCTGGCAGCTCATCACGATCTGCGCCATCGGCGCCTTCGTGAGCTGGATGCTGCGCGAGGTCGAGATCTGCCGCAAGCTGGGGATCGGCTATCACGTTCCCTTCGCCTTCGGCGTCGCGATCTTCGCGTATGTGACGCTTGTCGTGATCCGTCCGATCCTGATGGGCGCCTGGGGCTACGGGTTTCCCTACGGCATCTTCAGTCACCTCGACTGGGTGTCGAACACGGGCTACGCCTACGGCAACTTCCACTACAACCCCGCCCACATGCTGGCCGTGAGCTTCTTCTTCACGACCACGCTGGCCCTTGCGCTTCACGGTGCGCTGGTGCTGTCGGCGGTCAATCCCAGCCGCGGCACCATCAAGAGCGCGGACCACGAAGACACCTACTTCCGTGACCTGATCGGCTATTCGATCGGCACGCTGGGCATCCACCGCCTTGGCCTGCTGCTCGCCCTCAACGCCGGGTTCTGGAGTGCCATCTGCATCGTGATCTCGGGCACCATCTGGTTCGACGAATGGGTCGTCTGGTGGGACTGGTATCTGCAACTTCCGTGGTGGGCCGACATCGCAGGAGGCGT
>JANPJD010000096.1:0-8328 GCA_031425325.1 Rhodobacterales bacterium | reverse complement strand
TTCACAACGGCCGGGTTGGCCTTGCCGCCCGTCGCCTTCAGCACCTGGCCCGTGAACCAGCCCGCGAGTTTGGGGTTCGCGCGCGCCTTTTCTACCTGCGCTGGGTTCTCGGCGATCATCGCGTCGACTGCGGCCTCGATCGCGCCCGTGTCGGTGACCTGCTTCATTCCCCGTGCAGCCGCGACTTCGGCCGGATCGCCGCCTTCGGTCCAGACGATCTCGAACAGGTCCTTGGCCATCTTGCCGCTGATCTCGCCGCTCGCCAGAAGGTCGAGCACGCCGCCAAGCTGCGCGGGCGCCACGGGGCTGTCCGCAATCGCGCGACCTTCCTTGTTCAGTCGCCCGAACAACTCGTTGATGACCCAGTTCGCCGCCTGCTTGCCGTCGCGCCCCTGCGCCACCGCCTCGAAGAAGCCCGCACTTTCCAGATCGGCAGTCAGCACGCTTGCATCGTAGTCCGTCAGCCCGAACGCGGCCATGAAGCGCTGCTTCTTCGCGTCCGGCAGTTCCGGCATCGTGTCGCGGATGTGGTCCACCCAGGCCTGCTCGATCTCGAGCGGCAGCAGGTCGGGGTCGGGGAAATAGCGGTAGTCATGCGCTTCTTCCTTGGACCGCATCGAGCGCGTCTCGTTGCGGTCGGGGTCGTAGAGGCGGGTTTCCTGCACGACCGCCCCGCCATCCTCGAGGATGGCGATCTGGCGGCGCGCCTCGAAGTCGATGGCCAACTGGATGAAGCGCATCGAGTTCATGTTCTTGATTTCGCAGCGCGTGCCGAGATGGCCGAAATCCTGCGTCTCCTGATACTTCTCGTATTGGCCGGGACGGCAGACCGACACGTTCACATCGGCCCGCAGGTTGCCGTTCTGCATGTTGCCGTCGCAGGTGCCGAGATACCGCAGGATCTGGCGCAGCTTCGTCACATAGGCAGCCGCCTCTTCAGGCCCGCGGATGTCGGGGCGGCTGACGATCTCCATCAGCGCGACGCCGGTGCGGTTGAAATCGACGAAGGACATCGTCGGGTCCATGTCGTGGATGCTTTTGCCTGCGTCCTGTTCAAGGTGGATGCGCTCGATCCGCACGAGACGCGCGACGCCCGGCCCCATTTCGACCAGCACCTCGCCCTCGCCGACGATGGGATGGTAAAGCTGGCTGATCTGGTAGCCCTGCGGCAGGTCGGGGTAGAAGTAGTTCTTCCGGTCGAAGGCCGAGGTCAGGTTGATCGCAGCCTTCAGGCCAAGCCCCGTCCGCACCGCCTGCTCGACGCAGAACTCGTTGATGACGGGCAGCATCCCCGGCATCGCGGCATCGACGAAGGCGACGTTGGCGTTCGGCTCGGACCCGAAGGCGGTCGATGCTCCCGAGAAAAGCTTGGCGTTCGAGGCGACCTGGGCATGGATCTCCATGCCGATCACCAGTTCCCAGTCGTGCTTCGCCCCCGAGATGACCTTGGGCCGGGGGGATTCGTAGCTGAGGTCGAGCATCGCGGTCTCCTTGGCCGATGGTGTCTTTTACGGCAGGCCGCCGGAAAGGGGCAAGGGCGCGGGTTTAAAGCGAAACGGGCGGAATCCCGCCGACCGCCGCCAAGCGAAGCGGGCGGATTGCCGCCGAGGCCGGGCGTGCGCGGCCGTGCAGGGTTGCCCGCGCCCGAAGTGGCGGTGCACATCCCGCGGGTCGCGTCAGGAACGTGATGCAACTTTGGTGCGGATGCATGGCGGTATTCTCGGTCAGGTCGGTATGTCTCGGTTTGGTTTTGGCCCTTCCCATGGGCTGCGTCGAAACGGGGGATGCTGCGGGCACGCTTCCCGCGATGCGCTGGGATCACCGCCCCGAAGCCACGATCTGGACGACCCAGGCACTGGCCGCCGTCGACACCCACCCCGAGCAACTGCCCGCGATCATTCCCGCCGACATCAAGACCTGGTGCCCCGGCTATGCAGATGCGACCGAGGAAGAGCGCGAGGCGTTCTGGGTCGGCCTGATGTCGGCGCTGGCCAAGCATGAGAGCACCTGGAACCCCGTCGCCTCGGGTGGTGGCGGTGCGTGGATCGGGCTTCTTCAGATTTCCCCCGCGACCGCCCGCCATTATGGCTGCGAGGCGCGGACGGCTGCGGCTCTCAAGGACGGTGCCGCCAATCTCGACTGCGCGGTGCGGATCGCCGCCGTGCAGGTACGCCGCGACGGCATGGTCGCCGGCGGCGGTGCGCGCGGCATGGGCCGCGACTGGGCCCCGTTCCGCAACGACGCGAAGCGGGCCGACATGGCGGGCTGGACCCGGGCGCAGGCCTATTGCCAGCCGAAAGAGCCTGCGGGGCTGTTCGGTGCGCTGGCCGTACCCAAGGCCTCGGCCGCAGGCTGATCGCGCCTCAGTCGGTCACGCCAAGCAGGCGGGCCGTCATTTCGGACAGATCGTCGCTGAGGTCGGGCGCTGCAAGGATGCGCTCCAGCGCCTCGCGCGCCAGGGCCTGCCGGTCCGCGTCGTAACGCTGCCACGTCTCGAACGCGGTCGACATGCGCGCCGCCGTCTGCGGATTGACCGGATCGAGCCGCAAGAGCCAGTCGGCGATCAGCCGGTATCCCGCGCCGTCCGCGTGATGAAAGCCCGCATGATGTCCGGCCAGCGCGCCCACCACGGCGCGGAAGCGGTTGGGGTTGCGCCAGTCGAACGCCGGGTGGCGCGTCAGCCGTTCCGCCACCTCCGCCGCATCGTCCGGCGCGGCATAGAGGATCTGAAGCGCGAACCATTTGTCCATCACCAGCCGGTCGCCCTGCCACTGCGCCTCGAAGGCGGCAAGCTCGGGCTGGCCCCGCCCGATGTCCAGCAGGCAGCCGAGCGCGCCCACCTGCTCGGTCAGGTTGTCGGCCAGTCGAAACGCCTCTGCCGCGCGCAGGCCCCCGTCGGTACGCGACAACAACGACAGGAACGCAAGGCGCAGCGCCCTCCTGCCCGCCGCCCGCGCCTCGGGCGTGAAGGGGCCGGGCTCGGCCAGATCGTCGATCAGGCGCGGCAGTTCGGGCGAAAGGTGGCGGGCCAGCGCCTCGGCCATGCGGCGGCGCGCATCGTGGATGCGCTCAGGGTCAGGCGTGACGCCGCCGTCATGCAGCGTCTGGGCCATGTCGTCCTCACCCGGCAGGCGAAGGGCGAGCGCGCGGAAGGCGGGGTCGAGGCTGGTGTCGCGCGCCACGCGCGCCAGCGCATCCAGCCAGTCCGGCCCGGGATGCGCGTCGCGGGTCACCATGCCCGCCAACACCTCCTTGGCGAGCGTGCGTCCCGCATCCCACTTGTTGAACGGATCGGTGTCGTGCGCGAGCAGGAAGGCCCGCTCCTCGGGCGTGCTGGGACGGTCGAGGATCACCGGGGCCGAAAAGCCGCGCAGGATCGACGGGACGGGGCGCGCGCCTAGGCCCGGGAAGCGAAAGCTCTGCACCGCCTCGGTCATCTCGAGCACGCGCGTGGGCATCACCTCGTCGCCGTTCGGGCCGATCAGGCCGACCGCGATGGGAATGACCTTGGGACGTTTCTCGGGTTGGCCGGGGGTAGGCGGGTTCGCCTGCGTGAAGGCGAGCGTGAAGGTGCCGTCCTGCCAATGCTCGGTCACGTGCAGGCGGGGGGTGCCGGCCTCGGTATACCACAGCGCGAACTGCGACAGGTCGCGGCCCGTCGCGTCCTCGAACACCCGCAGCCAGTCTTCGATGGTCGCGGCCTGACCATCGTGGCGCGCGAAATATAGGTCGAGCGCCCGCGCATAAGCGTCGTCGCCCACGAGGCGCTTCAGCATCCCGATCAGCTCGGCGCCCTTCTCGTAGACGGTGGCGGTGTAGAAGTTGTTGATCTCCTGATAGTGGTCGGGCCGCACCGGATGGGCGAGGGGGCCGTTGTCCTCGCGGAACTGGCGGGCGCGCAGTGTCAGCACGTCCTCGATCCGCTTGACCGGGGCCGAGCGCATGTCGCCGGAGAACTGCTGGTCGCGGAACACCGAGAGCCCTTCCTTGAGGCAAAGCTGGAACCAGTCGCGGCAGGTAATGCGGTTGCCCGTCCAGTTGTGGAAATACTCGTGCGCGACGATGGCCTCGATGGCCGCAAAGTCCGCATCGGTCGCGGTTTCGGGCAGGGCCAGGACATACTTCGCGTTGAAGATGTTCAGGCCCTTGTTCTCCATCGCGCCCATGTTGAAGTCGTCGACCGCAACGATGTTGAAGACGTTTAGGTCGTATTCGCGCCCGTAGACCCGCTCGTCCCAGCGGATCGCGCGCTTCAGCGCCTCCATTGCATAGGCGCATTTGCCCTCGTCGCCCCGCCGCACCCAGATGTTGAGCGCCACCTCGCGGCCCGAGGCGGTGGTGAAGCGGTCGGCATGGGCGATCAGGTCGCCGGCGACGAGCGCGAAGAGGTACGAGGGCTTCGGCCAGGGATCGTCCCATTCCGCCCATCCGGGGCCGGATGCGACCGGATTGCCGTTCGACAGAAGAACTGGAAGGTCGCTTTCGATCCGCACGGCGAAGCGGGCCATCACGTCGGGGCGATCGGGGTAGAAGGTGATCCGCCGGAACCCCTCGGCCTCGCATTGCGTGCAATACATGCCGTTCGACATGTAGAGCCCCTCGAGCGCAGTGTTGCCCTCGGGCGCAATCTCGGCCTCGGTCTCGAGCACGACCGGCCCGGGAGGCAGCGCCTCGCCCGGCAGGGTCAGGCCAGTCGCGTCGGGGGTGGCGTCAAGCGCCGTGCCGTTGACGCGCAGCGAGATCAGACGCAGCCCCTCGCCGTCGAGGCGCAGGTCTGCGGTCGGAACGGCCGGATCGCGCGAAAGCTCGATCCGGGCCAGCACCCGCGTGGCCGTGGGGTGCAGCCGGAAGGTCAGGCGGACCTGCGAGACGCGCCAGTCGGGCGCGCGGTAGTCCGACAGCCGCACCACGGGCTTCGTCGCTGCATCCGGCTGGGTCATCGGGGGTCTCCGCGTCTTGGGGAGGGTAAGCGTAGACCGGAAGCGGACCCGCTTTGAAGGGGCCTTCGTGACCGTGCGGGCAGGCGGGCGGAGGCGCTAACCCGATGAGTAGATACGTGCCGATCGCGGTCTGAGTTTCAACCTTGGGTAAAAATATTCCTGTTGTTAATCAATAAGTTGCCGCCGAATATTGGGTAGGGGGCGCATTGGGCTGACTGGCCGGATTCAAGAGAAAAAGGATAGACCATGCCGGTAACGACACCTTCCACACGCCATTCGCCCGCGCTTTTCGCGGTCGCTGCTGTGGCCTTCGCAGCACTTGCAGGACCGGCATCTGCGGCGACGCTGCCCGCGCAGGGCCTGAGCCTTGGCAATGACGGGCAGACGCTGCTGCGGATCGCCGATCTGCACAAGCCGACCTCGCTGACCGGCATACCGCTGTTTGGGCCGGGTGGTGTCACGTCGCTCGATGCCATCGCCTACCGGCCCCGGACCAATGAGCTTTACGGCTATAACGGCTCGACCGGGACGGTCTTCCTCGTCGACACCGTTTCGGGCGAATTGAAGCCGGTCGCGACCTCGGCCACGCCCATCGACGTGGGCGAAATCGGCTTCGACTTCAACAACGTGATCGACGCCGCGCGCCTTGTCAGCATCTCGGACGCCAATCAGGTGTTCTTTCCCAATACGACCCCGGCCTCGGTCTCGGCCTTCACGACGCTGGCCTACGGGCCGGGCGATGCCAATGCCGGTGTCGATCCGTCGGTCTTTGCGAACGCCTATACGAACCAGGTCGCGATGCCCGCAGCGAACGACCAGTTCGTCGTCGACGCGCAGACCGACAGCCTGGCACGGCTTGCCAACAACACGGGTGTCCTGACCACGGTCGGGCGGATCACCGTCGACGGCCAGCCGCTCGACTTCACGGCGGCGGGCGGCTTTGACATCTTCTCGCGGGCCGAGGGCGACAACACGGCCTTTGCGCTGCTCACGACCGCAGCGGGGCAGGGGCTTTATTCCTTCGTGCTGTCGGCCACGGACGGCACGGTGGCCGCGACCTATATCGGGGCTTTGGGCGATGGCTTCGGCGCGCTCGACGATCTTGCCGTCGTTCCCGCCCCCGTGCCGCTTCCGGGCGGCGCGCTTTTGCTAGGCACGGGGATCGCGGCTCTTGGCCTGATCCGGCGGCGCAGGCAGACCCGCGCCTGAGATCGCGCAAGCGGATCGGCGCGAGGCGCATTGCGGCCCGCGCCGATCACGATATGTTCCGGGTATGACTCGGCCCACCCTCGTCTGGTTCAAGCGCGACCTGCGGGTCGCCGATCAATCCGCGCTGGCCCACGCGGCGGCGCTGGGTCCCGTCCTGCCGCTTTACATCGTCGAGCCGGACTACTGGCGGCTGCCCGACACCTCGGCCCGCCAGTGGGGCTTCACCGCCGAGTGTCTGGCCGGGCTGCGTGACGACCTCGCAGCCCTCGGCGCGCCGCTGATCGTGCGGACGGGCGAGGCGGTCGGGGTACTCGAGACGCTCTGCCGCGCCCACAAGGTCGGACGTATTGTAAGCCATGAAGAGACCGGGAACCTCTGGACCTATGCCCGCGACAGGCGTGTTGCGGCTTGGGCGCGCGCCGCGGGCATTGCGTGGCAGGAGATGCCGCAGTCGGGCGTCGTGCGGCGCCTGCGAAGCCGCGACGGCTGGGCGCGGCTGCGCGACGGCTACATGCTGGCCGACCCTGCCGGGGTGCCTGCGCTTCAGGCGGTGCCGGGCCTTGAACCCGGCCCGATCCCCACGGCCCGCGCGCTGCGCCTGCCCGAGGATCGTTGCCCACACCGCGAGGTCGGCGGGCGCGGGCAGGGGGTGGCGCTGCTCGACAGCTTCCTCGGCGCGCGCGGAGAGCCCTACCGCGCCGCCATGTCCTCGCCCGTGACGGGCGAACGGGCCTGCTCGCGCCTGTCGCCGCATTTCGCTCTGGGCACCCTATCGGTGCGCGAGGTGGTGCAGGCCGTCGCCGCCCGGCAGGCCGAACGGCCCGGCGGCGGCTGGGGGCCGTCGCTGAAGAGTTTCCAGAGCCGCCTCGCCTGGCGCGATCACTTCATGCAGAAGCTCGAGGATCAGCCCTCGATCGAGACGCGGTGCCTGCACCCCGCGACCGAGGCGCTGCGCCCGCGCGACCCCGACGCCGCGCGGCTGGCCGCGTGGTCGGCGGGCGAGACGGGCCTGCCCTTCGTCGATGCCTGCATGCGCTATCTCGCGGCGACGGGCTGGCTCAATTTCCGGATGCGGAGCATGGTGACGGCGGTCGCAAGCTATCACCTCTGGCTCGACTGGCGTGCGACAGGGCCGGTGCTGGCGCGGCTTTTCACCGATTACGAGCCGGGGATTCACTGGCCGCAGGTGCAGATGCAGTCCGGCACGACCGGCATCAACACGATCCGCATCTACAATCCTGTCAAGCAGGGGCACGACCAAGACCCGACAGGCGCCTTTACCCGCCGCTGGCTGCCCGAACTGGCCGAGGTGCCCGATGCCTTCCTGCAAGAGCCGTGGCTCTGGCCCGGCGCACGGGGCTTGCTGGGCCGCCGCTATCCCGCCCCGGTCATCGACGTGGCCGAGGCGGCGCGCGAGGCCCGTGACGCCGTCTGGGGTCTGCGGAAAAGTGCGGACTTCGCGCATCAGGCCGCCCGCGTGGTCCAGCGGCACGCAAGCCGGTCGGACGGCACGGGGCGCTTCGTCAACGACCGCGCCAAGGCCCGCGCGCGCAAGGCGGGGGTGCAGCCTGAACCGGCACAACTTACGCTCGACCTCTAGTAGCGCGGATGCGACTGCTTTGACCCTGTGCGACAAGTGGTCTAGACTGACGAGACAATGCGAAACGGATAAGAACGGGCTTGCGATGCTGACTGTGACACGGCTGCGCCACGCAGCGCTGGCGGCGATGGCTGCCCTCACGCTGTCGGCCTGCGTTGCCGATCCCGCGCTGATCGAGGCGGGTCTTGCGACGCCGCCCGAGCCGAAGATCGAGAGCGGTGCCTATGTTGCGCGGCAGGACGGGACCTTTGCGATCCCCGCGATCCCGCTGGAAGGTCTTCCGGCGCAGTATCAGCGCCAGACGGTCTACTATCCGACCGAAGAGGTGCCGGGCACGGTCATCGTCGATCCGGCGCAGCGCCATCTTTACTTCGTCACCGGGCCAAGCACCGCGATCCGCTACGGCATCTCGGTCGGCAAGGCAGGGTTCGAATGGGCGGGGGTCGCACAGGTCACGAACCGCAAGCCCTGGCCCACCTGGACGCCGCCGCCCGAGATGATCGAGCGTGATCCCCGGCTCGCGAAATGGGAAAAGGGGCAGCCCGGCGGGCCGACCAATCCGCTCGGCGCACGGGCGCT
>JANPJD010000095.1:0-21261 GCA_031425325.1 Rhodobacterales bacterium | reverse complement strand
AACGTCGATCAGATCGTCCGGCGTCTGCCGGAGACAGCCGAGAAGGTGATCGACTTCGACCTTGGTCACTCTGATTTGACCGAAGCGCACATTGCCGAGGCTTGGGCCGACGTCATCCTCGAGAGGCCGTTGCAGGGCAGCATCGTGATCCGCGATGTCGTCGTGTCCAGGCGGGCGCGGGCAGCCTTCTGATCAGGCGGCGTCGTAGTAGCCGAACATCTGGTCCAGCGGTTCTGCCGGCAACGGAGCCGGACGGTTCCTTTGGAACGGTGCAACGAAATAGGCCAGCGCATCTTCGGGTGCGGGCAGGGGGCGGGGCGGGGTGTTCTGGGTCTGGGTCATGGATGGGATATGGGGTCTGCCTAATCGCGGACACCGCCTGCCCCCGCATGTGCGCCATGCGCCCTGCACAACACACCCGGGTCTGACGCCGCGTCCGGCGTGACACTGCGACCGCCCCGGACCATGCTTGGCTAAGCTGCAACGAGGCAGGCGATGACACCCTATCCCCACCTTCTTTCGCCCATCACGCTTGGTGGCGTGACCCTGCCGAACCGCGCCATGATGGGTTCCATGCATACCGGGCTCGAGGAGACGGGCGACTGGAACCGCGTCGCCGCCTTCTACGCTGCCCGCGCGCGGGGGGGCGTCGGCCTGATCGTCACGGGCGGGATGGCCCCGAACCGCGAGGGTGGCGTCTTTCCGGGGGCGGCGGGGCTGTTCGGCGCCAAGGACATCGCGAACCACCGCATCGTGACCGACCGCGTCCACGCCGAGGGCAGCCGCATCGCGATGCAGATCCTGCATGCCGGGCGCTACGCCTACGGCCCCGAGTGCGTCGCGCCGAGCGCCCTGAAATCACCGATCTCGCCCTTTGCCCCGCGCGCCCTCGACGAGGCGGGGATCGAAGCGCAGATCGCCGACATGGTCAGCGCCGCCACCCGGGCCCAGGACGCGGGCTATGACGGGGTCGAGGTTATGGGCAGCGAGGGCTACTTTCTGAACCAGTTCATCGCCCGCCACACCAACCACCGGACCGACGGATGGGGCGGCGACTATGCGAACCGCATCCGTCTGCCGGTCGAGGTCGTCTCGCGTATCCGGGCCGCGACCGGCCCAGGCTTCATTCTGATCTACCGCATTTCGCTGATAGACCTCGTGCCCGACGGCTCTACCTGGGATGAGGTCCTGACCCTTGCGCGTGCCATCGAGGCCGCGGGGGCCACGATTCTGAACACGGGCATCGGTTGGCACGAGGCGCGGGTGCCCACCATCGCGACCAGCGTGCCGCGCGCCGCTTTCGCGCATCTGACCGGACGGCTGCGCCCCGAGGTCGGCATTCCGGTGATCGCATCGAACCGCATCAACCGCCCCGAGGTGGCCGAGGCGCTGCTTGCGGGTGGGGTGGCCGACATGGTCAGCATGGCACGCCCCTTCCTTGCGGATGCCGATTTTATCGCCAAGGCGGCGCGTGGGCAGGCCGACCGGATCGCGCCCTGTATCGCGTGCAACCAGGCCTGTCTCGATCACACCTTTTCGGGGCGGATGACCTCGTGTCTCGTGAACCCGCGCGCCTGCCATGAGACTGAACTGACCTATGACCCAACCCCCACGCCAAAGCGCATCGCGGTCGTCGGCGGCGGGGCGGCGGGCCTGATGTGCGCCATGGTGGCGGCCGAACGCGGGCATCGCGTGACGCTGTTCGAGGCGGCGACGGCGCTGGGCGGGCAGCTCAACCTCGCTCGGCAAGTGCCGGGCAAGGAGGAGTTCGACGGTCTGGTGCGCTGGTTCGAGACGATGGTAGAGGCCGTGGGGATCGAGGTGCGCCTTGGGGTCGAGGCGACGCCCGCCGATCTCTGTGGCTTCGACGAGGTGGTGATCGCGACCGGTGTTCTTCCGCGCGACCCGGGGATTGCCGGACAGGAGTATGCCCTGGACTACATCGACGTCCTGCGCGGGGCGCCCGTTGGCCCGCGCGTCGCCGTCGTCGGGGCGGGGGGCATCGGCTTTGACGTGGCCGAGTTCCTTGTCCACCAGGGCGACAGCCCGACTCTGCGGCCCGATCTCTGGCGGCGCGAGTGGGGGGTGGGGGACCCCGCGCTTGACCCCGGCGGACTTGCGCCCGAAGGACCCCGCCCCGTGCCGCCCGCCCGCGAGGTTGTGCTGTTGCAGCGCAAGGCGGGACGACCGGGGAAGGGACTTGGCAAGACGACCGGATGGATTCACCGCGCAAGCCTTGCGATGAAGCGCGTGCGGATGGAGGGGGGCGTAAGTTACGAGAGGATCGGCCCCGAGGGGCTGACCATCCTGCGAGACCAGGGCGGCACCGAGCTGATCGAAGCCGATACCGTCGTGCTCTGCGCCGGTCAGGTGCCGCGGCGCGACCTTGCCGATGCGCTTGTGGCCGCGGGGCGTGCGGTACATGTCATCGGCGGGGCTGATGTCGCCACCGAACTCGACGCCAAGCGGGCGATTGACCAGGGCGCGCGCCTTGGGGCGCGGCTGTAGGAGGCAGACATGGCCTGGATGATCGTCGCCGAGGACTCCGCCGATGGCCCCCGCCTGCGGGCCGACACCGCGCTGATGGCGGCACACTGGGCCTATGAGCGGTCGATCCGCGACCGCATCCTCGCGGCGGGCAGCCTGCGGGACAATGACGGCGTGACGCAGGTCGGAAGTCTGCTGATCCTCGATGCGCCGACGCGCGATGAGGCGATGGCGCTCTTTCAGGCCGATCCCGCGACCCGCGCGGGCCTTCGCGGGCAGGTGACGGTAAGGTTCTGGAACCCTGCGATCCTGGACGGGCGCGAGCAGGCCTGACGAGGCGGCCCGGCCTGACGCCGGGCGAGCCTTGTCACTCTGCGACGTGCAGCGCCGCCGGCCGTCTCGGCCCGCTTTCCAGCCGGGCAATCCGGTCGTTCAATGCAGCGATCTCGTTGCCGCGCTCTTCCAGACGCGCCGTCATCGTCTCGGGGTCGAGGACCTCTGGTTCTGCCTCTTTCGGTCCGACGACATTGCGGAACAGCCTGGCCAGAAGATGCGACAGGTCGTCCATGATCAGGTAGAATGCGGGCACGATCACTAGGCTCAGTACCGTCGACACGATGATGCCGCCGATCACTGCGGTCGCCATTGGCGCGCGAAACGAGCCGCCTTCACCCACCCCGAGCGCCGAGGGCAGCATGCCCGCCGACATCGCGATGGATGTCATGACGATCGGCCGCGCGCGCTTGTGCCCTGCCTCCATCACCGCTTCGAAGCGGCCCATGCCCTGACGCTGCATCTCGACGGCGAAGTCGACCAGAAGGATGGCGTTCTTGGTGACGATGCCCATCAGCATCAGGATGCCGATCAGCACCGGCATCGAGACGGCACTTCCCGTCAGGATCAGTGCCGCAGCCACGCCGCCAATGGCGAGCGGCAGTGACAGAAGGATCGTGAAGGGCTGAATCACGCTGGCGAAAAGCAGGATTAGCACCGTCAGCACCAGCATCAGGCCCATGATCATGGCGTTGCCGAAGGCTGCGGTCAGTTCCTGCTGCACCTCGGCATCGCCCGATTCCTGCACCCGCACGGTCGGCGGCAACTCGACCCCCGCGACGATCTCGTTGAACCGCGCACTTGCGCTGCCAAGGGCGACGCCGACCGGCAGGTTCGCGGCGATGGTCGCGCGGCGCTCGCGGTTCAGCCGGTCTACCACGCTTGGTCCCTCGGACAGCCGGACGTCCGCCACCGAACTCAACGGGATCTGCGTGCCCGAAGCGGTCGTGAGCTTGAGCGACGACAGGCGGGCAAGATCGTTGCGCGATGCCTCGTTCAGTTGCACCCGCACCGGGATCAGGCGGTCGTCGATCGACACCTTTGCCAGGGCCGCGTCGATGTCGCCGATGGTCGCCACGCGCACGACCTGGGCGATCTGCGCCGTGGTCACCCCAAGCCTGGCCGCCTCTTCGCGACGGGGGGTGATCTGGATTTCGGGTCGTGGCAGCGCGCCTTCGGACGACACGTTCGCAAGCAGCGGATCGCCCCGCAACGCCTCTTCCAGGCGTCCGACAGCAATGTTCAGATCGGCCTCGCTGGTCGACAGGATCGAGAAGCTGATGTCACGCTCGCCCCGGTCGTTCAGCTTGACGGCGCGGATGTCGGGCACGTCCGCCAGCCGGGCGAAGATCTCGGCCTCGATCACGTTCTGCGGGCGGGTCCGGCCGTTGGGCACGGGTTCCGGTAGAAGCGCACCGACGACGGGAATGTCGGTCGCCAGACTGTGCAGCCTGTGGATCAGCGAATGGTCTAGCTTGTCGAGCAGCACGGTTACGCTGGCGCGCCGCACATCCAGATCACCGGTCGGGGACGAGCCGCCCAGCACGAAGACGTTCATTACGCCATCGACATCGCGGATCGCCTCGACCATCGCCAGCGTGGTGCGGTCGGTTTCCTCTAGCGTCGAGCCTGGAGGAAGCTCCACGCTGATCGGGATGCGGCTGACGTCCTCGGCGGGAATGAAGCTGCCGGGTATGCGGATCATGAAGAAGATCGAGACGGCAAGCACGGCGATGGCGGCGACGAGGGTCAGGTAGCGCGCCGGGACGAACAGGAACCTGCCCGCCGTCGTCGCCCTCACGAACCGCAGGTAGCCCCGCATGAACCAGCCGTCGCTCTCGTCTTCCATGTGCGCGTCGCGATCGCGCATCAGGTAGGCGGCCATCAGCGGGGTTATGAGGCGCGCCACCAAAAGCGAGAAAATGACGGCGATGGCGACGGTCAGACCGAACTGCCGGAAATACTGCCCCGGAATCCCCGGCATGAAAGAGACCGGCACGAACACCGCGACGATGGTGGCCGAGGTCGCGATCACCGCAAGACCGATCTCGTCAGCGGCCTCGATGGCAGCGCGGTAGGGCGTCTTGCCCATCCTCATGTGTCGCGCGATGTTCTCGACCTCGACGATCGCGTCGTCGACAAGGATACCCGTGGCAAGCGTGATCGCGAGGAAACTGACAAGGTTCAGCGAGAAGCCGAGCAGGTCCATCACCCAGAAGGTGGGGATGGCGGATAGCGGCAATGCCACGGCCGCGATCATCGTCGCCCGCCAGTTCTTGAGGAAGGCGAGAACCACGAGAACAGCAAGGATCGCACCCTCTATCAGGGTGTGAAGCGCCGCCTTGTAGTTGCCGTAGGTGTAATAGACCGTGTCGTCGACGAGCGAGATCGCGACATCCGGGTTCGCAGTGCGGATCTCGTCGAGGGCCGCGTTCGTCACCTCGGCTACGCTGACTTCGCTGGCGCCCTTGGCGCGGAAGACGGCGAAGGTGACAACCTGCTCGCTGTTCAGGCGCGAAAAGGACCGCAATTCCTGATAGGTGTCGAGCACCTCGCCCAGATCGTTCAGCCGGACAAAGCCGCCCCGCGGCAGCGCGATGGTCGTGTTGGCAAGGCTTTCGGCCGTCTCGGCGTCGCCCAGTGTGCGGATGGCCTGCTCGCCCGAACCAAGTTCGGCCCGGCCAGCGCCGAGGTTGGTGTTCGTCGCGCGCAGCTGGTCGTTCACGTCGGCGGCGCTGATGCCGTAGCTGTCGAGGCGCACGGGATCGAGCTCGATCCTGATCTCGCGGTCCGCGCCGCCATAGCGGTCGACCCGCCCGACGCCGGGCAGGCCCTGCAGTGCGCGGGTGATGGTGTCGTCCACGAACCAGGACAGTTCCTCGAGCGCCATGTTGGGCGACGAGACCGCGAAGGTCATGATCGCCTGGCCCTCGACGTCGATGCGGGTGACGATCGGCGCTTCGACGCCTGCCGGAAGATCGCCGATGATCTGGTCGATCTTGTCCTTGACGTCCTGCACCGCCTGCTCGGTCGGCACCTCCATACGGAACTCGACGGCGGTGGTGGACACGCCGTCGGTCACGGTCGAGATGATGTTCTTGACCCCCGTGATACCCGCCACGGCATCTTCGATCTCTTTCGTCACCTGCGTCTCAAGCTCGGCCGGGGCCGCGCCGGACTGCGAGACGGTCACGGCGACAAGCGGAACGTCGATGTTGGGAAAGCGCGTGATCGGCAGGGCGTTGAACGCCTGCCAGCCCAGCACCATGAGAATGAAGAAGCCGAGGATCGGCGCGATCGGATTGCGGATGGACCAGGCAGAGAAGTTCATCGCAGTTGCCTCAGTTCGTGCCGACGGGGGCGGGCACGGGGTTTATCTTGTCTCCGTCGCGAACGAAGGCGGCAGCCTTCGTGACGACGAGGTCGCCTGCGGCGACTCCGCTCAGGATCTCGACATATCCGCCTTCGCGGATGCCCAGTTCCACCGGGACGCGTTCCACGAGCCCGTCGACGACGCGCATCACAGCGACGCCCTCGGTGCCGGTTGCGATAGCCGAAACGGGTACAGAGAGCGTCTCGCGCTCGGCGGCCAGGATGTGCGCGTCGAGGAACATGCCGGAGCGCACAAGGTCGGATTGGTCGATGGCGATCCGCACCTCGCCGAGGCGCGAGGTCAACTCGATCGACGGGGCCACAAGCCGCACCTTGCCGGTCAGGGCGGTCGGCTGCCCGACGCCCTGCATGACCACGCCCTGCCCGGACATCACCTTTCCGACGAAGCGCTCGGCGACCTGTGCGCGCAACTCGAGCGCGTTGTCGCGCACGATCACGAACATCGGATCGCCCGACGCCGTGGCGATGCTGCCGACCAGGGCATTGCGCTCGACCACCTGGCCCGCGACGGGCGCGACCACTTCGGTGCGCGACAACTGAAGTTGAAGGTCCTCGATCTGCGCGTCCACAAGCGCAAGCTGCGCGCGGGCTGCGGCCAGACCCTGCGTCGCTGCTTGCACGCCTGCCGCAGCCGCCATTGCCGAGGATCGGGCCGTGTCGGCTGCCGCCTGTGAGGAAGACCCCTGCGCCCGCAACTGCTGAGTGCGCTCGTTCACCCGCGTCGCCTCGTCCGAGGCGGCCTGCGCCTCGAGCAACTGGGCTTCGGCCTGGGCGATGGCCGCTTCGGCAGAAGCCCGCTGTGCCGCGAACTGGCTTTCCTGCAAACGGAGCGTGGACTTCGACAGCCGGGCCAGCACCTGTCCTTTGGTGACCATGTCACCGACATCAACCTCGAGCGTCTCGATGGGTTGGCCTTCGATCAACGGTTGGACCAGAACCCGGTCCACCGCGACCACAAGCCCCGATCCGACCACACGGTCGCGCAGCAGGCGGGTCTCGACGGGCGAGACGGTGATCGCGGGCAGGCTGGGGGCCGGCACGGCCGCGCCTTCCGCGACGGGGTCGGCCGCATGGACGGTTATCGGCAGCGCGGCAAGCGAGGCGGCCAGCACAAGGGAAAGCAACCGGTTCATGTCAGACCTTCACAGCGTCATTCGCGATTTCATCAAGCGTCCTGTCGATTGTTCGAAGGATCATCTCGTTCAGATCAGTCTCGGCCTTGCTGCCGGTCGGTCGCCGCATTCCGTTGGCCTTGATCATCATCATGACGAGGCCCGCATGTCCGCCGTAACGCCGGGCCGCATCCTCATGCGTCCGACCCGTGATAAGGGCGAAGACCGCGACAAGGTATGAATGGATCTCGGCCTCGAGTTTGCCGACGATCCCGCCGATCTCGGCCTTGCGGAGCGCCGCCGCGGTGATCTCGGCAAAAAGCGCGCAGTCGCCTGCACAGGTTCCGTCGATGTGCTGTCCGAGGATCGTGCGAAGCGTGCCGAGCGGGTCCGGCGATGTGGCGATCGTCGCGAACTCGGCCTCGACCTCGCGCAGGTCCATGCCGACAATGGCCGCGACGATGGCGCTCTTTGACGGGAAGTAACGGTAGAAGTTGCCCACGCTCATCCCGGCCGCGCGGGCCAGATCCTGCATCGACGCCCCGTCGAAGCCCTTCTCGATGAAGGCGTCCCGCACCGAGACGAGGATCGCCGCCATGCGCTCGTCCTGCTCGCTGGCGCTGCGCGCAAACGTGGCCTGATGCTGAGGGGTCTCGATGGTCATGGGCCGCCCTGACTCGCACGGCGTGGCCGAGGCCAAGCGCCACGCATGAATGAATGTTCATTCACATAGACGATGTACCCGCCGCGTCAAGACGCAATCGTCAGACGACTGTCCAGCCCCGTGCGGCTTCCTTGATGTGCGCGAGGAAGGCCTGAACCTTTGTCGTCCGATGCAGGTCGACATGGGTAACCAACCACAAGGGCGCATCCCATTCGGTTCGGGGCGGCATCACCGGCACGAGGTCAGGATCGCCCTGCGCGATCCGAAGCCCCACGAAGCCGATGCCCGCCCCGTTGCGGACTGCCTGCTCCATCGTCGCCGCTTCGGTTGCGAGGAAGGTGAAGTTCTCGTCGGGAACCCGCTCGCGCAGCCATCGGTGGAACGGCGCGCGCATAGTGTCGCCGTTCGTGCCGATGAACCTGTGGTGCACGAAGTCCTCTTCGCCCGCCGGCATGCCATGCGTCTCGATATAGCCGCGCGACGCATAGAGGGCCCAGCGCGCCACTGCGAGGGGTTGGACGACGTTGTCGGGCTCTTCCGGGGTGGACCCAGCGCGGATCGCGACATGTGCCTCGCCGTATTCCAGCCGGAACACCCGCGTGTCGGCCATGAAGCGCACCCGCACCTCGGGATGAAGTGCCTGGAACGAGACGAAGACGGGCGTCACCAGGTCCGCGATCCCGGTGATGGACGTCACCACCAGCTCGCCCGTCACGGTCGTGCCTTGCCCACGGATGCGTCCCGAAAGCTGCCCGAACTGATCCTCGGTCGCCTGCGCCACCAGCTGCAGGTCGCGGCCCGCTTCGGTCGGCGTGTAGCCCCGCGCATGACGCTGGAACAGCTTCGCCCCGAGCCGCCGCTCAAGCGCGTCGATGTGCCGGATCACGGTCGCGTGGTGGACCCCCAGAACCTCGGCCGCGCCCGAAACAGTGCCGATGCGGGCGACCTGAAACGCAGTGCGGATTTCGTCCCAGTTGTCGAAGGACATGGCACTTCCTGCTGACTGTGCATTCCTGAACAGCCTATCGAAGCGCTGCCCGAAAACAACGCGAAAGCTGCCTGAACCCGATTACTCGGCGGCCTCGGCCTGCGCTGAAACCTGCGATTCGGCCCACAGGAAAGGCGCAACCGCGTCGCCGCCAAGGGCAGGGTCCGGCAATCCGGCCTCGCGCCATTCGTCGGCCCGTGCGCGGCGCTCTTCCGGCAGGATCTGGGCCAGGGTGTCCAGCCTGACCTCGGCGCCGCGCAGGTGTTGCAGCAGGCGGTGCGAATGCAGGATGGTCGGCCGCGCGTCGAGCGGCTCCCACGCGTCGAGCACCGTCACGCGCCGCAGGTTGAACTCGGGCGGCAGGACGTAGAAGCGCAGGTCACTCGACCACAGCAGGTCGCGCAGCGAAGGCTGGTCGCGCATCTTTCCTGCCTCGGCATAGGCGATCTGCCAGGCGTGCAGAAACTCCATCATCCGGTCCGACCGCCGGTACAGCATGACGCCTGCATTCATCTGCGGAAAAGCATAGGGCACGACCTCGGTCACGCCCTCGCGGACAAGCGACGATGTCCGGCGCACGTCATGCGCGATCGCCAGCTCGAACCGCTGGAGGATATCGAACAGATCGCCAAGCGGTGCGAGCGCCAGGGTGTCGCAATCGAGGTAGAGCGTCCGCTCGAATCGCGTCTCGGGCAGGCAGGCCAGCTTGGGCGTCGGACCCGCCGGGATCGGATGGACACGGTCGAACAGCCCCGGAGCGACAGGCTGGTCGGTGTACAGGTCGATCGCGATGCCGATGTTGAGCGCGCGCAGGCTGCGGGCCGACCGGGACGCAAGGTCGAGGTAGTCGCGCCCCTCGGCCACATAGATCACACCATCCGACATCGTCTGTCCCTTCCGTCTCGCGCAGCAGGTTTTAGCACAGCGAAACGGTCTGACCAGTGGCGCGCCTGTCCGGGCGAGCGGCTGCCTTGACTCGGCGGCTGGAACGGCCTAATCGCCCAGCCATCCGGAGATCGCCAGATTTCCGGTCCCGGGTCTTTGCCCGGGATCGCCGTCCACCAGCGCGTCGCGCCCGTGGGCGTGTTTGTCGTTTGCCATCCTGCGGGCTGGCGTCTTGGGCGTCCCGGCACCATGTCGGGGCAGGATGCAACCGTCGAAGGAGACAGCGCATGTTCGAGAACCTGTCCGAACGCCTTGGCGGCGTGTTCGACCGGCTGACCAAGCAGGGCGCGCTTTCGGATGCCGACGTCGCGACCGCGCTGCGCGAGGTCCGCACCGCGCTGCTCGAGGCGGACGTCTCGCTGCCCGTAGCGCGCGACTTCGTCAAGCGCGTGCAGGACAAGGCGACCGGACAAGCGGTGACACGCTCGATCACGCCGGGCCAGCAAGTCGTAAAGATCGTCCATGACGAACTGATCCGCGTGCTTTCTGGCGACGATGCGCCCGAGGCGCTGAAGATCGACAATCCGCCATCGGCGATCCTGATGGTCGGCCTGCAAGGGTCGGGCAAGACGACGACGACGGCCAAGCTTGCCAAGCGGCTGAAAGAGAAGAACGGCAAGCGCCTGCTCCTTGCCTCGCTCGACACGAACCGTCCGGCGGCGATGGAGCAGCTGCAGATCCTCGGCGCGCAGATCGGTGTCGACACACTGCCCATCGTCAAGGGCGAGACGGCTGTCCAGATCGCGCGGCGCGCCAAGACGCAGGCGAGCCTTGGCGGCTACGACGTCTACATGCTCGACACCGCAGGCCGTCTGCACATCGACGACGTGCTTATGGACGAGGTCATCGCCGTCCGCGAGATCGCGCAGCCGCGCGAGACGCTGCTCGTGGTCGACGGCCTGACCGGGCAGGACGCGGTCAACGTCGCGACAGAGTTCGACGGAAAGCTCGGCATCACGGGCGTTGTGCTGACGCGGATGGACGGCGACGGGCGCGGCGGTGCGGCCCTGTCGATGCGCGCGATCACCGGCAAGCCGATCCGCTTCGTCGGCCTCGGCGAGAAGATGGACGCGCTCGAAACCTTCGAGCCCGAGCGCGTCGCGGGCCGCATCCTCGGGATGGGCGACATCGTGGCCCTGGTCGAGAGGGCGCAGGAGACGTTCGAGGCCGAGCAGGCCGAGCGCATGATGAAGCGGTTCCAGAAGGGGCTGTTCAACATGAACGACCTCAAGGGCCAGCTTGACCAGATGCTGAAGATGGGCGGGATGCAGGGCCTGATGGGCATGATGCCCGGCATGGGCAAGATGCAGAAACAGGCGGCCGAGGCGGGTCTCGACGACCTGATGCTGCGCCGCCAGATCGCCCTCATCAACTCGATGACCAAGAAAGAGCGGGCGAATCCGGACCTGCTGCAAGCCAGCCGCAAGAAGCGCATCGCCGCCGGGTCGGGGCTGGAAGTGTCGGAACTGAACAAGCTGCTGAAGCAGCACCGTCAGATGGCCGACATGATGAAGAAGATGGGCAAGGGCGGCATGATGAAGGCCGCCATCAAGCAGATGATGGGCAAGGGCCCCGACCTGTCCAAGATGGACGGCGGTCAGATGGAAGAAATGGCGCGCGGCATGGCGCAGGGCATGGGTGGCGGGATGCCGCGCGGCCTGACGCTGCCGCAGGGCCTGTCGGGGCTGATGAAGAAGAAATGACGCGCCCGATGCCAACCGCGCACGTTCGTCCGGAAGATCGCCCCTTGCCCCGCCGGCGGCTCGCATGAGTGTCACGCTGGCCAGCACTCCGGTCCTCGAGACCGAGCGTCTGACCCTGCGCGCGCCGCAGGCCGGCGACTGGCCCGTGTTCCGCGCCTTCATGGCCGGTCCGCGCTCGTCCTTCCTGCGCGACGGCGAGGCGATGGACGAGGCCAAGGTCTGGCGCAGCTTCTGCCATGCCATCGGCATGTGGGTCTTGCGCGGCTACGGCGCGTTCGTGGTGACCGAGCGCGGCAAGGAGGGGGCTCTGGGCCTCGTCGGCCCCTGGCACCCGATCGAAGCCCCCGAGCGCGAGATCGCATGGTCGATCCTGACAGCCGAGGCCGAAGGCAAGGGCTATGCCTTCGAGGCGGCGGTAGCCACGCGCGATCATGCCTTCCGCGACCTCGGCTGGACCACGGCCGTCAGCTATATCGACGCCGGAAATACACGCTCCGTCGCACTGGCCCAGCGGATGGGTGCCGTGCGGGACGACGCCGCGCCGAAGTCGCCCGGCGACCGGAACTGCCATGTCTATCGCCATCCCCGGCCCGCCGAGGTGACCGCATGACCGACGACGCCATCCGCGCCGAGGCGCTTCTCGCCGAGCATCGCGCCAGCATCGACCGGCTGGACGCGATCCTCGTCTACACGCTGGCCGAGCGATTCAAGCGCACGCAGGCGGTGGGGCGGCTGAAGGCCGAGCACAACCTTCCGCCCTCGGACCCCGACCGCGAGGCGCGCCAGATGGCCCGGCTGGACCAGTTGGCGCAAGAGGCCGACCTCGATCCCGATCTCGCCAAGAAGTTCCTGAGCTTCATCATCTCGGAAGTCATCAGGCACCACGTCAAACTTCAGAAATGACCGGGACTTCCCCGGTTTGAACCCCAAGGAGACCACACCATGTCCATGAAGATCCGCCTTGCCCGTGGCGGCAGCAAGAAGCGCCCGTTCTACTCGATCGTGGCGACCGACAGCCGGATGCCGCGCAACGGCCGCTTCCTCGAGAAGCTTGGCACCTACAACCCGCTTCTGGCCAAGGACAGCGAAGACCGCATCAAGATGAACGTCGAGCGTGTGCAGTACTGGCTGGGCCAGGGCGCGCAGCCGACCGACCGGATCGCGCGCATGCTTGAAGCCGCAGGCGTTCGCGAAAAGACCGTCCGCAACAACCCCAAGGCCGCCGTTCCCGGCAAGCGCATGGCCGAGCTGGCCAAGAAGAAGGCCGCGCGCGCCGAAGCCCCCGCCGAGGCGGAGTGACGCTTTCGGGCGGCCCGTCGCAGGGGGCCGCCCGCCATCCCGGAGACGCGCCATGACCCCACCCGACCGCATCTGCGTAGGCGCCATCGCCGGATCGTATGGCGTCAAGGGCGAGGTGCGCCTGAAAAGCTTCTGCTCCACCCCCGAGGATATCGCCTCGTACGGGCCGCTCTATACCGAGGATGGCAGCCGCAGCTTCAAGGTGACCCTGACGCGCCCCGTCGCGGGCGGCCTGGGGGCGCGGCTGTCCGGCGTCGGCACCAAGGAGGAGGCAGACGCGCTGAAGGGCACGAGCCTTTTCGTCGACAAGGCGAAGCTGCCCTCGCTTGGGGATGACGAGTTCTACCACGCCGACCTGATCGGCCTCGACGTCGTCGATACCGGCGGCGCGCCGGTCGGCCGGCTTCATGCCGTTCATAATCACGGGGCGGGCGATCTGATTGAAATCCTTGCGCCGGCCCGCAAGGAGTCGCTGCTTTTGCCTTTCACGCGCGAGGTGGTGCCGACGGTCGATCTTGCCGCCCGCCGCATCGTCGTCGACCTGCCGGACGAGACGGAATGATCCCGCCCAAGTCCCACGGCCGTCTGAGCATCTCGGCCTCGGCCGTGCCGCGTGACCTGATGGAGGAACCGCGCCAAGTCAGGGGCGCGTGGCGTGCCAAGATCATTACCCTGTTCCCCGATGCCTTTCCGGGGACGCTTGGCCTAAGCCTGACCGGCAAGGCGCTCGACTTCGGGCTCTGGACGCTTGAGACGATCGACCTGCGGACCTTCGGTGAGGGGCGGCACCGCAACGTCGACGACACTCCTGCGGGCGGCGGGGCGGGCATGGTGCTGCGGGCCGACGTGGTCGACCGCGCGCTGCGCCATGCAGCCCAAGGCACCCCGACCCAGCGTGATCAATGGCCGGTCGTCTATCTGTCCCCGCGGGGCCGCCCCTTCACGCAGGCCGCTGCCCGGCGCTGGTCGCAGGCGCAGGGCCTGACGATGCTATGCGGGCGGTTCGAGGGCGTCGATCAGCGCGTGATCGACGCGCACGGGCTTGAGGAAGTGTCGCTCGGTGACTTCGTCCTGACCGGCGGCGAGATCGCGGCACAGGCCTTGATCGACGCGACGGTGCGACTTATACCCCGCGTCATCGGGAATCAGGCGTCGACCGAGGAGGAGAGTTTCTCCGAAGGTCTGCTGGAATTCCCGCACTACACGAAACCCCCGCTCTGGGACGGTCGCGAGATACCCGGGATTCTTCTCTCGGGCCACCACGCGAACATTGCGGACTGGCGCAGGGGCATGGCCGAAAGGCTTACGAAAGAACGCAGGCCTGATCTCTGGCGGGCATATTGTGCAGCGCACAATCTGGACCCGGACGAAGACCGAGAGCTCTGAGGCGGCATCATCACCCCGGGCAAAACCGTGGGCAACTGGAAGGACAGCGCATGAACCTCATCGCGCAGATCGAGGCCGAGCAGATCGCGTCGCTCGGCAAGACCATCCCGGATTTCAAGGCCGGCGATACCGTGCGCGTCGGCTACAAGGTGACCGAGGGCACCCGCAGCCGCGTCCAAGCCTACGAGGGCGTCGTGATCGGCCGTAAGGGCGGTGCCACGATCTCGGCCAGCTTCACGGTCCGCAAGATCAGCTTCGGCGAGGGCGTCGAGCGGATCTTCCCGCTTTACTCGACCAACATCGACAGCATCGAGGTCGTGCGTCGTGGCCGCGTTCGCCGCGCCAAGCTCTATTACCTGCGCGACCGTCGCGGCAAGTCGGCCCGGATCGTCGAAGACACCAATTACAAAGCCAAGGGCGAGTGAACCGATGAAACAGGGCATCCACCCCGAATACCACGTCATCAACGTCAAGATGACCGATGGCTCCGTGTTCCAGACCAAGACGACCTGGGGCAAGGAAGGCGACCAGATGGCGCTCGACATCGACCCCTTGGCGCATCCCGCCTGGACCGGCGGTTCGGCAAAGCTGATGGACACCGGCGGTCGTGTGTCGAAGTTCAAGAACAAGTACGCGGGCCTCGGTTTCTAAGCTGACGCTTCAGTGCAACGATCGACGCCGTCCCATGCCGGGGCGGCGTTATTCGTTGGCCCGCTGTCAAAGTCGCATCCGGTCGCACGTCATCCCGATGCAGGCGGAATGGCCTGCCGGAAGCGAGACATCGATGAGACAGATCCTCGTGACAACAGCGCTTGGGCGCTGCGCGGTCACCCTGTTGGCCAGGCTTGGGCGGCCCGGTGAGAGCGCCGGCGCCTTTCATCGGGCCGCCGCCCTGACCGAGGATGTTGCCCGGCGCGCATGGCTCGCCTCCAAAGGTCTCGAGCAGACCAAGCGGGAACTTGCACAGCGCGGCGCAGCGGGGCTATGAGCAGCCGGAGGCCGTGCAGGGGACGCATCTTTGGCGCATATCATCGTCGTAGGGAACGAGAAGGGCGGCTCGGGTAAGTCCACCACCTGTATGCATGTGGCGACTGCGCTGGCGCGGATGGGCCACCGGGTCGGCGCGCTCGACCTCGACATCCGGCAGAAGACCTTTGGGCGCTATGTCGAGAACCGGCTTGCCTATCTCGACCGGATGGGCCTTGACCTGCCGACCCCCGACTACCGCGAGCTGCCCGAGGCCGAGGGCCTCGCCGCGGGCGAGAATGCCTTCGATCAGCGGCTTTCGGCGGCGATCTCGGCGCTCGAGCCTGTGTCCGACTTCATCGTCATCGACTGCCCTGGCTCGCACACCCGTCTTAGCCAGGTCGCCCACTCGCTTGCCGACACTCTGGTCACGCCGCTGAACGACAGTTTTGTCGATTTCGATCTGCTGGCCCGCGTCGACCCCGAAACCGGGGCTGTGAAAGGGCCGTCCATCTATTCGGAAATGGTGTGGAGCGCACGGCAGCTTCGGGCGCAGGCGGGCCTCAAGCCGATCGACTGGATCGTGCTGCGGAACCGTCTGGGGGCGCAGCAGATGCATAACAAGAAGAAGGTCGGCAAGGCGCTCGAGGACCTGTCGCGTCGCATCGGCTTTCGCGTCGCACCCGGCTTTTCCGAGCGGGTCATCTTCCGCGAACTGTTCCCGCGTGGCCTGACGCTACTCGACCTCAAGGACACCGGGGTGGACCAGCTCAACATCTCGAACATCGCGGCGCGGCAGGAAGTGCGCGACCTGATGCTGGAGCTTCGCCTGCCCGGGGTCGCGCTGAACTTTTAGGGTGAGGCCGGACGTGCATGAACCCTCTGTTTGACACGCTCTTTGCGCCGCTTCTGGGCCGGTCGGCCCCCCTGCTTTACCTCGCCGACGGCGGGGTGCTGAGCGGCGATGCCTTCCTCGGGCTTGTGGCGCGGCAGGCCAATGCCCTGCGCGCAGCGGGCGTCGGCCCCGGCGACCGGATCGCCGCTCAGGTTGCGAAATCGCCCGAGGCGCTGGCGCTTTATGGGGCGTCGGCGGCGTTGGGGGCCGTGTTCCTGCCGCTCAACACGGCCTACACCGACGCCGAGCTTGGCTACTTCCTTGGCGATGCTGGCCCGCGCGTTCTGATCTGCGATCCGGCCCGCCTGCCCGGTCTTGGCCCGCTTGCGGCCTCGCACGGGGTCGCGGTCCTGACGCTTGATGCCAGCGGGAGAGGCAGCCTGACCGACAGCGCGGCCCGACACCCACCGGTGGTCGATCCCATGCCGAGGGCGGAGGGCGACCTTGCAGCCCTGCTTTACACCTCGGGCACGACGGGACGCTCGAAGGGGGCGATGCTGACCCACAAGAACCTTCTGTCGAACGCGCGCGCCCTGGTCGATCTGTGGCGCTTCGGCAAGGACGACGTGCTGCTGCATGCCTTACCGATCTTCCACACGCACGGTCTATTCGTGGCCTGCAACGTCTCGCTCCTGTCCGGGGGCGCGATGATCTTTCTGCCCGCCTTCGACGTTGGGGCGGTCCTTGCCGTGCTGCCCAAGGCCAGCGCGATGATGGGGGTGCCGACCTTCTACACCCGTCTTCTGGACGATCCGCGCTTCGACCGGACGGCGACCGCGCATATGCGCCTCTTCGTCTCGGGCTCGGCCCCGCTGCTGGCCGAGACACACGCGGCGTTCCAGGCGCGGACCGGCCATCGCATCCTGGAACGCTACGGGATGACCGAGACCAACATGATCACGTCGAACCCCTACGAGGGCGACCGGCGGGCGGGCAGCGTGGGTTTTCCCCTGCCTGGGGTCGAGGTGCGCCTGACTGCCGATGGCGTTGAGGTTCCAGCGGGCGAGGTCGGCATGATCGAGGTGCGGGGCCCGAACGTCTTTCGCGGCTATTGGCGGATGCCCGAAAAGACGGCCGCCGAGATGACGCAGGATGGCTTCTTCGTGACGGGCGATCTTGGCCGCCTCGATGCGAACGGATACCTGCACATCGTGGGCCGCCAGAAGGACCTGGTCATCTCGGGCGGGTTCAACATCTATCCCAAAGAGGTCGAGGAGGCGCTTGATGCCGTTCCGGGCGTGCTGGAAAGCGCTGTGATCGGCCTGCCCCATCCCGACCTTGGGGAAGCGGTCTTCGCCGTCCTCGTTCCGCGCCCCGGCGTGACGCTTGTCCCCGCTGAGGTGCTTGGCGCGGTGGCCGGCCAGCTTGCGCGCTTCAAGCAGCCGCGAGGGGCGGTGGTGGTGGCCTCGCTGCCGCGCAATGCGATGGGCAAGGTGCAGAAGGCTGCGCTGCGCGACGCCCACGCCCTCACATTCCAGACGAAGCGCTGATTTCTGCGTGGACGGGGCGGCGCTGCTTGGGCATATCGGCAGCCCAAGCCTTGGAAAGGGAAACCTGATGCAGCGACCGTCCTTCCTGCGCGCCCTGCGCCACCTCGGGATCGGCCTGATCGCCGTTCTGGGATTGGGTGTGGTCGCTGCCGAAGCCGAGGGTGCGCCCGCGGGCTGGATCGTCGAGGGTGCCGAGGCGCGTGCGCTTCTGGCGGATGGCGCGCTTCTGCTCGACACCCGCGACGAGGGTTTGCGGGGCGAGCGGTCGATCGAAGGGGCGATGCCCGTCGCCTGGCAGACCTTCAGCCAGCCCGACCTGCCCACCAAGGGTCGCCTTCTCGACGATGACGCCGAGCTGACCGACAGGCTGCGGGCGCTTGGCGTCTCGCAGGGCGTGCCGGTCGTGGTCGTGGCCGACAGCAAGGCCGGCTGGGGCGAGGATGGGCGCATCGTCTGGACGTTGCGCTCGCTGGGTCACAGCCAGAGCTACCTTGTGAACGGCGGGATCGACGCGCTTTTGCGGGAGAGCGTTTCAGTGCAGCCGGTGCGCTTGCCCGGAAACTTCACGGTCGCGCGCACGGATGCCTATGACATCACGCGGCAGGAACTGGCGGGGCTGATCGGGAGACCCGATGTCGTGATCCTCGATACCCGCGAGCCTCGCGAGTATCAGGGCGAGACGCCCTATGGCGAAGCTCGTGGCGGCCATGTCCCCGGTGCGCGGCATCTCTACTTCCGCGATCTGGTGGGGGCCGATGGCAAGGTTCTGGCCGGAGACGCCCTGCGCGAACGCCTGTCGGCGCTTGGCGTTGGCGAGGGGACCGAGGTCGTTTCATACTGCACGGGCGGCATCCGGTCGGGCTTCGTCACCTCGGTGCTCGCCGATGCCGGGATCAAGGCGCGCAACTATTCCGGTTCGATGTGGGACTGGGCCTCGGGCGACGCGCAAAGCTATCCGCTCGTCTCCGAGTGATCTCGGCTCAGGCGTCGGACGCCCAGTCGGCCGCCTGCATCTCGCGCAGGCGGCTGACGGTCCGCTCGAACTCGAACGAGCCCGTGCCTTCGAGGTAGAGCCGTTCGGGCACGTCGGCGGCCGTGCAGATCAGCCGCACGCGTGCCTCGTAGAGCGTGTCGATCAGCGTGACGAACCGCTTCGCCTCGTTGTAGTTGGCGGCTGACAGCCGGGGGATGTCCTCGAGGATCAGCACCCTCAGCGCCCCGGCGATGGCGAGGAAGTCGGCGGGACCGAGCGGTCGGGCGCAGAGATCCCAGAAGGTCGCGCGCCCGACGCCGTTCGCGAAGGCGGGCACCTCGACCTCGCGCCCGTTCAGCGGCAGGCGCAGCGGCGTGCGGGCGGCCCCACCCGTCAGATCAGCCCAGATGCCGTCGATGGCCTGCGTCGCCCCACGTCCCGCAGGCGCGAAGTAGACCTGCGCGCCCTGCAGGCGATGCCTGCGATAGTCCGTCGGACTTTCCAGTTCCACCACGGTCAGACGCTCGCGCAGCAGCGCGATGAAGGGCAGAAAGGCCTCGCGCCCCAGACCGTCCTTGTAGAGGTCCTCGGGCGGGCGGTTCGAAGTCACGACGATCAGCACGCCATCGGCCAGCAGCATCTCGAACAGCCGCCCCACCACCATCGCATCCGTGATGTCGCTGATCTGCATCTCGTCAAAGCAAAGCAGTCGCACCTCCGCAGCCACCTGCGCGGCAAAGGGGGCAAGCGCATCCTCGGTGCCGGTCTTGCGCGCCTGGTGCATGGCGCGGTGCGCCTCTTGCATGAAGGCATGGAAATGCACGCGCCGCTTGGCCGGGATTGCGACCGCCTGGTGGAACAGGTCCATCAGCATCGACTTGCCGCGCCCAACCCCGCCCCAGATGTATAGCCCCGGCGGCGGCGTGGCGGGGCGCGAGAAGAGGCCGCGCAGTCCGGCCCTCGGGCGGTCGGGATGATCCTCGAGCCAGACGCGCAGGCCGTCCAGCCTGTCCAGCAGCGCATGCTGGGCGGGATCGGGCCGAAGCGTGCCAGCCGCGACACGGGCCTGAAAGATGTCGGACAGCGGACGGCTCATGGCGGTGATCTAGCCTCGCGCCACCCGGAAGAAAAGCGGGCCGGTGTCAGCCCGCGTCGGCATAATGCGCGACGATCCTTGCCCGCGCCGCGCCCATCGCGGCATCGCTCCAGATCAGGTGACGTCCCTTGCGGTCGCGCACCCGTGCCTCGTCGGGCAAGGCCAGCAGAACCTCGGCCTTCACCTCCGGCCCGGCGAGGGTAATCGCAGCGAGCGTCGCCCGCCGTCGGCGCACCCAGGGCAGGCGGGCGCGAAGCGACAAAAGGGCAGGAAGGCGCGACATGAACTCGGCCGAGAGCTTCGTCGCGTAGCTGCGCGGCAGGGCGATCATGTGGTCCTGCGCGACCCAACTGATGAAGCGCTCATCCGCGATTGTGGGGCGGAAGGCCAGCGGGGCGTTCTTGGATGCGATCTCGCGGAACCGCGCCGCGATGAAGGCGCATTCGGCGGGGTGGAACACCACGACCGACGAATTGCCCCGCGCATAGCGACGCCCTCCGGTCAGCCGGTGGACAAGCCGCCCGAGCGCCCCGAACGGCAAAAGGGCGCTTTGCAGCATCAGGATCGAGCGGGGGTCGCGCATCATTGCCACGCCCGCGCCCAGGTCACCCGTCACGACGGTATCGAGGTCGACATAGACGGCAGGCAGGTCGTCGGGCAGGACGCCCGCCTCGAACATCGCAAGCTTGGCCTGACACCCGGCGCGGGTCCACGGCTCTTGCAGAAAGAACGGCGGGAAGGGGCGGACCAGCACCTCGGGGTCGAGCCCCGGCCTGTCGCGGTCAGTGATCAGCACCATCCGGGGCGGGGTCGCGGCCTCGGTGCGGATGCGGGTGACGAGGCGGTTGATGTCACGCACGTCATAGCGGCTGCCCCAGCAGATGAGCACGCATTGCCAGCCCTCGCCTGCGCCCGAGTGTTTCATGCCGCCTCCCGCTTGCGGTCGTCTAGCCGATGAGGCGGTCCGCGTCACGCGGTCCATTCGATCGCGGGGCTGCATGGGCCACATCACGACAAGCCGCCTTGACCGCCCCGACCGGATTGCCCACGCTGCATGTCCAGCCGTCCCCGGGGGCCAGTCCATGCCACGTTCCGCCCTGATCACGCCCGTCCTGATCGGCGGGTGCATCATCCTGATGATGTCCTTCGCGATCCGTGCGAGCTTCGGCGTCTTCCAAATCCCCATCGCCGAAGAGTTTGGCTGGCCGCGCGCCGACTTCTCGATGGCCATCGCGATCCAGAACCTCGCCTGGGGCATCGGCCAGCCGATCTTCGGCGCGCTCGCCGAACGCTTCGGCGACCGTCGCGCGATCATCGCAGGTGCGCTTCTCTATGCGGCGGGGCTGGTCCTGTCGGCTTTCGCCGTGACACCCGGGCAGCACCAGCTGCTTGAGGTGCTTGTCGGCTTCGGCATCGCGGGGACCGGCTTTGGCGTGATCCTCGCCGTGGTGGGACGTGCGGCCTCGCCCGAGAACCGGTCGATGGCGCTGGGTATCGCAACTGCGGCCGGATCGGCGGGGCAGGTGTTCGG
>JANPJD010000094.1:0-11391 GCA_031425325.1 Rhodobacterales bacterium | reverse complement strand
GCCCGACAGCAATCAGGAAGTGCCGCACTATCACCTGCACATCCTGGGCGGCCGCAACCTGGGGGCATTGCTGCCCTAGACGAGCGCAGACTTTGTGTTGCGGCGTGCCGGCATCGTCTGCGCCGACGCCCGGCACGACCTGGTCGCAAGGAGACGGCGCGTCCGCCACCGCCAGTTTCAATGGGCGCTACCCCAGGTCGCGCCGCTTCCCGCCTCGACGGTCAGCGGCACCGAAAGCTGGACTGCGGGCTCGGCGGCGCCCTCCATGACCTCGCGGATGACCGGGATCACCGCCTCGACGGCGTCCTCGTCCACCTCGAACAGCAATTCGTCATGCACCTGCAACAGCATCGTCGCGGGCACGCCTCGGATCGCGGCAGGCATGCGGATCATCGCGCGGCGGATCACGTCGGCTGCCGTGCCCTGGATCGGAGCGTTGATCGCGGCGCGCCGCGCGAAGCCCGCGGTCGGCCCCTTGGCGTTGATCTCGGGCGTGTTGATGCGCCGCCCGAACAGCGTCTCGACGTAGCCGGTTCGGCGGGCGAAGGCGACCGTCGCGTCCATGTATTCGCGGATGCCGGGAAATCGTTCGAAATAGCGGTCGATGAAGCCCTGCGCGTCCGCCCTTGGGATGCGGAGGTTGCGCGCAAGGCCGAAGCCCGAGATGCCGTAGATCACCCCGAAGTTGATCGCCTTGGCGCGGCTGCGGATGTCCTTGGTCATCTGATCCAGCGGAACGTTGAACATCTCGGACGCGGTCATCGCGTGGATGTCGATGCCCTCGCGGAACGCGGTCTTGAGCGCGGGAATGTCGGCGATGTGGGCAAGGATACGCAGCTCGATCTGGCTGTAGTCGAGACTGACGAGCCGTCGGCCCGGCGGTGCCACGAAGGCCTCGCGGATGCGGCGGCCCTCTTCGGTGCGGATCGGGATGTTCTGCAGGTTCGGCTCGTTCGACGACAGCCGCCCCGTGACCGCGCCGCTGATCGAATAGGTCGTGTGGACGCGGCCCGTCTCGGGGTTGATGTGCTGCTGCAACGTGTCGGTGTAGGTCGATTTCAGCTTGGCGATCTGCCGCCAATCGAGCACCCGCGCGGCAAGGTCATGCCCCTCGGCTGCGAGGTCCTCGAGCACGTCTGCCCCGGTCGCGTAGGCCCCGGTCTTGCCCTTGACGCCGCCCTGCAGGCCCAGCTTGTCGAACAGGATCTCGCCGATCTGTTTGGGCGAGCCCAGATTGAAGCGCTCGCCCGCAAGCCCGTAGATCTCGTCTTCAAGGGCCGCCATCTTCTGGCTGAAGGCGTTGGACATGCGCGAAAGCGTATCGCGGTCGACCTGCACGCCCGCCGCTTCCATCGCGGCCAGCACCGGCGTCAGCGGACGCTCCAGCGTTTCGTATACGGTCGTGACCTGCGCCCTGTGCAGCGCGGGGCGGAACAGCCGCCACAGGCGCAGCGTGACGTCGGCATCCTCGGCCGCGTATTTCACGGCCTCGTCGACCGGCACCCGGTCGAAGGTCAGCGTGGCCTTGCCCGCCCCGGTCAGCGACTTCAGCGGGATCGGCGTGTGGTTGAGGTAGCGGTCGCAGAGCGTGTCCATCCCGTGCCCGTGCAGCCCCGCATGCATCGCGTAGCTCATGAGCATCGTGTCGTCGAAGGACGCGATTCCCACGCCGTGACGGGCCAACGCCTTGGCATCGGTCTTGACGTTGTGGACGATCTTGAGGACCGCCGGGTCTTCCATCACCGGCTTCAGCAGGGCGAGCGCGGTTTCGAGCGGCAGTTGCCCCTCGGCCAGCGCGCTTTCGTCGAAAAGATCACCCCCGCCGCGCCGGTGGCCAAGCGGCACATAACACGCCTTCCCCGCCTCGACGCACAGCGAGATGCCGACGATGGCGGTCTGCATCTCGTCCGGGCCGGTCGTCTCTACGTCGAAGGCGACATGACCGCGAAAGCGGATGAGGTCGATCCATCGCTCCAGCGCCGCCACGTCGGTGACCGCCTCGTAGGCCGCATGGTCGAACGGCTGCGGCGGGATCACGATGGCTGGCGCGGCATCGCCCGCGCTGTCAGGCAGGGTCAGGGGCGTCGTCGCCGCTGGCATCGGCACCTTCAGGCGCTCGGCCACGCGGCGCGTCAGGGTGCGAAACTCCATCCCGTTCAGAAAGCCGAGCAGGACCTCGGGCTCGGGCTCGCGGACCTCGAGCGCGTCAAGCTCGATCCCGACCGGCATGTCGCAGTGCAGTTGCACCAGTTGCTTCGAGATGCGGATCTGGTCGGCAAAGTCGATCAGCGTCTGGCGGCGCTTGTCCTGCTTGATCTCGCCCGCGCGCTCCAGAAGTGTTTCGAGATCGCCAAACTCGTTTATCAGCGCGGCGGCCGTCTTGATCCCGATGCCCGGCGCGCCCGGCACGTTGTCGGTCGAATCGCCCGCCAGCGCCTGCACGTCGACCACGCGGTCGGGCTTGACGCCGAACTTCTCTTCGACCTCGGCCACCCCGATGACCTTGTTCTTCATCGGGTCGAGCATCTCGACCCCGTCGCCCACCAACTGCATCAGGTCCTTGTCCGACGAGATGATCGTCACCCGCCCGCCTGCCTTGCGAGCCTGGCAGGCGAGGGTCGCGATGATGTCGTCGGCCTCGAAGCCCTCGGTCTCGATGCAGGCCACGTTGAAGGCGCGCGTCGCCTCACGCGTCAGGGGGAACTGCGGCTTGAGGTCCTCGGGCAGGTCGGGGCGGTTGGCCTTGTAGGCGGGGAAGATCTCGTTGCGGAAGGTCTTGGAGGAATGGTCGAAGATCACGGCGACATGGGTCGCGACGTCCTGCCCGTGATCGCGTGACAGCTCGAGCCACAGCATGTTGCAGAACCCCGCAACCGCCCCGATGGGCAGCCCGTCCGATTTGCGCGTCAGCGGCGGCAGCGCGTGATAGGCCCGAAAGATGTAGGCAGAACCGTCGATCAGGTGCAGGTGGTGCCCCTTGCCAAAACCGCTCATCCCGTCACCCCCGCCCGCCATCGCCCTGCCGGTTTTGCCACCTTCCGGCCGGGGATGCCACCGCCTCTGCGCCCCGTTGCGCCGAAGGCGGGAAGCGCGTATTTGTCACGGCCATGATGCGCTTCTTCGACATGGACGACCGGGCCCGCCTGCCCTGGCGCTTTTTCGGCGCGACCGTCTCGGTCCTTGCGCGCGGCTGACGCCTGCGCCTGTTCCGTCGCCCAAATCCACAGCCATCAATCCGAGTGAGAGCCATGTCTCCGAAAACCCTCTACGACAAGATCTGGGACGCGCATGTCGTCCATCAGGCCGATGATGGCACCTGCCTGCTCTACATCGACCGCCATCTGGTGCACGAGGTCACAAGCCCGCAGGCCTTCGAAGGGCTGCGGATGACGGGCCGGACCGTGCGCGCGCCGCAGCGCACCATCGCAGTGCCGGACCACAACGTGCCGACCACGGCGGGCCGCGACACGCATATCGACAACGAGGAAAGCCGCATCCAGGTCGAGGCGCTGGACCGCAACGCGCGCGACTTCGGCATCCACTACTATCCTGTCTCGGACATCCGGCAGGGGATCGTCCATATCGTCGGCCCCGAGCAGGGTTGGACGCTGCCGGGCATGACAGTTGTCTGCGGCGACAGCCACACCGCGACGCACGGGGCCTTCGGCGCGCTTGCACACGGGATCGGCACCTCCGAGGTCGAGCATGTGCTGGCGACCCAGACGCTGATCCAGCGCAAGGCCAAGAACATGAAGGTCGAGATCACGGGCTCGCTGCGCCCCGGCGTAACCGCCAAGGACATCACCCTGAGCGTGATCGGCGAGACGGGCACGGCGGGCGGCACCGGCCATGTGATCGAATACTGCGGCCAGGCGATCCGCGAGTTGTCGATGGAAGGCCGCATGACGGTCTGCAACATGGCGATCGAAGGCGGCGCACGCGCGGGCCTGATCGCGCCCGACGAGAAGACCTTCGCCTATGTGATGGGTCGGCCGCACGCGCCGAAGGGTGCCGCCTGGGAGGCGGCGCTCGCCTGGTGGAAGACGCTCTACACTGACGAGGGCGCTCATTTCGACAAGGTCGTGACCCTGCGCGGCGAGGACATTGCCCCGGTCGTGACCTGGGGCACCTCGCCCGAGGACGTGCTTCCGATCACCGGCGTCGTACCCTCGCCGGACGATTTCCCGGCCGGGAAAGCCGAGGCGGTGAAGCGCTCGCTCGATTACATGGGTCTGGTGCCGGGCCAGCGGCTGTCCGAGATCGAGATCGATACTGTGTTCATCGGCTCTTGCACCAACGGCCGGATCGAGGATCTGCGCGCGGCAGCCGCCATCCTGCGCGGCAAGAAGAAGAAGGATGGCCTGCGGGCCATGGTCGTTCCTGGATCGGGCCTTGTGCGCGCGCAGGCCGAGGAAGAAGGTCTGGCGCAGGTCTTCATCGACGCGGGCTTCGAGTGGCGGCTTGCGGGGTGCTCCATGTGCCTCGCGATGAACCCCGACCAACTCGCCCCCGGAGAGCGCTGCGCCGCGACGTCGAATCGCAACTTCGAAGGCCGACAGGGCCGAGGCGGGCGGACGCACCTGCTTTCGCCCGCAATGGCGGCGGCAGCGGCCCTGACCGGGCGGCTCACGGACGTGCGCGAGATGATGTTGGAGACGGTCTGATGGAAAAGTTCACCACGCTTACCGGCATCGCCGCCCCCATGCCGCTTGTGAACATCGACACGGACATGATCATCCCCAAGCAGTTCCTGAAAACCATCAAGCGCTCGGGGCTTGGCGTGAACCTGTTCGACGAGATGCGCTACACGCAGGACGGTGCCGAGATCCCGGATTTCGTGCTGAACCGGCCCGCCTACCGCAACGCCGAGATCCTGATCGCGGGCGACAACTTCGGCTGCGGGTCGTCGCGCGAACATGCGCCCTGGGCACTGCTGGACTTCGGCATCCGGGCCATCGTCTCGACCAGCTTCGCCGACATCTTCTACAACAACTGCTTCAAGAACGGCATCCTGCCCATTGTGCTGCCGCCCGAGCAGGTCGAGGCGCTGATGGAGGATGCGCGCAAGGGGGCCAATGCGCGGATGACCGTCGACCTTGGCTCGCAGACCATCACCTCTGCCGACGGGCGGGTGTTCGGCTTCGAGGTGGACGGCTTTCGCAAGCATTGCCTGATGAACGGGCTGGACGACATCGGGCTCTCGCTTGAGAAGGTGGCGGCCATCGACCGGTTCGAGCAGGCGGCCGCCGTACGGCGTCCCTGGGTCTAGCGCGCCTCATTGCCGCCGGCGAACTCGGCCGTCGGCACCCGGCGGGTGCCGACGGGAAGGGCGAAATCGGCCCGAGCCCAGCCTCGGCCCCTCATTTGATGCAAAGTCGCGACACATTCTCCGCGAAAGCGCCACATTTGCACGGCCTTCTCTCCAAGTCGTTGCTGGACTTGGGGAAAGAAGGCACAAATTGGGCAAGATCAAGGCAGCCTGCCACAATGTGATGGGCTATCTCGGAACAATGCTCCGGCGTCGCACCGGGGCAGGCCGATATGAGGGTGGACGGGCAGTGGTCTCTCGGATTACCAGCGCGTTCGTTCGCGCTGTTCTTGTCATGTTGCTTGTCGCCACGCCGTCGATGCTCTTGCCGGGCGCGGACGCCGACGGCAAGGAGATGGTGGCCCTCGTCGCGCTGTTCGCAGGGTTCCTGACGTTCATCGAGTATAACTCGGCCTATCCAGGCCTGATCGAGTTCCGCGATGCACCGCCCTTCAATCGGGTGCGGTTCATGATGCTCTTTGCGACCATCCTCCTCTTGTCGGTCATCGCCCGGGGCGAGACGCACCCGACCACGCTGACGGCCTTTGTGCAGGCAGTGGGCGGGCTGGTGGGCACCGCGATGGACTTCCCCTACAGCCCGGTCAGGCTGGCCACCTTGATGGTCGGGGGCACTGCGTCCGAAGGGCAGGTCGACATCGTGCGAATCGCGGCCGGAATGAGCTATCTCATCTCGCTTCTGTCGCTGTCGGTGTTCGTGATCCTTCTCAGGTTCTATGGCTGGCCCTCGCGGGCGGGCGCGTTCAACGTCTGGGTGAACCTTCCGACATTCGATCCGACCGCAGGCGGGGATGTGGTGGACCGACTCGATCGCGATGCGCGCGTTAACATTGCGTTAGGGTTTCTGCTGCCATTCCTGATCCCGACCGTGGTGCGTGCGGGTTCGAGCGGGTTCGAGCCGCTGACCTTCACCTCGCCGCAGACCCTGATCTGGACGATGGCCGCATGGGCGTTCCTTCCTGCAAGCCTCTTCATGCGCGGCATCGCGATGGGACGCATCGCCGACATGATCCGCGAGAAGCGCCGCCTGAATGGGCAGGCCGGATCGGAAGGCTATCTGCCTGCCTGATGGTGCTGGCCCTTTGGGCCGGTGCCGCATGGGCAGAGTCGCTGCGCGTCGCCACATACCACGCCGAGCTTTCGCGCGACGGTCCGGGGCTCTTGCTGCGCGACCTGCGGCGCGGTGATCCGCAGGCCGAGGCGGCAGCGTCGGTGATCGCCGCAGCGCAGCCCGATGTGCTTGTCCTTCTCGGCTTCGACTACGACCATGGCGGTGTCGCCCTGTCTGCCTTCGCCGACCTTCTCGGACGGCAGGACGCGGTCTATCCCCACCGCTTCGCGATCCGCCCGAACACCGGCATGGCTACCGGCCTTGACCTGGACGGTGACGGCAGGACCGGCGATCCGCGCGACGCGCAGGGCTATGGCCGCTTTGCCGGAGAGGGCGGCATGGCGATCCTCTCGCGCCTGCCGATCCGCGAGGCCGAGGTCCGGGATCTGTCGGGTTTTCTGTGGCGCGATCTGCCGGGCGCACTCATCCCGCCCGGAACGGCGCCCGATGTGCTGGCCGTGCAGCGACTGTCGACGACGGGCCACTGGGAGGTGCCGCTGGATCTGCCCACTGGTGGCACGATCCGTCTGCTCGTCTGGCATGCGTCCCCGCCTGTGTTCGACGGCCCCGAGGATCGCAACGGGCGGCGCAACCACGACGAGGCGGCTTTGTGGCTGCGGCTGCTCGAGGGCGCGCTGCCCATGCCTGCGCCGGCATTGCCCTATGTCCTGATCGGCAACGCCAATCTTGACCCGCAGCGCGCCGAGGGCCGGCCCGAGGCGCTGCGCGCGCTGCTGGCGCGGGGCGATCCCGAACCGACGGGCAGCGAAGGGGCGGCCACCGCCGATTTCAGCGCCAATGAAGGGCCGGGCCTGATCCGGGCAGACTATGTCTTGCCCTCGGCTGATCTGACGGTGACGGACGCGGGCGTCGACTGGCCGCCCCCGTCGGATCCGCGCCGGACCACCGTCGAGGCGGCGTCACGGCACCGCCTCGTCTGGGTCGATGTGCAACTGCCCTGATCGGCTTGACCGCCCCGCCCCCTTTGGCTAGGCCCGACGGGAAATTCACTCAGACTCCGGGGGCACGTCTTGGCCAATCCTACCCTGCTTATCCTGCCCGGCGACGGGATCGGTCCCGAGGTGATGGCCGAGGTGCGTCGCCTGATCGACTGGTTCGGTGCGAAGCGGGGCCTGGCCTTCGACGTCACCGAAGACCTCGTGGGCGGGGCGGCCTATGACGTTCACGGCGTGCCGCTGTCGGACGCGACGATGGCGAAGGCCCTTGCGGTCGATGCCGTCCTGCTGGGGGCCGTGGGCGGGCCGAAATACGATACGCTCGATTTCAGCGTGAAGCCCGAGCGGGGGCTGCTGCGCCTTCGCAAGGAGATGGACCTCTTCTCGAACCTGCGCCCGGCGCAATGCTTCGATGCGCTGGCCGATTTTTCAAGCCTGAAGCGTGATGTCGTCGCGGGCCTCGACATCATGATCGTCCGCGAGCTGACAAGCGGCGTCTATTTCGGCGAGCCGCGAGGCATCTTCCCCGACAACGAAGGCGGGCGCGTGGGTATCAACACGCAGCGCTACACCACCGACGAAATCAGGCGCGTGGCACGCTCGGCCTTCGAACTCGCCCGGCGGCGCAACAACAAGGTCTGCTCGATGGAGAAGGCCAACGTGATGGAATCGGGCATCCTCTGGCGCGAGGAAGTCCAGTGGGTCCACGATCACGAATATCCCGATGTCGCCCTGTCGCACATGTATGCCGATAACGGCGCGATGCAGCTGGTGCGCTGGCCGAAGCAGTTCGACGTCATCGTGACCGACAATCTGTTCGGCGACATCCTGTCGGATTGCGCCGCGATGCTGACCGGAAGCCTCGGCATGTTGCCCTCGGCAAGCCTGGGCGCGGTTGGTCCGAACGGCAGGCCGAAGGCGCTGTATGAGCCGGTCCACGGATCGGCCCCCGACATCGCAGGTCAGGGCAAGGCGAACCCGATTGCCTGTATCCTCAGCTTTGCAATGGCTCTGCGGTATTCGTTCGATCAGGGGGCCGAGGCGACGCGGGTCGAGCAGGCGGTGGAGACCGTGCTTGCAGGCGGCGCGCGGACTGCCGATCTGATGGGTCCCGACGGTGGAACGCCGCTTTCGACCGAAGCGATGGGGACGGCAATCCTCGATGCGATGGATGCCTCACTCTGATTGGCACACCCCCGCGCCGTGACGCGGGGGCGCAGGCGCCGTCAGCGCCGTTCGTCGTCGTGTTCAACCTCGACCTCGGTGCGCCGCACCGTGTCCTCGATGGTCTCATTGCGCGAGTCGCGGGTCTTGCGAAGCTCGATTTCCTCGACCACGCGGGCTTCCTTGCTGACGACCGCTTCCTCACGGAACTCGTCCGCCTCGATGGTCCGCTGCTGGAAGGCATCGTCTCCCGCCGTGACCGCGCGGTCGACGGGCCGCCGCTCGATGTCGACACGCTCTTCAGCCAGCGTCACGCTTTCGCGGACGGGCTCCTCGACCACATACGAGCGGACCCGGACCCGGCCGTGGCTGGTGTCGCGCTTGCCGACTCGCAGGCGCTCTTCGACAATCGGCACGACCCCTTCGTCGTCATGGCTCGCGCCCGAGAACAACCCGCCGCCGGACGACCGACCCGCCATTCCGCCCCGCGAGGCCGCGCCGATCCCGGTGGCATCGCCGCCCTCGTAATCGCTCGTCTGGGCGCGGTTGACGTCGGGGGCCTCACCACCGCCGATGATGCCCGAGCCCTGTCCGCCCGCGACCGATCCAGAGCCGATGGTGCCGAATTCCGCATCGGACTGATACTGGTCACTGGTGGCCGAGACGCTTCCGGTGCCGGTCCAGCCCTCGGACCGCCACGACTCGCTGCGCTCGTCGATGTCGATCGCCCCCTCGTCATCGAGGATGTCGACGGCCATGTCGTAGAGAGACGCGGGCACATCGCTGGCCGTCACGAGGTAGCCGCCGCGCGACAGACCCTCGGCATAGACCTCGCGGTCATCCGACGGAAAGAACATATCGCCGAGCATCTCGAAGAAGCCCTTCGACTCTTCGGTCGTTTCGGTCGTCTGCCCGGTTTCGCGCGCACCCGTCATGCGGACGCTGCCCTCGGGCAGGCCCGCGCTGCGTAGCCGCTCTACGGCCTCCAGCGCGTCCTCCATCGAGTCGAACATCGCGGTGATGATGCGGGAGCCGTCGCCCGCAGAGCCGCCCGAACCGAGGCTCGAGCCCATATTGCTGCTGAAATCGCTCATCGTCCGTTTCCTTCCTGATCATGATCGTTCTGGTCTTCCCGCTCCACCACCGCCGTCTGGCGGCGCAGGGTGACGGGGTGCTCCACCCGCTCGCGCGTCATGCGGCGGCGGATGTGGATCTCTTCGACAAGGACAAGCTCGGTGGTGACAACCATCCGCTCCTCGACCAGCGGGACCACTGTAAGGTCGCCCTCGATCCGTACCTGCTGCGGTCCGTCCACGACCCTACCGACGGGGACGCGGCTGACCTCGACCTCCTGTCCTTCAAGGTCGAGGGATGCGATCTCGGGGGCGGCCTCGGTCTGTGTCCGGACACGGACCACGCCCGAGGTTCGCAGCCGGTCAACGACAAGATGCTCCTCGACAAGGGGCAGCACGTCTGCACGATCGGTCTGGCCGGTCATCTTCGCTCCTGCTGCAATCCCGGTTCGAACCGCCCGCCGTTCCGATTGTTCCTGCCAACGGGCACCCCTTTCGCCTTCAGCGGCTTTCCGTCAGAAGGGCGGGGATACTTGAAAGGACGATCCATGGCCGAAGACCGCGCCCCCCGCCTTGCCGTTCTGATCGACGCCGACAATGTGCCTGCGGGCTATGCCGAGGCGATCTTCGAAGAGATTGCCGGTCTCGGCGAGGCAAGCGTGCGCCGCATCTACGGCGACTGGTCGGCGCAGCGTCTGGCCGGGTGGGCGCGCAAGGTGGCGGCCTTGGGCCTCGTGGCGGACCAGCAGTTCTCGAACACCAAGGGCAAGAACGCGAGCGACATCGGCCTTGTCATCGCGGCAATGGATTTCCTGCATTCGGGGCTGTTCGACGGATTCGTGCTCGTCTCGTCGGACAGCGATTTCACCCGGCTCGCCGCGCGGGTGCGCGAGCAGGGGCTGGACGTCTACGGGATCGGCGAGAAGAAAACCCCCGAGGCGTTCCGCATGGCCTGCAAACGCTTCATCTATGTCGAGAACCTGCGGCCGGACGAGGCGCGCGCGCTGGCCGCCCAGGGGCCTGCGGTGGACGCAGGTCCCGCCCCGGTCGACGTCGCCCCGGTCGATCCGGCCCCTCGGACCACCGGGAAAGAGCCGCCGGCGAAGGCCATTCCGCTGATCATCGCGGCGATGCGCGCCATCGACCCCGAGGGTGAGTGGTATTCGCTGGGCCAGATCGGCCAGTTCATCACGCAGGGTGCGCCCGACTTTGACACCCGCACCTATGGCAGCGCCAAGCTGAGCGACCTCATCAAGAAGATCAGCCGGTTCGAAGTGAAGGCGGGTCCGGGCGGGCAATTGCTGGCGCGCGACAGGGCCTGAGGCGGCCATTCTCTTGCCGGAATTGCAGGCAATCCTTCCCTGAATTCATGCGGGGCAAGGCGATGATGCACGGTCAGATCACGGGGCAGACGGGGCTCGAGCCCGGCCGGTCGGTGCGGTGCGTGGCCCTTCTGGTGGATGGCGAGAACATCTCGGCTGACTTCGCCGGGCAGGTCATAGTCGGGGCCGGACGCCTTGGCGCGCTTGTCGTGAAGCGGATTTACGGAAATGCGGCGCAACTGCCGAAATGGAACGCGGCACCGGGTTTCCGGCTGATCCATTCCGGCAGCGGCAAGAACGCGACCGACCTGTTGCTGTCTATCGAGGCGGTCAGCCTCTGCCACGAGGCAAAGATCGACACGGTCGTCATCGCCTCGTCGGACCGCGATTTCAGCCACCTCGCGCACCACCTGCGCGAACGCGGCATCGCTGTCTTCGG
>JANPJD010000093.1:0-10776 GCA_031425325.1 Rhodobacterales bacterium | reverse complement strand
CCGACAAGGCCGATTCGCACCGGCCTGCCGGTCTCGGCGCGCGCTGCGAGATCCTTTGCGAGTCCGGTCAGCGCTACATTGGTCGGCATGATAGCTCCTTCACTTCGCGACAGGCAGATAAGTGAACCATTGTATTTCTGTCAATCAGAAGTTCATGCTGCATCGCGGCAAAGCCCGTTGAAAATCAATGTTGACAGAAAGGAGAGCCCGTACACAGTATCGCTTTGTGAAACTAAAGTTCACACAGCCGTTCCGGCTGCCGGTGCGTCGGAGGAGACCGCATCGGCGCATGGCTTGCCTGAACCGTGCTGAAGCGATCTGAGTATCGACACAGGGAGGACAACAGAAATGACGACACGTTTGACGGGCCTGTCCCGCCGCTCGTTCCTACGCACGGGAACGGCCTTTGGCGCAGCCGCCGGAGCTTCCGGCCTGCTGATGCCGTCCATAGTCCGGGCAGAACTGCCCGACATCCAGACCACGCTCGATTCGATTTCTGTCGAGAAGTACGTGCGCGAGGATTATCGCCAGCTGTACGGGATGACCAACGACCCCCTGTGGGACCCGGCGAAGGACTGGATCCGCACGGTCGACTGGGAAAAGGTCCGGTCCGAACTTGCAGGCACCACCGTGCGCTTTGCAATCGGGGCGGCCGATCAGGAATCCGCCGCAGCGGGCCTTGCGCCGTTCGAGGCCCTGTCGGGCATCAAGGTCGAGCTTGTGCCGATCCCCGATGACAGCATCTACGACAAGGCGATCTCGGAATTCATCTCGGGCAACGCCTCGTTCGACGCGCTCCAGTTCTTCTCGGCCTGGCTCGGCGACTTCGCGGCACCGGGCTTCCTTGCCCCGCTCGACGAATACGCCGCCAAGTGGGCGCTGCCGCTGGACGACTTCTACGACACCTACCGGCTCAACTACGGATATGTGAACGGCCAGCTCGTCGGCATCCCGTTCGACTGCGACATCCAGATGGTCCATCTTCGCAAGTCGATCATGGAGCAGGTTCTGGGCGGGCCGATCGACCTGTCGCAGTCGGTCCCGACCTATGACGAGCTGATCCGCATCAGCGGCGAGGCGAACAAGCTGGGTGGCGGCGTGGCCGGCATCGGTCTTCTGGGCGCGCGCGGCTTCTGGTCCACCTACACCTGGCAGCACATCGCGGCGCAGGCGGGGATGATGCTGTTCGACGATCAGTGGAACCCGACGCTGAACACCGATGCAGGGATGAAAGGCATCGAGACGCTTCTCGCCCTGTCGCAAAACGCCATCGAAGGCGTCGCGGGCGCGGGCTGGGGCGAGAACCGGGCGGCCTGGCTGGGCGGTCAGGTTGCGTCCAACATCTCGTGGCAGGACAGCGGCACGCAGGCGATGCGGCCCGACCAGAGCCAGATCGTCGACGACTTCGTCACGATCTACGAGCCGCGCATCCCGGGCGGCGTGTTCGCGCCGCCGAACATTGCGGGCTCGACCTCGGTCGTCACCTCGACCAGCCAGAACAAGGAAGGCGCCTTCCTGATGCTGGCGTTCCTCACGACCTCGTCGATCATGGCGATGAACGAGGCCAACGCGAACGGCGTGGCACCGGGCTACAAGTCGGTCCTGTCGAACGAGCGTCTGCGCGCCGTATCGCAGCCGATGAAGGTCTGGGCCGACAGTCTCGACCACGCCTGGTGCAGCCCCCGCCTGCCCGGCATGTTCGAGATGGAGCAGGCGCTGGGGAACGAGATCAACCGGGCGATCACCGGCCAGATCTCGGGCAAGGAGGCGCTCGACAACGGTCAGGCTGCCTGGAAGGCCATCATGGAGAAGAACGGCTTCAAGGACGGCGCGGGTCCGATCAACTACGCCGACGTCGCTCCGGGCCTGTATGTCGGAACCGGCAGGCCGCTGCCGTTCTGAGCCGATGACGACTGTTCCTCCCGCAGTCCGTTCGGAGGGGGTGGCCAAGGCCACCCCCGTCCGGCTTCGCAGGCGCAGCCCGCGTCTGCGCCGCGCATTCCCCTATCTGCTGCTTGCCCCGGCAGTGACCTATCTCCTGGTGATCACGCTTTATCCGGGGCTTTTCGCGATCTATCAAAGCCTCTTCGTGGTCAGGTTCCTCGACTGGACCTGGACCGGCTTCGGCAATTACCGCACGCTTCTTCAGGACCGCGAGTTCTGGGCCGCCCTCGGCAACACCGCGATCATCGGCGGCATCTCGTTGACGCTTCAGACCGCCATCGCCCTGACCATCGCCTATTTCGCGTATCGCGACCCGTTCATCCGGGGCTGGCGGATCATATACATCATGCCGATGCTGTTCATGCCTTCGGCTGTCGCCTTCATCTGGAAGCTTGCGTTCAACGACGGGCGGGTGATCTCGGATCTGCTGATGAGCGTCGGACTTGTCGACGGCAACGTCGACTGGATCGGCTCGATCTGGCTCGCGCGGATGACGCTCATCGTCGCCGACGTGTGGCAATGGACGCCGTTCCTGTTCATCATCTTCGTGGCCGGCCTGCAAAGCCAGGACCAGGAGATCGAGGAGGCCGCGCGTCTGGACGGCGCAAGCTGGCCCGCGATCTTCTGGAACATCAGCCTGCCGATGCTGCGCCCCATCATCGTCGTCGCAGTAACCCTGCGCGGCATCGACATCACCACGATGTTCACCAACGTCTACGTGATGACCCAGGGCTCTCCCGGCGGTGCAACCGAGACGATGAGCTACTTCATCTACCGTCAGGGGTTCCGCATGTTCAACTTCGGCTATGCCTCGGCCGCCTCGGTCCTGATGCTGGTGATGACCATAATCATCGCGCAGACCGTGGTGAAACGTGCCTTCCATTCGGGGAAAACGTGATGGCCTCGGTCCGCAAGTCGCGCGGCGAAAGCCTGCTGCTGCGCTACCTGATCCTCGGGTCCTGGGCGCTTGTCTGCCTTCTGCCGATCCTGTGGTTCGCGACCATCGCGTTCCGCCCCCGGACCGAGATCATCACGCCCCAGCCGATCTACTGGCCGACCTTCAGCCTGGATGCGTGGCGGCTTCTGATGTCGGACTGGCCCATCGCGCAATACCTCCGCAACTCGATTCTGGCGGTGGGGGGATCGGTCATCATTGACCTCGTGCTCGCGATCCCGGCGGCGTACGCGCTTGCTCGCTATGACTTCAAGGGGCGCGAGGATATCGGATTCTACATCCTTTCGACCCGGATGATGGCTCCGGCCATCGTCGCCGTGCCGATCTTCTTCCTGTTCAAGACGGTGGGCCTGCTCGACTCGGTCTGGGCGCTGATGCTGATCTACGCCGCGATCAACCTCAGCCTCGTCACATGGATCATCCGCAGCTACATGCTCGACATCCCGAAAGAGCTTGAGGATGCCGCGCGCACCGACGGCGCGGGCGACCTGCGTATCCTTTGGGAAATCATCATCCCCGCCTGCCTGCCCGGAATCATCACCGCCGCCGTGATCGCCACGATCTTCGCGATCAACGAGTTCCTGTTCACGCTGCTGATCGCCTCGACCTCGCGCGCCTATACGATGTCGGTGGCGCTGGCGAACTTCACCGGCGGGTCCGACGGTGTCATCTACAACGCCATCGCCCTTGTGTCGTTCATCGCCTTCGTGCCGATCCTGATCCTGGTGATCCTGATCCAGAAGCACCTGTCGCGCGGACTGACCATGGGCGCCGTGAAAGGATAGGACATGGCCTCGATCCAGTTGCGACAGATCGTCAAGCGCTACGGTGGCTTCGTGGGCGTGCAGAACATGTCGCTCGACATCGCGGACGAAGAATTCCTTGTCCTCCTCGGCCCGTCGGGCTGCGGCAAGACCACGACGATGCGGATGATCGCGGGACTTGAAGAACCGACCGAGGGCGAGATCGTGATCGGCGGCGAGGTCGTGAACGATGTCGACGCTCGCGACCGGGACGTGGCGATGGTGTTCCAGGGCTACGCGCTTTACCCCAACATGAGCGTCTACGAGAACATCCGCTTCCCCTTGCGGATGCGCGGCGTTCCGGCGGCCGAACAGGACCGCCGGGTGCGGCAGGCAGCCGACATGGTGGAACTGGGCGCCTATCTCGACCGCAAGCCCGGTGCCCTGTCGGGCGGCCAGCGCCAGCGCGCGGCGCTTGCCCGCGCGGTCGTGCGCCAGCCGCAGGTCTTCCTGATGGACGAACCGCTGTCGAACCTGGACGCCAAGTTGCGCCAGTCGATGCGGGTGCAGATCAAGCACATGCAGAGGCAGTTGCGCGTGACAACCGTCTACGTGACGCATGACCAGATCGAGGCGATGACCTTGGCGGACCGCATCGTCATCATGAACAAGGGCATCATCCAGCAGGTAGGCACACCGGACGAGATCTACACCGATCCCGCCAATACCTTCGTCGCAGGCTTCATCGGCGGCCCGCCGATGAACCTGATCGAGGGGCGGGCCGACGAGGGGCGCTTCACAGCGCACGGGGTAACGGCGGCCTGCCCGAGGCACCTGTCGGGCAAGGTCACGCTCGGCGTCCGGCCCGAGGATTGCACCATAGGCGGCGACTCGGTTCAGGGCCTCGTCTACGGGGTGGAGCCTACGGGCGACGTGACCTACCTGACCGTCATGGCGGGGACGAAGCAGATCGAGGTCAAGGCTGCCCGCGACTACAGGTCCGACATCGACACGCCGATCCGCATCGGCTTCGACCCCGCGCGGCTCTATTTCTTCGGGGCCGATGGCGAGCGCATCCGGGGCGGCGCATGAGCCCGCGCTTCGACTATACCTCGATGGGCTTCATCACCTTCGACGCCCTTTGCCGTCCGGTCACCGAGATTGCACCCGGCGGCGGCACCTATTTCGTCGAGGAACTGACACTCGCCGTCTCGGGGGCCGCCGGATCGGCGGTGATCGTCGCGGCCAAGCATGGGCTAAAGTCGCGTGCGGTGGGCGGGGTTGGACATGACGACATGGGCGACTGGGTGCTGATGAAGCTGGCCCAGTACGGTGTCGACACCACCATGATGGCGCGATGCGACGGGTTCAGCACCTCTTCCTCGCTTGTGACCACCCGCCCCGACGGCGCACGGCCCGCGCTGCACAAACGGGGTGCGACGGACGGCTTCTACATCCGCGACGACCAGATCGACGATCTGCTCGACACCCGCATCCTGCATGTCGGCGGCGTGGGCCTGATGAACAGCATGGATTCGGGCCGCACCGAAGAGATCATGGCCGAGGCGAAGCGGCGCGGCGTGGTGACCACGCTCGACGTCTTCGCCTCGACCGCCGACGACCTGCCGAAAGTGGCGCGGCTTCTGCCCCACACCGACTACTTCCTGCCGTCCGAGGAAGAGGCGCAGGCGCTGTCGGGCCTGACCGACAACCGGGCGCTGGCGCAGTTCCTGATCGACCGGGGGGCGGCCTGCGTAATCCTGACGCTCGGGGCGGAGGGCGCCTTCTACCGCCACCGCGACGGAACCGAGTTTCACACGCCTGCCTTCCAGGTCGACGTGAAATGCACCTGCGGCTGCGGTGACTGCTTCAACGGTGGCTTCGCGACGGGCCTCGTCAAAGGCCTCGGCGCTCGCGAGGCGGTCGAGGTGGCGCAGGCCTCGTCGGCGCAGAACGCGACGGGCCTTGGCAGCCAGGCGGGGGTCAAGGACTATGCGACCACGCTTGCCTTCATCGCGGCGACACCCCGGCGGGCCCTGAAGCAAACCTTGGTGTCGGCATCGGCTTGAGCTAAGGTTCAAGCACGACACGCCGGGGGTTGCCGTTGTCCAGCCATCTGCCCATGCCGCCCGATCCCATGCCGCTGCGCGAGGCTTTGCGCGGCTTGCGCTTCCTGCTGCGTCGGGGGGGCGAGACGCTGGCCGAGACCATTTCGCTCGAGGCTTTGCCAAGGCCTGCTGCGGCCCTCGCGGGGGCTGTCCTGCGCGAGATGGGGGGCGTGGCCAGAAGCGCAGACGAGCTTGCCTCGGGGCTTGCAAAAAGCGTGCTCGGGGCGCCGGCGCTGCCGTCGCTGACGCTCGATGCGCTGGCAGGGGACGAGGACGGCGGCGCGCAGTTCGCGGCGGCGATCTATGTCGCACTCCGCTCGGTGCTGCGGCGTCTCGGGGCGCCGGGCGTCTTCGTCAGCGAAGCTGCGGCCCGGCACGCCTGGGGACAGGGCGGCAAGCCCGATGCCGCCACCCTTGCGCTCGACCTGATTGAGGCCCGCGTCGTGCGCGGCGCGACCGCCCCTGAAGCGGCCCGCGTGCCGGGCTCGGCGCTCGAGGCCGTGGCGGTCTTTGCCGTGCTTCTGTGGCTGCAATCGACCCGCTCGGATGCAGAGGACGACGAGGCGTTGCAGGCGGCGACCGACCTTGCTGTAGCGCTTGCCCCGGAAATCGCGCGTGCCTTCGCTGACGGCGACACACCTCGGATCGCAAGTCTTTTCGCGCGCTATGCCGCCCATGTCTGAGCTTCCGCTTCACCCCGAGGCGATCCCGGCAACCAACGAACCGCTGCGGGTGGCCGTTCGGCGGCTGCGCTGGTTCAAGCAGGCTTTCCAGCGCCATGCCGAGGCCTATGGCCGAGACCTGGGTTGCACGTTCGAGGTCGACGAGGCCAAGCTCGCCGCCGCCTTCGTGCGCTGGCTCGAGGCGATCGAGCGCCAGAAGCCCGCCGACAAGACCGAGCGCCGCGCGTTCTTCGAGTTCGCCGCAGCCCTGATGCTGCGCGAGCTGGTGGCCGAAATGCCCGTCCGGGCGACCGCCGCCCCGACCCTCGCGGCGGCGGACTCGGCCGCGGCCTTCTGGCCCGAAGGCTACTGCTGCACCTGTTTCTGCCTGTCGATCCACGCCGCCGCGATGGCGCAAGAGTTCCACGCGGGAACCGAGATCGCGACCGAGATGGACGATCTTCGTCAGTGGTGGTCCTTCCGCGAGAATGCCGTGCGGGATGCCAGCTTCTCGGCAGGCTTCCTTCAGATGATCCTCGGCCAGCAGCCGAACTGGATGCTGCCTGACGTCTTCCGCGCGCGCGTCGCCCACGAGATCGAGACGGTCCCTGCGGACCGCGAAGCCTAGCCTCCGGTCATCGGTCTTCGGGCGGTGGCACCTGCGCGCACTTCGGGTCATGGTGACGCCTGCGATCAGAAGCGAGGGAAGGCCAAGTCAATGATCCCGATGAACGACCTATGCCGGACGATTTCCATCGCGCTGACAGAACGGCCGAGCGTGACCGGCACCCCGGACGAGGCGTCATTCGGCCCCTGGCTTGCGAGTTACCTGTCGGACCTCGGCTGTTTCGGCCCCGCGCCCGAAATCTGGACATTCCCCGTCGCACCAGGCGATCCCCGCCTTTGCGTCGCGATGCTGGTGCGGCGTTCGGGCGATGCGACGGTGGTGCTGACCGGCCATTACGACACCGTGACGACCGCTGATTACGGCGAACTCGAGCCGCTTGCGATCAGTCCCGAAGCGCTGGCGGCAGCACTCGCCCTGCGGGTCGCTGACGCGCCGGACGGAACACCCGAGGCGCGGGCGCGCGACGACCTCGCCTCGGGGCATTTCCTGCCGGGACGGGGTCTTCTCGACATGAAGGCAGGCCTCGCCGCGAGCCTCGCCGCGATCTCGGCCTTTGCCGGGGATCGGCAGGCTGAGGGCAACCTTCTGTTCCTGGCCGTCCCCGATGAGGAAAACGCCTCGGCGGGGGCGCGCGCTGCTGCCGCCCATCTCGCCTCACTCGCCGCCGCACGCGGCCTGTCGATCCGGGCGGCGATCAACCTTGACGCAATCGCCGACGACGGAGACGGCAGCGCGGGCCGGGTGGTGGCGCTGGGTAGCGTCGGCAAGGTGTTGCCTACGGCCTTCGTGGTCGGCACACCCGTCCACAGCGGCTTCCCGCTGCGCGGCCTGAACGCGGCGGTGCTGGCAGGCGCCATCGCGCGGCGGCTGGAATGGGCGCCGGAACTGACGGACGAAAGCGGCCGCGACCCCGGCACGCCCGTCAGCCTGCTGTCGCTGCGCGATGGCAAGACGGGCTACGACGTGACGACGCCGGGCAGCGCCTTTGCCACATGGAGCGTGCTGAACCTGCGCCGCGACCCGGCCCTGGTCCTCGACATTGTCGAACACCTTACGCGGGACGCGATCGACGCCTGTCTAGCCGAACTGCGCGAGCGTGCCGCGCAGTCGGGCCAGCCCGCCGGAGACGATCCCGGCGTCGAGATCCTGCGCTATGGTGCGCTTCTGGCCGAGGCGCTCGTGCGCTGGCCGGACCTGCCTGACGACCTCGACCGGCAGGCCCGCGAGATGGTCAAGGCGGGGGCGAGCCTGCCGGACATCTGCCACGCGCTGACGGCGACGGTCTGGCGGCGATCCGGCAGGCGCAAGCCAGCGGTCGTGCTGGGCCTCGGCTCGATGCCCTATCTGGCGGTCGAGCTTGCGGACGACGAGGTGCTTCGGGTGGCTCAAGCCTGCATCGCCGAGGCCCCGGCACGGCACGGCGTCACGCTTTCCCCCGTCGAGTTCTTCGCGGGCATCTCGGACATGAGCTTTTTCGGACAGGGTGATGCCGGGACGTTCGAGGCGCTTGGCCGCGACACGCCCGCCTGGCGCAGTTGCATCGCATTGGGGCCATCGAGCCTTGCGGACATTCCCACGCTCAACATCGGGCCGTGGGGCCGCGACTACCACACCCCGCTCGAGCGCATCGAAACGCGCTATGGCTTCGGTGCGCTGCCCGGCATCCTTCTGGACATTTGCACCCGACTGCTGCCTTCGGACCGGTGAAGTTCCGACGCGCCCCGGATCAGCCTTTCTTGAGGCAGCGGTTTCCCAGAACCTCGGCGATCTGCACGGCGTTCAGCGCGGCCCCTTTGCGAAGGTTGTCGCTGACGACCCACATCGAGATGCCGTTGTCGATCGTGCTGTCCTGCCGGATGCGGCTGACATAGGTGGCGTATTCCCCGACACATTCGATCGGCGTGATGTAGCCACCCGGCTCTCGCTTGTCGATCACGAGGATGCCCGGTGCCTCGCGCAGGATGTCGCGCGCCTCGTGCTCGTCGAGGAAGTCCTCGAATTCGATGTTGATCGACTCGGAATGGCCGACGAAAACCGGGACGCGCACGCAGGTGGCCGTAACGCGGATCGACTTGTCGAGGATCTTCTTCGTCTCGGCGACCATCTTCCACTCTTCCTTGGTGGAGCCGTCGTCGAGGAACACGTCGATCTGCGGGATGACGTTGAAGGCGATCTGGCGCTGGAACTTCTTGGGCGCGACCTCTTGCCCCGGCACATAGAGGCCCTTGGTCTGGTCCCACAGCTCGTCGATGCCTTCCTTGCCCGCCCCCGAGACGGATTGGTAGGTGCTGACGACCACCCGCTTGATCCGGGCGCGGTCATGCAGAGGCTTCAGCGCCACCACCATCTGCGCGGTCGAGCAGTTGGGGTTCGCGATGATCATCTTGTTCTTGTAGTCGTAGATCGCCTCGGGGTTCACCTCGGGGACGATCAGCGGGATCGCGGGGTCGTAGCGGTAGAGAGACGAGTTGTCGATCACGACGCATCCTGCCGCCGTCGCACGCGGCGCGTAGATCTTCGTCGCCTCGGAGCCGACCGCGAAAAGCGCGATGTCCCAGCCGGTGAAATCGAACGTCTCGAGGTCGCGGGTCTTGATGTCGCGCTCGCCAAAACTGACCTCGGTGCCGAGCGACTTGCGCGACGCCAGTGCCGCGATCTCGTCCACCGGAAACTCGCGCTCGGCGAGGATGTTCAGCATTTCGCGGCCCACGTTACCCGTGGCACCTGCGACGACGACCCTGTAGCCCACTTGTCGCTCCTTCGATCTGACAGCGCCCCTTAGCGCAGGCGCGGGCGGGGGGAAAGACCTCAGGCCGCCGAGGGCACCATCTGCCGCTCGCGGATCGGCAGATGGACGATGGCCGAGAAGGCCCCGACGCCGACGCCGATCCACCACACGGTGTTGTAGCTGCCGGTCGCATCATAGAGGCGCCCGCCCAGCCAGACGCCCAGGAACGCGCCAAGCTGGTGGCTGAAGAACACGAAGCCGTACAGCGTGCCCATGTAACGGATACCGTAGATATGCGCGACAAGGCCCGAGGTCAGCGGCACTGTGGCCAGCCACAAGGCCCCCATCACCAGTGAAAAGACGATCACCGTCGTCGGCGTCATCGGCAACATGATGAAGAGTGCGGCGGCGATGGTGCGCCCCGTGTAGATGCCCGCGAGCAGATACTTCTTCGTGTAGTGCTTGCCCAGCCAGCCCGCCATCAGCGTCCCGCCGATATTGGCCAGCCCGATCATCGAGATCGCGACCGCGCCCAGCACCGAGGTGGTCGTGATGCCCAGTGCCGCCAGCGCCCCGTTCGGATTGATTGCGCCGCAGACCTCGGTCACGAAGGCGGGAAAGTGCGCGGTGATGAAGCCAAGCTGATAGCCGCAGGAAAAGAACCCCACGAAAATCAGCGTGTAGGATGGGTCTCGCAGTGCGCGCAGCAGCACGGTGCCCAGCGACTCCTCAAGCTCTTGACGCGAGGCGAGCGCCGGGGCGCGCATCAGCGGCAGCGCCGACAGGGTCAGCAGGATGACGGCGGCGAAGATCAGAAACACCGTCTGCCAGCTGTAAAAGCCAAGAAGGATCTCGGCCGTCGGCGCGCCGAACACCTGCCCCGCCGATCCGGCCGCAGTTGCGATACCCAGCGCCATCGACCGGTTCTCGGGCGAGGCCGCACGTCCCACCACGGCGAGGATCACGCCAAAGCCGGTCCCCGCGATGCCGAAGCCGACAAGCACCTCA
>JANPJD010000092.1:0-24701 GCA_031425325.1 Rhodobacterales bacterium | reverse complement strand
ATTGGCGGACCCGGAGCGATTCGAACGCCCGACCCTCAGATTCGTAGTCTGATGCTCTATCCAGCTGAGCTACGGGTCCGCAATGACGGGCGATGTAGCCGCCGCTGCCTGTCATTGCAAGCGGCAAATCAGGCGGGCTCGGGCGGCCCGATGTCCTTGGGAAGACGCACAAGAAACTCGGTTCCCTCGGCGTCGCTGCGGACCAGTTCCAGCCGACCGCCGTGGCCGCGGACAAGTTCCGCCGATATGGCAAGGCCAAGGCCGGAACCGCCCTTGCGCGTACCCCCCTGGAAGGCGGTGAAAAGATGCTCCCGCGCCTTGGCGGGCAGGCCGGGCCCGGTGTCGCCGACCTTGATCCACCAGTCCTGATCGTCCTCGCCGCCGCCGACCTCGATCGTGCCGGGCTGTCCGGTCGCCTCGATTGCCTGCCGGGCGTTGCGGATCAGGTTCGAGAGCACGCGATAAAGCTGCTCTTCGTCCGCGCGGATCATCAGGCCGGGCGAGATGTCGATCAGCGCTGTGACCGGCCCCTCGCCGTCAAGCCCCTCGCCTTCGACGACCTCGTCGGCCAGACGGCGCAGGGCAAAGCGCGAGAGTGTGGGCGGCGGCTCTTCGGCCCGCCCGAAGGTCAGCGTGGATTCGCACAGCGCCACGGCCCTGCGGATCGAGGCTTCGAGCTTGGGTGCCGCCCGAGCGACCGTCGGATCGACGCTGCCCTCCATCCTGTCGGCAAAAAGCTGCGCCGTGGTCAGGATGTTGCGAAGATCGTGGCTGATCTTCGCAACGCCGCTGCCCAGCTGGGCGAGCCGTTCCTTCTGGCGCAGCGCCGCCGTCAACTGCTGCTGAAGCGACTGCAGGGCGTCCTCGGCCTCGCGCAGTTCGACGACCTTGGAGGTGGGCGCGATGATGCGGCGTGCATCCTCGGGGGCGACGGCGTAACTCGACATATGGCCGACCACGCGGCGGATCGGCATCACAAGGAGACGCTGCACCGCGAGGAAAAGAAGAAGCGCCGTCACCGCCGAAATGAGAGCCGACAGCACGAGGATGCGCGTCCCGTAGTCGATCAGCGCCGCCCGCAACGGGCCGGTCTTGAGGGTGACCTCGATCAGAAGACCCGCCTGCTGCACCGGGTTGCCTATCACCCGGATCACCCGGTCGCGCGGATTGGCGAACTCGGCCAGCGCGTCGCGGATCAACGTCAGCGGACCGGCCTCGCGCAGGTCGTAGGTCGCGCTGATCGGCTCGGGGATTTCCGACGAAAGCACCAGCTGGCGCACCTCGTTGCGCCGCAGCACGACGTTCATCACGCCCGCGTTCGCCAGAAGCTCGCGCTCCAGCTCCATGCTGATCATCTCGTTGGTCGCAAGGGTCGCCAGCGAGGCGATCTGAGCCTTCTCGAGTTTGCCAAGCAGGTAGTCGGCCCGGAATCGGGCGACCGAGGGCACGAAGATCAGGATCTCGGCCAGCATCACGAAGGCCACGGTCAGCAGCAGGAAGCGGCCGGAAAGGGTGTTGACCAACGTCCGGGCCCTGCCTGCCACCGTCTCGCGCCCCTCGTACGACAAGCTGTTCTAGGGGACCACGCGCTGCACCAGCCGGACCACCCTCTTGACCCAAGGGCTACCAAAAAGTCGCGGCGAGAAATAGGCCCCTGCTGCCCGCTTTGATACCTCTCCCAGTGTCGGGTAGGGGGCCACCATGCCCGCCACTGCGGACATCTTGAGTCGCGCCGAGATCGCAAGAGCCCAGAGGCCGATCAGCTCTCCGGCCTGCGGTCCGACGATGCCGACGCCAACGGGGCGGCCCCTGACCACCATCACCTTGATCAGGCCGCCGGTCTTGCCCTCGGCCTGCGCCCGGTCGTTGTCATGAAACGGAAGGCGCACGACGGTCAGCGCCTCGCCATGGGTCTTGCGCGCCTCGTCTTCAGTCGGTCCGACCTGCGCCAGTTCGGGGTCCGAGTAGGTTGCACGGGGGATGTGGTGCATCGACGCCTTGGCGGGCAGGCCGAACAGGATCTGCCGGATCACCAGACCCGCATGATAGCCGGCAAGGTGGGTGAACTGCGCCCCCCCTGCCGCATCGCCCACCGCATAGATCCGTCGGTTCGACGAGCGCAGGTGGGCGTCGACGCTGACGCCCTTCTTGTCATGGGCAACGCTTGCGGCTTCAAGATCGAGCCGGTCGAGATCGACCTTGCGCCCCGCCGCGACCAGAAGGTGCGAGCCCGCGACGGTCCGGCCATCGTCCAGCGTCACAGTCACGCCACCGTCGCCCGAGATAGAGGTTACCTGATGCCCCTCGAGAATCGCGACTCCCTCGTCGCGCAACGCCTCAATAACCACGGCGGCAAGCTCGGGATCGTCACGACCAAGGGCCTTGGTCCCCTCGATCACCGTGACTTCGCATCCTAGGCGTCGATGCGCCTGCGCCATCTCGATCCCGATCGGGCCACCGCCAAGGATCACCAGATGCGTGGGCCTTTCCGTCAACGCGAAGATCGTCTCGTTCGTGAGGTAGGGCACGGTTTCGATGCCGGGAATCGGCGGCACGACGGGGCGAGAGCCCGTAGCGATCACGAACCGGCGGGCCGTGATGCTGTGCCCGCCCGCCTCAAGCGTATCAGCCGAGACGAAGCGACCCCAGGCGCGGATCACTCGGACGCCCAACCCCTCGAACCGCTCCTGGCTGTCCACGGGGGCGATCGCGGCGATGGTGCGCGCGACATGGTCCTTGACCGCAGCGAAGTCGATCTCGGGCTCGACCGGGGTGATGCCGAACCGGGACCCCGCGCGCATCGCCTGTGCGGCCTTGGCCGCCGCCAGCAGGGCCTTAGACGGCACGCAGCCGTGGTTGAGGCAATCGCCCCCCATCTCGGCCCCCTCGACCAGAACGACGCTGGCCCCCATCTGCGCGGCGCCCGCTGCCACCGACAGCCCGCCCGAGCCTGCGCCGATGATGCAGACATCCGTCCTGATGGCGGTCATTCGACGCTCCTTTCCTTGCGAAAAGCCTTGAGAAGGATCGGCAGTGCTGCAAGTCCGGCAAGGCCGAGGATCGGACCGAGGATATGAGGCTCGAACAGGATGCCAAGGTCGGGCGTCTCGCCTGCAGCGAACACTTCGCCGAGTCCGGCCCCGACCCATGTGTAGACAAGGCCACCCGGCATGATTCCGAAAAAGGTCGTCACCGCGAAGCGGCCAAGGCTGACCCCGATCGCGGCAGGGATGAGGTTCGCGAGGAAGAACGGCACCACCGGGACAAGGCGCATCAGCAGGAGGACCGAGATCTCGTTCTCGCGCAGGCCTGCCATCAGGCGGGCGGCAGAGCCACCGCCGGCCGCGATGCGGTCGGACAGGGCCGAGCCGAATCCCGCGCGGGCCGCAAGAAACACGACAATGGCCCCCAGCGTCGCGCCGGTGATGTTGAAGAGCGCACCGGGCACAAGGCCGAACAGGAAACCGCCCGTCAGGGTGGCGATCAACGCCCCCGGCAGGCTGAGTGCCACCATAATCGCGTAGCTTGTCACGAACAGAAGGGCCGCGACGGCATAGTTGGCATCGCGATAGGCGATCAGCATTTCGCGATGTTCGGCAAGCGCAACGAAGGTAAGGTGATCCCTCAGGGTCAGCGCTCCCACCAGGGCCACGACCCCGATCACCATGATCGGCAGCTTACGCCTTAGACCGGAACCGGACGGTTGTGTCATACTTGCCTTCCCTTCACGCGTCACCCTGCCTTGCAGTGGCGCTGTGCAACAGGGGGATCACGCCGCATTGAACGGAGCCGTTCACAAGGCCGGGACGTTGAAACAATCGCCACGGGGGCGGGCGTTCAGAAATCTTGCGGCGTCGTGGGTCGGGTGAATTGACTTGGGCACGGGTGCTGCGTAAAGGACGGTCTTCAATTCGGGCGCTGCGTCGATTCCGCAGTCGGCCGTGCCGATGTGATGGAGTTTCTCGATGAAGCGCACGTTTCAACCCTCGAACCTGGTTCGTGCCCGTCGTCACGGGTTTCGTGCCCGCATGGCAACCAAGGGCGGACGTCTTGTCCTTGCTGCGCGTCGCGCGAAGGGCCGCAAGAAGCTGTCGGCCTGATGCGGGCCTGACGGCCTTCGGCCGGGGGCCGTGATGACGTCGCTTGATACAGACGCGCGCAACAGGCTGACTGCGTGTTCTCGGCTTGCCATCATAAAGGTTCGCGCTGACTTCCTTCGGGCGGCCGGGGGGCGCAAGCAGAGTATGCCTGCGTTCCTTCTTCAAGCCCGTAATCGCGCCGACACGACCGAAGCGACGCGCGTCGGCTTCACCTGTTCGCGGAAGGTGGGCAACGCTGTTGTCCGTAACCGCGCGAAGCGTCGCCTTCGCGAGATCGCCCGGACCGTTCTGGGTCCCGAGGGACAGGCGGGCTGGGACTATGTCCTTGTGGGCCGACCCGGTGCGACCATCGAGCGGCCCTTCCACCAGATGATCGAGGACCTGCGCGCGGCGCTTGTCCGCATCCATGCCGAACGGGGTCATAGATGAGCCCCCTCGCCGCGCTCCTTGCGATTCCGGTTCGCGGCTATCGGTTGTTCCTCAGCCCGTGGGTTGGGCATGGGTGCCGCTTTCAACCGACCTGCTCGGTCTATGCCCTCGAAGCTCTGGAGCGTCACGGGGGCTTGCGGGGCGGATGGCTTGCCGCACACAGGCTGTGCCGATGCCACCCCTGGGGTGGCGCGGGCTACGACCCGGTTCCCCCTGCCGGACCGAGGTCAGCCTCGCTCGAAGAAGATGACGACCTGGCCGATCGTCACGCCAGCTCGGCGCATGTAGGCGATGTTGAGAAGCCTGTCGTCCGTCAGTAGCCACATCCAGTCGTCGAAATCGACCCGCAGCGTGCCCTCGGGAACCGGGAGGTCGATCCGGTAGCGCCAGTTGAAGGTGTCTCCGCGCTCGGTGCCGCTCGCCACGCCGATCACGCCCGGAGCGGTCCCTTGCCACGTCTGGTCGCCCGTCTTCTGCAAGGTCCAGAGGCGGTTCTCGGTGCTGCCATCCTCGTAGACGAAGTTCTCGTCCAGGGTCAGCGTCCGCCCATCCCAGGTGCTGTCAATCTCGACCACGAAGCGGCGTCGCACGGTGCCGAACGCATCCTGGAACTGTCCATGCGCGGTCACCGGCCCATCGAAGAACTCTTCGAGGTTCAGCGCGCGGTCGCTCAGAAGCTCGTCCGTCGGACCGGGCCGCCCGGCGCACCCCGCGAGGGCCAGTGCCGCAACAAGGATCATCCACCGCATCGCCCGCATCCTTTGACCATACGAATGATATACGCTGGCAGCGGGTCATCAGATGCGTCTTCGCAATGATCCGCGCAAGTTGAAGGAAATGCCCCGCAACTCGAAGGCGAGCGTTAACGAAGCGATCAGCCCCAGAGCCTAGCGTGACCGCAGCCACCATCTGGCGGCGCAGGAAAGGGGATGGAATGCGGATCGCAAGAACCAGCGTCGGGCAGGGCCTTCTGTGGGTGCGCGCACAGGTGCGGCGGCCCGAAACGCTGGCCTTCATGCCGGCGATCACGCTCGCGGCCTATTGGTGGGGCGGCGAGGGGGCGCTGATCCTGACCGCGCTGGGAATCCCGCTGGTCTATGTGATGATCGGGGCGATACTGCCCGCGCCCGCGCCCACAGGTCTTGTCGACGGCCTTCAGGGGCTGGTCCAGCGGCCGCAAGTGACGGCGATCCTCGACGCGATCCTGCGGGGCGACAAGGGGCAGGGCCAGACGACGGCCTGTCTGGTCATCCTGCCAGACGAGGCGGCGCGCATGCTCGACCGTCACGGCCGCGCCTTCCAGACCGAACTGCTCGAACGTCTCAGCGATCGGATTTGCGGCGTGTTGCGGCAGGGCGATACGGTCGCGCGTCTCGAAGGTGGCGGCTTCGCGGTGGCCCTCGCCCCGGTCGCGCGGCTCGACCTCGAAACGCTGGTCCAGATCGCGGGCAGGCTTCAGGCGTCCGTTGCCGCCCCCGTGATGGTCGAGGGGGCAAGTTGCAGCGCCACGGTCTCGGTCGGGTTCTGCCTTGTGGCGCGCGCCCCCGAGCGGTCGGGGCGGGCCTTGCTTGACGCCGCACAGCTCGCCGCCGATGAGGCGCTGCGGAACGGTCCCGGCGCGATCCGCAGCTATGCTGCCGGCATGGCGCGGGTCCGTGCCGACCGCACCGCGTCGCGAGATGTGCTCGAGCGGGCACTGGACGAGGGGCAAATCCGCCCTTTCTTCCAGCCGCAGGTTTCGACCGATACGGGTGCCATCAGCGGGTTCGAGGCGCTTGCCCGCTGGCACCATCCCGACCGCGGCCTCGTCAGCCCCGCCGAGTTCCTGCCTGCCCTCGAGGAGGCTGGCCTGTCCGAGCGGCTGGGCGAGGTGATCCTGTATCACGCGCTCGCTGCGCTTGCGAACTGGGACAAAGCGGGCTGCGGTATCTCGACCGTCGCCGTGAATTTTTCGCCCGAGGAGTTACGCAACCCTCGACTGCCCGACCGCATCAAGTGGGAGCTTGACCGTTTCGACCTCGAGCCAAAGCGGCTGACGATCGAGATCCTCGAGACGGTTGTGACGCAGACCGACAATGACGTGCTGGTCCGCAACGTGGCCGCGCTTTCGGCCCTGGGATGCGGGATCGACCTCGACGATTTCGGGACGGGCCACGCCTCGATCACCAACATCCGTCGTTTCGCCCTGCGCCGCCTCAAGATCGACCGAAGTTTCGTTGCCCGAGTCGACGAAGACCCCGAGCAGCAGAAGATGGTCGGTGCGATCCTTGCGATGGCCGAGCGGCTTGGCCTCGACACCCTGGCCGAGGGCGTCGAGACACCGGGCGAGCATGCGATTCTGTCGCAACTGGGTTGCGGCCATGTTCAGGGTTTCGGCATCGCGCGGCCCATGCCGTTCGAGGAGACGGCGGACTGGATCCAGCGCCATCGCGCCCGGCTGTCGGCCGCGCCGAAGATCACGCACCGGGCGGGGTGAGTGGGCGGCGCGACGGCTGGGTCGAACTGTCGGGGCAGGGAAACCGCTTGACCTTTCTGCCCCACCTCTGTTGAAGCACCGCTGACCCTTTGCAGGAAGGTGGTGGTCCGCAATGGACGATCAGAACAAGAATCTCATCCTCGCGACCGCCCTGAGTTTCCTCGTGATCCTCGTCTGGTTCGTCCTTTTCCCGCCGCCCGAACCCATCGCCACTGCGCCTGCGCCGGCCACCGTCACCGCCGAAAGCGAGGCGCTGACGCCGCCCGCCGCAACCGCCGATATGGCCGGTACGCCTGCGCCTGCGGCCACGCCCGAGGCGGTCCGCATCCCGATCGAGACGCCCCGGATCGAAGGCTCCATCCTGCTGACCGGCGGGCGGATCGACGACATCAAGCTGCGCGACTACCAGGTCACGCTGGACCCGAAATCCGATCTCGTCCGCCTGCTTAGTCCGGTCGGAGAGACGGGAGCCTATTATGCGCTGTTCGGATGGGCTCCCGGCGGGACACTCGGGTTCGAAGACGTGCCCGGCGCCAACACCGAATGGGAGGTCGCCGAGGGCGACACCCTGTCACCCGGGCGGCCCGTCACGCTGCGCTGGGACAACGGCGCGGGCCTGATCTTTACCCGCACGTTGAACGTGGACGAAGACTTCATGTTCACCGTCACCCAGGGCGTGCAGAACACCGGCCAGACCGAGGCGCGTGTGGCGCCCTACGGCATTGTGGCGCGGCACGGCAGGCCTGCGGACCTGCAGAACTTCTTTGTGCTGCACGAAGGGGTTGTCGGCCGGACGGACGGCACCTTGGCCGAGACGAGCTATGATGACCTGACCGAATTGCCGGTCGTGCCCCGCGAAGGCACCCAGGCCGAGGTGATCGAGGCCACGACCGACGGCTGGATCGGCTTCACCGACAAATACTGGATGGCGACGCTCATCCCCGAACAGGGGAGCCCCTTCACCTCGGTCGCGAAGTACGTCGCGGCGTCCGACATCTTCCAGGTCGAGACGCGCCAGCCCGTCGCAAGCGTCGCACCTGGCGAGACGTTCGAGAGCACGTCGCGCCTGTTCGCGGGTGCCAAGGAATGGGAGACGATCCGCGCCTATCAGAACGAAGGCGGGATCGCGGGATTCATCGACTCGATCGACTGGGGCTGGTTCTATTTCCTGACCAAGCCGATCTTCGCGGTTCTGCACTGGCTGAACGCGGTGATCGGCAACATGGGCCTCGCGATCATCGCGCTGACCTTCATCCTGAAGATCATCGTGCTGCCGTTGGCCTACAAGTCTTATGTCTCGATGGCCCGGATGAAGGAACTCCAGCCCGAGATGGAGGCGCTGAAAGAGCGCGCGGGCGACGACAAGCAGAAGCTCCAGAAGGAGATGATGCAGCTTTACAAGGACAAGAAGGTCAATCCTGCGGCGGGCTGCCTGCCGATCCTGATCCAGATTCCGATCTTCTTCGCCCTCTACAAGGTGATCTTCGTCACGATCGAGTTGCGCCACGCGCCGTTCTTCGGCTGGTTGCGGGACCTGTCCGCGCCCGATCCGTCTTCGATCTTCAACCTGTTCGGCCTGTTGCCCTGGGCCGCCCCGACGCCCAACACGCTCGTCGCGCTAATCTTCATCGGCGTCCTGCCGATCCTGCTCGGCATCACGATGTGGCTTCAGCAAAAGCTGAACCCGGCGCCTGCTGACCCGACACAGCAGATGATCTTCGCCTGGATGCCCTGGGTGTTCATGTTCATGCTCGGCGGCTTCGCGAGCGGGCTGGTGCTTTACTGGATCACCAACAACCTGATCACCTTCGGCCAGCAATACATCATCATGCGTAGCCACGGCCACAAGCCGGACATCTTCGGAAACATCCGATCCGGCCTGAAGCGCAAGTCCGCCGCGGCTGCCGAGACCCCGGCGAAGAAGTTGCCGCCGAAGCGATGATCGCCGAGGTCGCCCATATCTGCCGTCATCCGATAAAGGGCCATGGCCGGGAAGAGCTGTCTACCGTCACGGTCACGCCGGGTAACTGCCTTCCCTACGACAGGCACTGGGCCATCGCGCATGAAGAGGCGCGGCTGACGGGGGGCTGGGTGCCGTGCGCCAACTTCGCCCGCGGCGCGAAGGCCCCGACGCTCATGGCGGTCACGTCCGAGCTTGACGAGTCCACGCGAGAGATCACCCTGCGGCACCCCGAAAGGGGCGAACTGCGCTTTCGGCCAGACGACGCCGACGACCTGCCGCGCTTCCTCGACTGGGTGGCTCCGCTGGCCCCGCCGGACCGCGCCCGGCCTGCCCGGATCGTGAGTGTCGAGCGCGGCATGACGGACAGCGCGTTTCCGTCGGTGTCGATCCTGTCGCTGGCCTCGTTGCGCGCGTTATCGGCAAGCATGGGCGTGCCTCTGTCGATCCATCGGTGGCGCGGCAACCTCTGGCTGGACGGGGTGCAGCCGTGGGAGGAATGGGCCTGGGTCGGCCGCACCCTGCGGATCGGCGAAGCCGAGCTTCGGATCGAAGAGCGGATCACGCGGTGCCGCGCGACCAGCGCCGACCCCGAGACGGGAAAGATCGACGCCGATACGCTTGGCGCGCTGCAATCGGGGTACGGGCACCAGGACTTCGGCCTTTACGCGACCATCGTCAAAGGCGGCACGATCCGCGCAGGCGACACGGCGCGTCTGGCATGAGCGCGCTTCCGTTCCCCCTGGCCCCGGAGCCCGAAGACGCGGCGCGTGAGGCCGGGCGGCTTCTGTTCGCAGGTCCCGTGGACTTCGTGAAGGGCGTCGTCGCGATGCCTGGCCTGCCGCCTGCGGATCGGCTCGAGGTCTGCTTCGCAGGCCGCTCGAACGTCGGGAAATCCAGCCTCATCAACGCGCTGACGGGGCGCAAGTCGCTTGCACGGGCGTCGAATACGCCGGGCCGCACACAGGAGATCAACTTCTTCGCGCTGGGCGAGGCGCGCTACCTCGTCGACCTGCCGGGCTATGGCTATGCCGAGGCCCCCAAAGCCGTGGTTGCGACATGGCAGCGGCTGCTCAAGGCCTATCTGTCGGGGCGGCAGACCCTGCGGCGGGCCTTCGTGCTGATCGACACGCGCCACGGTGTGAAGGCGGTCGACGCCGAGATCCTGACACTTCTGGACCGCTCGGCGGTCACCTTCCAGGTCGTGCTTACCAAGGCCGACAAGGTCCTGCGGTCCGAGCGAGACGCAGTCGTCAGCCAGGTGCGCGGCGCGCTGGCGCAGCACCCGGCGGCCTATCCCGAGATCGTTATGACCTCGGCCGAGAAGGGTGACGGGATCGAGACATTGCGGGCGATCATCGCGACGCTGGAGTGAGCGCCGCTAGACGTGCTGCGCGCCGTTGACCTCGATCTCGGCCCCCGAGATGTAGCTCGACTGATCCGAGCACAGGAACCAGATCACGTCGGCGACTTCCTTGGGCTGGCCGAGGCGCTGCATGGGAAGTTTCTCGACGATCTTGTCGGTGCCGGGCGACAGGATCGCGGTTTCGACCTCGCCCGGTGCGATGGCGTTGACGCGCACGCCGAGCGGACCGAAGTCATGTGCCATCTCGCGCGTCAGGGCCGCAAGTGCGGCCTTGGAGGTGGCATAGGCCGCCCCGGCAAAGGGGTGGACGCGGACCCCCGCAATCGAGGTTACGTTAACGACAGAGCCCTTGGTCGCCGCAAGCTCGGTCTGGAGGCCCCGCGCCAGGATCACGCAGGAGAAGAAGTTGACGTGAAAGACCTGGCCCCAGGTCCGCAGGTCGGTGTCGAGCGTGTTCAGGCGCTTGCCGCCGTCGCCCTTGGGGCTGATGCCTGCGTTGTTCACCAGGGCGTGCAGGCGGCCGTTGATCTTGCCCTTGATCGTCTCGATCGCCGCGATGGTCTTGTGCGGGTCGGCGAGGTCGATCTGGATGTGGTTGTCCTCGCCCCCCGGCCAGGGACAGCGCGGATCGAAGGGCTGGCGCGAGCAGGTCAGGACGCGCCAGCCCTCGGCGGAAAAGCGTTTGACGGTGGCGTGGCCGATCCCCCGGCTTGCCCCCGTCAGCACCAGCGTCTTCTGCTCGGCCATATTCCGCCCCCATCGTCGCGCCAAACCCTACGCTTCCTGTCAGGAACCACAAGGTGAGGTGCTTGGCACTCGCGGACAAAGGGTCTAGGACGGGACGACCGAGGGTGATCGCATGAGACAGCAGATGGCAACCATGTCCGACTCGCTCGCCACCGCCCGGGTCCTGTCCGAGGCGCTTCCCTACTTGCAGCGCTATTCGGGCGCGGTTGTGGTCGTCAAGTTCGGCGGCAACGCGATGGGTGACGATGCGGCCATGGCTGACTTCGCGCGCGATGTGGTGCTGATGCGGCAGGTCGGGGTGAACCCGGTGGTGGTCCACGGCGGCGGGCCGATGATCAACGAGATGCTGGCGAAGCTGGGCATCAAGTCCGAGTTCGTGCGCGGCAAGCGCGTCACCGACAAGGCGACGGTCGAGGTCGTCGAGATGATCCTGTCGGGTCTGGTCAACAAGCGGATCGTGCAGGCGATCAACGATCAGGGTGGGCGCGCGGTCGGCATCTCGGGCAAGGACGACGACCTGATGGTTTGCGTCGCCGACGATCCCGAGCTTGGCTTCGTGGGTCGCCCCGTCGAGATGAACGTGCAGGTCTTGCGAGACCTTTACGCGGCGGGGATCATCCCGGTCGTGGCCCCAGTCGCCACGGGAATGGAAGACAACGAGACCTTCAACGTGAATGGCGACACTGCGGCAGGGGCCATAGCGGGGGCCTTGCAGGCGGACCGGCTTTTGCTGCTGACGGATGTGGCGGGCGTCAAGAATGCCGAAGGGCAGGTCGTGACGCAGATCACGCCCGACGAGATCCGCAGCATGATGGCCTCGGGCGTCATCTCGGGCGGGATGATCCCCAAGGTCGAGACGGCGCTTGCCGCCCTTGATCAGGGGGTCCGCGCCGTCACGATCCTTGACGGGCGCGTGCCGAACGCCGCGATCCTCGAGCTTTTCACCGATCACGGCGCGGGCAGCCAGATCCGCTCGACCGAGCCGCGGGTCAAGCCGCGCCGCCGGTGACGCTGGCCGAGATCGAGGCGCGCCTCGCGGCCCACGGGCTTGCCGTGCTGGGCGGGTTCGACGCGGTCGAGGGCGACGATCTGCCGGTCGGCACACGGACGCTGCTGATGATCGGCCCTCGCCAGCCAGGGTTCTGGCCGCTGCTGACCGCTTCGGCCGAATGGCGGGACGGCGCACCCGATCCGGTGGACCGTTGGTCGCGCCGGGTGGTCGGGCGGATGGCTTGCGACCTTGGGGCAAAGGCGCTGTTCCCGTTCGGCGGTCCGCCCTGGCGGCCATTTTACAGTTGGGCGCTGCGGACCGGTCGCGTCCACGCCTCGCCGGTGCGCCTTCTGGTGCATGACGAGGCGGGGTTGATGGTGTCGTTCCGCGGCGCGCTTGCGCTGAAAGAGCCGCTGGCCTTGCCGCCCGCCCCGCCGTCGCCCTGTCTCTCGTGCGAGGGGAAGCCCTGCCTTTCGGCCTGCCCGCCGCGCGCGTTGACAGGCTCGGACTATGACCTGCCCGTGTGTCACGGATTCCTCGACAGGCCCGAGGGGCAGGGCTGCATGACCACGGGCTGCGCGGTGCGGCGCGCTTGCCCGGTGTCGGCGCGCCATGCAAGACTGCCCGAGCAGTCGGCCTATCACATGCAGCAGTTCCACAGAGGGCAACCCGGACCATGACCAAGCGCCTGATCCTGACGCGCCACGCGAAATCGAGCTGGGACGACCCGCTGACACCCGACCATGACCGCCCGCTCAACGACCGGGGAAAGGCGGCGGCGGCCGACCTGGGGGCCTGGCTCGCCTCGCGGGGGTATGTGCCGGATCAGGTGTTGTGCTCGGACGCCGAGCGCACCCGCAAGACCTGGTCGGGCATCGCGCCTGCACTTCCCGGCACTCCGATCCTTGAGTTGAAGCCTGCGCTTTACCATGCAGGGCCGGATGTGATGCTGGCCGTGCTGCGCCATGCGACGGGCGATACGGTGATGATGATCGGCCACAACCCGGGGATCGCCGAGTTCGCGCAGCGGCTCTTGTCCCACGCGCCGCTCGGTCCCGATTTCCATAAGTATCCCACCGGCGCGACCCTGATCGCGGACTTCGCCGTCGAGCGGTGGGACGATGTGGGCTTCGGCTTGGCAGCGCTGGTGGAGTTCACTGTTCCTCGCGAGCTGGCGCTTTAGGCTTGCTGGAGTGCATGCCGTTTCGCTTTGCCTAAACCGGCAACGCCAGCTTAGGGTGACGCGTCCGGCCGTGATGCCGGAGGCATGTCGGACAGGAACCACATGAGCCATTCGCTTTTCCCCCTCCGCAAGCCCCGGCTGCAGCGCTCGGAACTCGCCGTTCCGGCGTCGAACGTCTCGATGATCGACAAGGCAGCGGCGGGACCGGCGGACTTCGTCTTCCTCGATCTTGAGGACGCGGTGGCGCCGCCGGAAAAGGCACAGGCCCGCAAGAACGCGGTGCAGGCGTTGAACGACATCGACTGGGCGGGCAAGGGCAAGACCGTTTCGGTGCGGATCAACGGACTCGACACGCAGTACATGTACCGCGACGTCGTCGACATCATGGAGCAGGCGGGAAGCCGGGTTCATACCCTGCTGGTACCCAAGGTCGGGGTGCCTGCGGACCTCTACATGGTCGAGGCGATGGTGAACCAGATCGAGCAGGCACAGGGCCTGATGACCCGCGTGGGGCTCGAGGCGCTGATCGAAACGGCGCTGGGCATGGCGAATGTCGAAGAGATCGCGCAGTTCGGCGGCAGGCTCGAGGCCCTGCATTTCGGCGTCGCCGACTATGCCGCTTCGATGCGCGCGCGCACGGTGAACATCGGCGGCCTCAATCCCGACTATCCAGGCGATCAGTGGCATGCCTCGCTGACGCGCATGGTCATCGCCTGTCGGGCCTATGGCCTGCGCGCAATCGACGGTCCGTTCGGCGATTTCAGCGACCCCGACGGGTACATGCTGGGCGCGCGGCGGGCAGCGGCGCTGGGCTGCGAGGGCAAGTGGGCGATCCATCCGTCGCAGGTCGCTATGGCAAACGAGGTCTTCTCGCCACCCGAGGCCGAGGTCGCGAAAGCCCACCGCATCATCGAGGAGCTGCGGAAGGCCGAAGCGCAGGGCAAGGGTGCCGCCTCGCTCGACGGCAAGATGATCGACGCCGCGAGCGAAAAGATGGCGATGAACGTGCTGGTTCTTGCACAGGCCATCGCGGCCAAGGGCTGAGTTTCCGGCCCGAGGCGGCAGAGCGAAATCTTCGTAAAGACTTCGTCGTTCAAAGGAGGGGAGGCCGATGGACATCCATGAGTATCAGGCCAAGGAGATCCTTGGCCGCTTCGGCGTGCCAGTGCCGCGCGGCGGGCTTGCCTACAGTCCCGAACAGGCCGGCTACCGGGCACGCGAGCTTGGCGGTTCGGCCTGGGTCGTCAAGGCGCAGATCCATTCGGGAGGGCGGGGCGCTGCCGGCGGCGTGAAGCTGTGCCGGGACGAGCATGAGGTCGCGGCTTTCGCGGCAACCCTGTTCGGGCGCCAGCTTGTGACCAAGCAGACCGACGCCAATGGCAAGGGTGTCTACCGCATCTGGGTCGAGGCCGCGTCCGAGATCGCACAGGAGCTTTACCTCGGCGTGGTGCTCGACCGCAAATCCGAGCGGATCATGATCGTCGCATCCGCGCGCGGCGGGATGGAGATCGAGGAACTGGCGGAAGCCGATCCCGACAGCCTGCGGCGCATGACCATCGACCCGGCCGTTGGTCTCAGCGAGTTCCAGGCGCGCGAACTTGCCTTCGGCTTGGGCCTGAAGGCAGGGCAGATCGCCCAGATGGTCACGATCCTCAAGGCCTGTTACCGGGCATTCCGCGACCTCGACGCCACGATGGTCGAGATCAATCCGCTGGTCATCACGGGGTCGGGTGATCTGGTAGCGCTGGATGCGAAGATGAGCTTCGACACCAACGCCCTCTTTCGCCAGTCCGAAATCGCCGAGTTGCGCGACCGCAGCCAGGAGGACCCGCGCGAGTCGACGGCCGGGGACCATGGCCTGGCCTATGTCGGCCTCGACGGCGACATCGGCTGCATCATCAATGGCGCGGGCCTTGCGATGGCGACGATGGACATGATCAAGCTGGCCGGCGGCGAACCTGCGAACTTCCTCGACATCGGGGGCGGCGCAAGCCCCGAGCGCGTGGTGCGCGCCTTCCGAACCGTGCTGTCGGATCGCAACGTCAAGGTGATCCTCGTGAACATCTTTGCGGGTATCAACCGCTGCGACTGGGTCGCGGAAGGCATCGTGCAGGCCTATCGCGAGGTCGGCTTGACGCTGCCGGTCGTCGTGCGTCTGGCAGGTACGAATGTCGAGGAGGGCCGCCAGTTGCTGCGGGGATCGGGCCTGCCGCTTGTCCCGGTCGATACGCTGGCGGAGGCTGCCGAGCGCGCCGTGGCCGCGCGTAACGCCCAAGCCGCGTGAGGAGTCAAGAATGGCAATCCTGATCAAGGACGGCACGAGGATCATCGTGCAGGGTATCTCGGGTCGGATCGGCAGCTTCCATGCCGCCGAGATGATCGAACATGGCACCAACGTCGTCGGTGGGGTCACGCCCGGAAAGGGCGGGACGACGACACTTGGCGTGCCGGTGTTCAACACCGTGCGCGAGGCGGTTGCGGCGACGGGGGCCGAGGCGACGCTGGTCTTCGTGCCGCCGCCCTTCGCGGCGGACGCCATCATGGAAGCGGCGGATGCGGGCATCCGCACGGCTGTCTGCGTGACCGACGGCATCCCGTCGCAAGACATGATGAAGGTCAAGCGCTTCCTGCGCCGCTACCCGGAAGAGCGCAAGATGCGGCTGATCGGGCCGAACTGCGCGGGCGTGATCTCGCCCGGCAAGGGTTTCATGGGGATCATGCCGCCGCACATCTACATGCCCGGTCGAGTCGGGATCGTGGGCCGCTCGGGCACGCTGGGCTATGAGGCGGCGAGCCAGATGAAGGCGCTGGGCATCGGCGTGTCGACCAGCGTCGGCATCGGGGGCGATCCCATCAACGGCTCGTCCTTCCGTGATATTCTCGAGCTGTTCGAGGCCGATCCCGATACTGATGCAGTCATGATGATTGGCGAGATCGGCGGGCCACAAGAGGCCGAAGCGGCGGCCTATGTCAGTGCCTTCATGACGAAACCGGTCGTGGCCTATATCGCGGGTCTGTCCGCGCCCAAGGGGCGCAAGATGGGTCATGCGGGTGCGATCATCAGCGCCTTCGGCGAAAGCGCGCAGGAAAAGGTCGAGATCCTGAGCGCTGCCGGAATCACTGTCGCGCCAAATCCCTCGTCAATGGGATCGACCATGGCGCAGGTCCTGGGCGTGGTGGCCGCCGCCTGAACGGCCTGAAGTGCAACGCAAGAAGGCCCCGGATGTCGTGTCCGGGGCCTTCTTGCGTTGCGCGGCAGGGCCACGGGGCGCGCGGGCGGAATGGGCAGTCTTAACCGGATGCAGGGGATAGCGGGCGGACAAGGCGGCACTTGCTCCTCGGGCGTTCCAGCGGCGGAGCGAGCGAGGGGCCGACCGCCCCCCGCATGCACCCCGGCGGTGCCCAAGCCCAAGGAGTCCCTCTATGGCGTTCCAGTTTTCCACGGCAGCTCGCAATGCTGCGCTCGACGCGATCGAGGCCGCGTCGGGGACTTCGCCGGTCCTGACGATCAGGACGGGTCCAACCCCGGCCGACTGTGCCGCCGCCGATGCGGGCACGGTGCTTGCGACGGTGACCTGCCCTGCGGACTGGCTGGCTGCGGCTGCGGGCGGGTCGAAGGCGCTTCTGGGCAGTTGGCAGGACACATCGGCAGATGCAGCAGGCACCGCCGGGCACTTCCGCCTGAAGCAGGGCGCGGTCTGTCACATCCAGGGTTCGATCACCGCGACGGGTGGCGGCGGGGACATGACCCTGGACAATCTTTCCATTGCGGCGGGCCAGCAGGTCACGATCACCTCGTTCACCCTGACCGCCGGGGGTGCGTGATGGCCGACAACGTCACGCTTCCCGGGGCGGGTGCCAGCATCGCGACCGATGATGTGGGCGGCACGCAGTTCCAGCGGGTCAAGCTGGATGGCGGCAGCGACGGGGCGACGATGCCGCTCGTCGCAAGCCAGCGCATCCCGGACAACGAGGTCGCGGCCCTGCCGGTGCGCCCCGTGGGGCAAGAGGTCTGGAACGTCTCGTTCTCGGATGTGGGGGCTTCGGTCATCGCACCCGAATTCACGCAGCCGACCACCGGAACCGGCGTCAGCTTTGCTCAGGCCTCGGGCGCGCTTGGCATCGTGACGGGTACGACGCCTCGGGCCGAGTTCCTGAGCCGGTCGGTCCGGTCCTGGCGCGGGTCGCTGCGGCTGCGGTTCTCAACCGTGCTGTCGCAGCGCATCGCCAACACGAATTTTGCCATCCTTCTTGCCGACCTTTTGCGCGAAAACGCATCGGTCACGATCAACTCGGCCACTGCGATTACCGTCGATTGGGCAGGGCATACCTTTACGGCCCAGTCCGTCGGGCAGTCGATCAACGTGGGCGGCATCGTCGGGGCCGCAGGCGTGCCGGGGCGCTATGCCATCGCCTCGGTGATCCCTGGCGTGTCGTTCACCCTTGCGGTCTCGGGCTGGCCCGCTTCGGGCAGTTGCACGGCCACGCTCTTCGGGCACAGCTACATTCGCAACCTCTTCACCGGCACCAGCGCCACCGCCGTCGCGGTCGATGCCCAGCGCAACGGATGGGCCTCGGGCGACACGGTGGCCGCCTGCAACTCGACGGCCGGGGTCGGGACGATCCTGCAGAACGAGATCGCGGGGCGTGAGGTCTATTGGGCGGACACGCTGCGCGCCTCGAGCGGGACGCCCAACGTGACAACGCGCGCGTCGCGGTTCGAGAGCATCCCGGACGATAACCTCGACCTGCATGTCTTTCTCTGGGCGTTCAACGGAACGACGGCCCCCGCCTCGTCAACGACGTGGACGATCAGCTTCTGCGCCATCGAGAAATACGCCAACCTGCCGGTCTACCTTCAGGGCCAGCGCGCGCAGGGCAGCCAGAATGCCCTGTCGGTCGTGCCCCTCGGCACGGTGGCGACCAGCGGCTCGGTTTCGGGGACCGCCACGCATGACACGGCGATCACCGGCGGGCCGGTCCGCATCGGGGGGCGCGCTGTCAGCGCGGACTATACTGCTGTTGGGTCGGGCGATGCGGCCGATCTGATTTGCACCCGCGTCGGGGCGCAGATCGTAAAGCCCTATGCCATCCCCGAGACCGAGTGGGGGGCTTCGCTGGCGCTGACCGCCACAGCGGCGGTCGCGGTGCAGGCGGCGGCAGCCGCCGGGTTGAAACGCCACATGACCGGATTCTGGGCCATCAACACGGGGGCAGCAACGGTCGATCTGATCCTGCTCGACGGTGCGACCGAGCGGGTGCGATACCCGCTGCCCGTCAATGTGCCGGTTGCGCTTACCTTTCCCACGGGTCTCGTGCTGACCGCGGCGACCGCCCTCAACGCGGCCCTGTCCGCTGCGGGCACGGTCAGGCTGAACGCGCACGGATACACCGCGCCTTAACCGAGGGAGGAAGACGGATGCTTCTTCTTCTTTCGGAGGGCGCTGCCGAGGGGGCCGTGTCGGCAGGGTCGCTGCCCCTCGCAGGAGCGGCGACCGGTCTCGCACGGGTAGCAGGGCAGGCGGCCGGCGGCCTTGCCCTGTCGGGTGGGGCCAGCGGCCTTTACGGGACCCGGTCGGCGGCGGCAGCGGAGGGCAGTTTCGCCTGCGCTGGAAGCGCCACGGGCGGCGTTCGCCTGATGGCCGGTGCGGGTGGGTCGGTGACGTTGGGGGGCGCAGCGGCGGCCAGCCTTGCGACCGGGCGGATCGCTACGGCCCTTGGAGTGCTTGAGTTCGGCGCGACGGCAGAGGGGCATTTGCGGATCGCGGCACGGGGTGAGGGCAGCCTTGGCCTGACCGGGACGGCGACGCTTTTTCGGGTCGGGCCGCTGCGCGCCCGGTGGGCCATGCCCGAGGCCAGCCGCAACGGGGGCGCGCTGGACGACAGCCTGCGCGACGGAACGGTCGCCCCGCATCGCCGGGGTGGCGAGATCATCTGAGGGAACAACATGACCAGGACATTCCACATCAAGCGCGGCGATACCGCGCCGTCGATCCGCTTCGCCCTTGATCCGGTGACGACCGACCTGACCGGGGCCGTGGTGCGCTTCCAGATGCGCCAGCGCGGCGGGACGCTTATGATCGACGCGGACGCGATCGTCGTGCTGCCGACGGGCGCGCCGACGGTGCAGTATGACTGGCTGGCCGACGATACGGCCCAGACCGGCAACTACGAGGCCGAGTTCCGCGTGACCTATGCCGACGGCGCGGTCGAGACCTTTCCCAACACCGGCTTCCTGACCGTGCGGATCGCCGAGGATGTGCGCTGATGGCATTTTGACACGACGGCCGGGATCGGTCAGGGTCCGCGCCATGGCCATGCCGCTTGTCTTCGACCTTGACGGAACGCTCGTCGACAGTGCGCCCGACATCCGGGCCGCGCTGAACCACGTCCTCACGCATGAAGGCGTGGCCCCGCTCGACCTTTCGATCGTCACGGGCTTCATCGGGAACGGTGTGCCCGCGCTTATCGCGCGCGCCATCGCTCATGTCGGCGCGGACCCCGCCTGCCAGGCGGCGTGGGAGGCGCGCTTCATGGCCGGGTATGACCGACATGACCTGACACGCCCGTTCGAGGCCGTGGACGACGCCCTGCGCGCGCTTGCTGCGGCGGGACATCCGCTTGGCATCTGTACGAACAAGCCGGAAGGCCCCGCGCGCGGCGTGCTTGCGGCGTTCGGGTGGAGCGATCTCTTCGCGGCCGTGATCGGGGGCGACACGCTGCCACACCGCAAGCCCGACCCGTCGCCGCTGCTGGGCGCGATTGCGGCTCTCGGCGGGGGACCGGCGCTGTTCGTGGGCGACAGCGAGGTCGACGCCGCAACAGCGCTTGCTGCGCGCGTGCCGTTCTGCCTGTTCACCCGTGGCTACCGCAAGACGCCACCCGACGAGATCGTGGCAGAGGCGCGGTTCGATGATTTCGCAGGCCTGCCCGCACTCGTTGCGGGCCTCGGCTGAGGCGTCAGGGGCGCTGGCCGCCGGTCGCGGCGGTCACCGTGTCGGCGGCTGCGCGCACGAGGTCGCCGATCCCGCCAGTCGCCTCAAGTGGCAGGCGGAACGCGGGCCCCGAGACCGACAGCCCGGCCACCGCCTCGCCATGTGCGTTGAAGATGGGGGCTGCCACGCAGCGCATACCCTCGGCTCGCTCCTGATCATCGACCGCAAAGCCGCGGGCGCGGGTGGCGGCAAGGTCGGCGCGCAGCGCCTCGACACTGGTCACCGACAGCGGCGTAAAGCCGGGCAGGCCGCGCCGCGCGATGATGCCCGACACCCGGTCGGCCGGATACCAGGCGAGCAGTGCCTTGCCGATGCCCGAGACATGCATCGGAGATTTCGTGCCGGGCGCGAAGAAGGCGCGGATCGCCTGCTGCGTCTCGACCTGGCTGAGAAAGAGCACCTCGTCGTGGTTCTCGACGCCGAGGTTCGCCGTCTCGCCCGTATCGCGCATCAGGCTGTCCATCACCGGGCGCGCCCGCTCGACGACCTTGGTGCGTCGCAGGAAGGCCGATCCGATCCGGAACGCACCGCCGCCCACATGCCAGACCTGCCCCTCGGCCTCGACGATGTGATGGGTCTGAAGCGTGACGAGCACGCGGTAGACGGTTGCCGGGGCCTCGCCCTCGGCGGCGGCAAGCTCCGACAGGGTCATGCCGGGGCTTTCGGCAAGTCGTCGCAGCAGCGCCATGCCGCGATCAAGCGCCTGAACGCGATTCTGATCGGTCTTGTCGGCGAAGGCACGCGGCCTGCCGCGCGGGCGCTGCTCGGACATGGATGCTGAACCTTTGTGCGAACTCGGAACGGTGAAAAACCGCGCCCCCTTGATATTGCGGGAAAAGCCGCTTTTCGCAATAAATGAAAAAACATTCCGAAAAAATTGTGCGATGGACGGACCGGGGCTATGGTGACAGCATCAAAGCAAAGGCGCTGCCATGAATCCCGTCTTCATCCCCGGCCCAACCAACATCCCCGAGGCGATCCGCAAGGCGTGCGACATTCCCACGCTCGATCACCGCTCGCCCGCCTTCGCGCGGCTGTTCCGCCCGGCGGTCGAGGGGGTTAGGCGCATCCTCGGCATGGCCGAGGGCGAGGTCATCATCCTGCCCTCGACCGGAACCGGGGGATGGGAGGCGGCAGTCACCAACACGCTCAGTGCTGGCGACACGGTACTGACGGCGCGCTTCGGCATGTTCAGCCACCGCTGGATCGACCTGTGCCAGCGTCACGGCCTTGACGTGCAGGTGATCGAGACACCCTGGGGGCAGGGCATGCCGCTTGGCGCGGTCGAGGCGGCGCTTCGCGCGGACAAGGGCCACAAGATCCGGGTCGTGCTGGCCACGCATAACGAGACGGCGACTGGCGTGAAGTCCGACATCGCGGGCCTGCGCCGCGCGATGGATGCGGCGGGACACCCCGCGATGCTGTTCGTCGATGGCGTCTCGTCGATCGGGTCGATGCCGTTCGAGATGGCGGGCTGGGGCGTCGACATCGCGGTGGCGGGCAGCCAGAAGGGTTTCATGCTGCCCGCGGGCCTTGCGATCCTTGGCGTCGGGCCGAAGGCGCTGGCCGCGATGGAGCGCGCGACGCTGCCGCGCACCTTTTTCGACTTCCGCGACATGCTGCGGACCTATGCGACGGGGGGCTACCCCTACACGCCCGCCGTTGGCCTGATCGCAGGCCTTGCCCGGTCGGTCGAGATGCTCGAGGACGAGGGCCTGGACAACGTCTATGCCCGCCACACCCGCATCGCCGAAGGCGTTCGGCGGGCCGTGCAGGCCTGGGACATGCGTCCTTTCGCGGCCTCGCCGGACCTTTGGTCCGACACGGTGACGGCGGTGGCGGTGCCGGATGGCTGCAACGGGACCGACCTCGTGAAGGTGGCGGCCGAGCGCTACGATATGGCCTTTGGCGTGGGCCTGGGCGAGGTTGCGGGCAAGGTGTTCCGCATCGGGCATCTGGGGATGCTGACCGAGCCGATGATGCTGGCGGGCCTTGCGACCGCCGAGATGTGCATGGCGGACCTCGGCTGGCCGGTCAGGCTGGGCTCAGGCGTCGCTGCGGCGCAGGAGTACTGGCGGCTGGGCGGCGAGGCCCGGCGGGTCGCCGCCTGAGAGGTCGCGCGGGGGCTGCCTGCCCCCGCACCCCCGGGGATACTTGTGGACAGAAAAAGGATGGGCCGATGCCGGACGGAAGTGGTGCGAGGACGAGCGAGGGGACGGTCGTGCCGTCGTGGGACGACGTGCTTGCCGCACATGCGCGTATCGCACCGCACATCCACCGCACGCCGGTCCTGACCTCGTCGTTCCTGAACGAGCTGACGGCGGCCGAACTGTTCTTCAAATGCGAGAACTTCCAGAAGGCCGGCGCCTTCAAGGTGCGCGGCGCGTCCAACGCGGTGTTCGGCCTGTCGGATGCCGAGGCCGCGCGCGGCGTCGCCACCCATTCCAGCGGCAACCATGCCCTGTCGCTAAGCTACGCCGCCGGGCGGCGCGGTATCCCCTGCGCGGTCGTCATGCCGCGCACGGCGCCCGAGGCCAAGAAGGCGGCGGTGCGCGGCTATGGCGGCACGATCACGGAATGCGAGCCCTCGACCAGCTCGCGCGAGGAGGTCTTCGCCCGCGTGCAGGCCGAGACGGGGGCCGATTTCGTGCATCCCTACAACGACCCGCGCGTGATCGCGGGGCAGGCCACCTGCTCGCGCGAACTGATGGAGCAGGTCGAGGGGCTCGAGCAGGTCATCGCCCCGATCGGTGGCGGCGGCATGATCTCGGGCACCTGCCTGACGCTGTCGAGCATCGCACCGGGGGTGGAGATCTATGCCGCCGAGCCCGAGATGGCGGATGACGCCGCGCGCAGCTTCCGCGCGGGGCACATCATCGCCGACGATGCGCCCGTGACGGTGGCCGATGGGCTGAAGGTTCCCCTGAAGGACCTGACCTGGCATTTCGTGAAGCGCCACGTCACCGACATCCTGACCGCGAGCGAGCAGGAGATCATCGACGCGATGCGCCTGACCTGGGCGCGGATGAAGATCGTGATCGAGCCGTCTTGCGCCGTGCCGCTGGCAACGATCCTGAAGAACCCGGACGTGTTTCGCGGCCGCCGCGTCGGCGTCATCATCACCGGCGGCAACGTCGATCTGGACAAGCTGCCCTGGCAGGGCTGAAGGAGGCACACATGAACGCACCCACCACATTCGAGGGTCTTGAAGTCGGATACGACATCCCCGCATTGCCGGGGATGGACGAGGCGGACATCCAGACGCCGTGCCTCGTGCTCGACCTCGACGCGCTTGAACGCAATATCAAGAAGATGGGCGACTACGCGCGATCCAAGGGGATGCGCCACCGCGTCCATGGCAAGATGCACAAGTCGGTCGACGTGGCCTTGCTGCAAGAGCGGCTGGGCGGGTCGGTCGGGGTGTGCTGCCAGAAGGTGAGCGAGGCCGAGGTCTTTGCGCGGGGCGGCATCCGCGACGTTCTGGTCAGCAATCAGGTGCGCGATCCGGCGAAGATCGACCGGCTGGCGCGCATCCCCAAGCTTGGCGCGCGGGCGATCTGCTGCGTCGATGACGTGGCGAACGTCGCGGACCTGTCGGCGGCGGCGGTCCGGCACGGCACGACGATCGAGTGCCTGGTCGAGATCGACTGCGGCGCGGGCCGCTGCGGCGTGAAGACCACGCCCGAGGTCGTGGCCATCGCGCAAGCGATCGAGGCCGCGCCGGGCCTGAAGTTTGCGGGCATCCAGGCCTATCAGGGCGCGATGCAGCACATGGACCGCTTCGAGGACCGCAAGGCCAAGATCGAGCTTGCCGTGGCGCAGGTGAAGGACGCGGTCGACACGCTTGCAGGTCTCGGGATCGCTTGCGACATCGTCGGCGGTGGCGGCACGGGGAGCTACTATTTCGAGAGCACCTCGGGCGTCTACAACGAGCTTCAGTGCGGCTCATACGCCTTCATGGACGCCGATTACGGCCGGATTCTCGACGCGGACGGCAAGCGGATCGACCAGGGCGAGTGGGAGAACGCCCTCTTCATCCTGACCAGCATCATGAGCCACGCCAAGGCCGACAAGGCGATCTGCGACGCAGGGCTCAAGGCGCAGTCGGTGGACTCGGGCCTGCCGGTGATTTTCGGGCGGACGGACGTGAAATACGTCAAGTGCTCGGACGAGCATGGCGTGATCGAGGACCCGGAGGGCGTGCTGAAGGTCAACGACAAGCTGCGGCTTGTGCCGGGGCATTGCGACCCGACCTGCAACGTGCACGACTGGTATGTGGGCGTACGCGGCGGCAAGGTCGAGGTGGTCTGGCCCGTCTCGGCGCGCGGCAAGGCCTATTGAGGCGGGGGGGGGGGGGGGGGGGGGGGGGCGGGGCCGGGGGGGGGGGGGCCGGCCCCCCCGCGCGGGGGGGGGCAGGGCGTGAGGGAGGGGGGGGCGGGCGGGGCAGGGGGACG
>JANPJD010000091.1:0-13074 GCA_031425325.1 Rhodobacterales bacterium | reverse complement strand
GTCGCGCGGCTTTTCTGGACCATCTTCGCCGTGAAGACGTTCCACTCGGCTTCCACCGCCGGACCCCACCAGCCTTCTGACGTCGCAACCTTGCCCGCCGGAAACAGGATCAGGACGCCGCCGTCGGACAGGTGCTGCATCGAGATACGGCGCATCTCGAGACCCTTTTCCTGCGCGTTGTCCTCGTGCGGGAAGGGCACCGGGACCATGTGATAGGCGATCTCGGGAATGCCGGTCAGCAGCGACCGGGTCAGGATCTTGAAGTCGGGACGCACCTGCATGATGAGCCTGGCCATGACCAGCCCGTCGACGAGGCCGTGCGGATGGTTCGCCACGACGACGACCGGGCCGGTCCGCGGAATCCGCGAGACCTGATCGGGCGGGGTCAGCACGGGAATCCGCATCACATCAAGCGCGCGCTGCCAGAACTCAAGCCCCTGGGCCGGACCCATCGCCTCGAACCGGCGGATCAATCGGATCAGGGTGATCTTGCCCGTCAGCCATTCGATCGTGCGGATCGCGGCGGCCTTCTTCGGGTCGGTGAAAGTGCCGGCATAGGACAGTCGACGCTTGTCGTAGGGCCGATAGTCAGGATCGCCCACAAGGCCCGTCTCGGCAACACGCTCTGTCAAAGGGACTGGTCCTCCATCGCGGGGCACGGCACCACTCCTCCGCCTGTCAGAAGGATTCACCGAACCTGTCCGCGACAAGCGCCTCGAGGGCATCGGCCAGCTTGCCGGCCTCGGTCCCGCTGGTCTCGACCTCGATACTGGTTCCGCGCGAGGCTGCCAACATCAAAAGCCCCATGATCGAGTCGCCCGAGACGGTCATTCCGTCCTTTGTGACACGCGCCCGCGCATCGTGCCGTTCGACGACCTCGACAAACCGGGCCGAGGCACGCGCGTGCAATCCCTTCTCGTTGACGATCGTCAGCCGACGCCCCGTCCCGTCTGCTTCAGTCATCCGAATTCTCGCCCGCCCACGTCGAGGCTGTTGATGTACTTGCGCCCGGCGTCGAGCGCCGCGTCGACCGCGGCCGGCACCTTCAAGCCTCGCGACTTTGCCAACTTGATGAGAAGCGGAAGGTTCGCCCCGTAGATGATGCGGCGGTCGGTCGCCACGCAGGCCCGAAGCGACAGGTTCGAGGGCGAGCCGCCGAACATGTCCGTCACGACCACCACGCCGTCGCCGGTGTCGACGGCATCCGCCGCCGCGCAGATCTCTACCTGCTTGGCCGAGCGATCGTGATCGTCCTCGATCGAGATCGCCCGCACACCTTCCTGCTTGCCGACGACATGCTCGACAGCCGACAGGTATTCCCGCGCCAGTCCGCCATGTGCGACGATCACTATCCCGATCACGCGACGATCATCCTGTCTCGGACCGCTGCGGCCCGGCCCCCTTGCGTTCCAGCTCTCGGTGGCGAAGCGCCACCGTCCAGCCCGCGTCCGTCAGCACATTGCCCAGTTTTTCTGCAACTGCAACAGACCGATGCTGCCCGCCGGTGCAGCCAAAACCGATCGTCAGATGGGCCTTCCCCTCGTCGCGATGTGCGGGCAGCAGGAAGAGAAGAAGGTCCGACAACCGTTGCATGAACCCCGTGAAGCGCGGATCGCTTTGGACGTGTGCCGCCACACGCGGATCGCGCCCGTCTAGCGGCCGCAGGGCCGGAGACCAGTGTGGATTGCACAAGAACCGGCAGTCGAAGATCATGTCGACGCCGCGCGGAACCCCACGCTTGTAGGAAAAGGACTGGACCGAGATCGACAGGCGCTCTTGCGGCGTGTGTCCGAACCATCGCCCGATCTCGGCCTTGAGATCGTGCGGCGACATGTCGCTGGTGTCGATCAGGTGATCCGCCCGCACCCGAACCGGGGCAAGCAGGTCAATCTCGCGGTCGATTCCTTCGGTGGGGGTCTCGGCTGCGGCAAGCGGATGGCGGCGACGCGTTTCGCTGTAGCGACGGATCAACTCGCGCGGCAGGCAGTCGAGGTAGAGAACCTGCACCTCGACGCGCGGATCGCGGGTCAGCGTGTCGATCAACTCGATCAGTGCGATGGCGTTGAAGTCGCGGTTGCGCGCGTCTAGGCCGAGGGCCATCGGCCTTGCATGGGGCCTGCCGTCGATCAGGCGGGGAACGAGCGACAAAGGCAGGTTGTCGATCGCCTCGAATCCCAGATCCTCAAGGGCATGGATCGCCGTCGACCGCCCCGCACCCGAAGGACCGGTCACAAGCAGCAGCCGATGCTCGACCGTCGTTCCCTCCAAAGTCCTGACCTTGAAACCGCTGTCCGCCATCACGCCTCGCGCCCGCCTTTTAGATAAAGCAGCAGTGCTGATGGAAAATGGGCTTCCAGCGGCCCGCACACAAGATCGACAGGCACGCCGAGAACCAGGATCCTGTTCCGCTCCGGCAGACGAGCCGTCGCAGTCCGGCCCAGATCGATGGCAAGCCGGACGCGGGTCTCGACGACCGTGGGTGCGCGCAGAAGGCCGATGCCGCGCGCCTCGATCACCCCGTGCAGCGGTAAGGGGCAGGTGGCGAAAAGGCCGTCGTCCCGGCGCGCAAGGTTAACCTGGTCGTCGGCGACAAGGCAGGCCCCAAGCCCGATCAGCGCAAGCGCCAACGAGGATTTGCCGGCCCCCGAGGGTCCGAGGATCAGCAGACCCCGGCCATCCACATCGACGCAACTCGCATGAAGCGTCATGCGGTCCGGCGAGGTCACACCGGCAGGCCGACCACGAAGCGCGCGCCCAACGGTTCCGATGTCACATCGGCATGGGTCGGACGGATGTTCTCGGCCCAGATCACCCCGCCATGCGCCTCGACGATCTGCTTGGAGATCGCAAGGCCAAGGCCCGAATGCTCGCCGAACTGGCCTTCCGGGCGTTCCGAGTAGAAGCGCTTGAAGATCTTGCCGAGCGCCTGTTCGGGAATGCCCGGACCTGTGTCCTCAACCACCACGAGCACGCGGTTCTCGCGCTGGCGCGCCCAGACGCGCACCGCGTCGCCCTCCTCGCAGAACGAGATGGCATTGGTGATGAGGTTGACGAACACCTGCGCCAGCCGGGCCTCGAGCCCCTGGGTTATGATCGGCTGGGGCGGCAGGTCGGTGATGAAGTCGACCCCCTTCTCGCCCGCCTGCTTGCCCAGATACTCGCTGAGATTGGACAGCGTCCGAAGCAGGTCGAACGACGTCTCCTCTTCCTTGACAAGCTCGCTGTCGAGGCGTGAGGCGTTCGAGATGTCGCTGACCAGGCGGTCGAGGCGGCGCACGTCATGCTCGATCACATCGAGCAGCTTTTCGCGCTGATCTTCGCGCTTGGCAAAGCGCATCGTCCCGACCGCCGAGCGAAGGGATGCCAGTGGGTTCTTGATCTCGTGCGCGACGTCGGCTGCGAACTGTTCGTTGGCGTCGATCCGGTCGTAAAGTGCTGCGACCATGCCGCGCATCGCGACCGAAAGCCGGCCTATTTCGTCAGGTCGCGCCGCGAGGTCGGGGATGCGGACGCGGCCGGGGGCCATTTTGCGCGCATTCCGGTCGCGCCCGAGTTCGGCCGCAGCCGCAAGATCGGACAGGGGATTGGCGATGGTCGAGGCCAGCACAAGGCTGAGGCCGATCGAGACGAAGAGCGCGATGATGAACATCTGGAGCACCTGCTCGCGCTCGTGCCGCACAAGGCGGTCGATCTCGCCCGCAGCGCTCGTAAGGGCCACGACGCCGATCACGTCGGTGCCGCGCAGCACCGGGGTCGCCACCGAGAAGATGGCGGCCCCCGTCGCCTCTTCGCGGGCCGTGTTCACGGCAAGGCCGCCTCCGCGGGCCCCGGGAAAAATCGCGCGGGCAAGCACTTCGGCGTCGAGCGGGGTGACATCGGGCGCACCGAAGGACAGGACGCCCGAAATGCCCCCCCAGACCATGTGCAGGAAATCCGTGATCATCGTCGGCCGCGCCTGCTCGCCCGGCAGCGGTGTGCTGGCTGCGGCACCTACGGCGCTGGCCATCTTGGCCCCCGCCGCATCGAAGACGAAGACCTCGACCCCGGGCGACAAATCTAGTCCCGCAAGCGTGCGCCCCACCTCGAGCGGCTGGATGACCGAGCCATCGGACGGCAGTCTCGCCTCGAGAACCTTGGCAATCAGCTGCGCCTCGGACACAAGGCCCTTCTCGCGCTGCACGACAAGGCTGTCGCGAAACGGATTCATGAAAAGCACGCCCGAGACAAGGATCACCAGCGCCAGCAAGTTGAACACGATGATCTTGCGCGCCAGGGGCGAGCGGTTCAACGAGACGATGCCCCGTCTGCCCCGATCGGCGCGCAAAGCCTCGTCGGCAAGGGTTTCAGGAGAAACCCAATCCTCGCCAAGGATGACATCGCCATCCCGTCGGCGTTTCGTCTGCGTGGGTCCGAGCCGGGGCAGGGCGGTCATTCTTCGTTGTATCTGTACCCGATGCCGTACAGCGTCTCGATTGCCGAAAAATCGTTGTCGACGCTACGCATCTTCTTGCGGAGGCGCTTGATGTGGCTGTCAATGGTCCGATCGTCCACATACACCTGATCATCATAAGCCACGTCCATCAGCTGGTCACGGCTTTTCACGAAGCCGGGCCGCTGCGCGAGCGCCTGGAGCAGCAGGAACTCGGTCACGGTCAGCGCGACCTCCTGGCCTTTCCAGGCGACCGAATGGCGCAGCGGGTCCATCCGCAGGGCGCCACGCTCCATGATCTTGGTCTCTTCGGTGGTCGCGATCTCGCCGGTCGCGATGGCATCCTGGCGACGCAGCAGGGCGCGGATGCGCTCGACCAACAGGCGTTGCGAGAAGGGCTTCTTCACATAGTCGTCCGCGCCCATCCGCAGGCCCAAAACCTCGTCGATCTCGTCATCCTTCGAGGTGAGGAAGATCACCGGCATGCTGGTCTTCTGGCGAAGCCGCTGCAACAGGTCCATGCCGTCCATGCGGGGCATCTTGATGTCCAGCACAGCCATGTCGGGCATGCGGCGGTTGAACGCGTCGAGGGCGGACTGGCCATCGTTGTAGGTTTCGACTTCGAAGCCCTCGGCTTCAAGCGTCATGGAGACAGACGTCAGGATGTTCCTGTCGTCGTCCACAAGGGCGATCCTTGACATTCGCGCTTTATCCTATCCTGCCGAAACTGCCTGTTTTTCGGCGATGATCCATTTTCTTCCCAGCGACGCAACAGTTAACTGCGAATCACCCAGCCAGGCAGGCTTCAGGGCACCCACAAATCGCCAAGAACCGACTAATTTGTCTCACTGACGGGTGATTGTGTCGTCATGTGGGCGATGGTTGCGCTAACCGCGTGATTGTCTCCTGTTTCGCGCAAAAAGGGACGTGGTATAATAATATTGCGCGCCCGTCGGGCCGCGTGTCCGTGACCTCCGACCCAGGAGGCGGCACCGACGAAACTCCGCCGCACCGCGGCAAGGGGAGCTTGCAGGATGACAATCGGACGCGTGAACCCGGCCCATCGGCTGGAAGACCAGGGTATCGCCGGGCTGGGCACCGTCCACTACAACCTGATCGAGCCTGCGCTTGTCGAGGCAGCGCTGATGCGGGGCGAGGGAAAGCTCGGCCTTGGCGGCGCGTTCCTCGTCTCGACCGGAGCGCATACCGGGCGCTCACCCAAGGACAAGCACATCGTCCGCACGCCATCGGTCGAAAGCAGCATCTGGTGGGAGAACAATGCAAGCCAGGCGCCCGAGGCGTTCGACCGGCTATACGAGGACATGCTCGCGCACCTGCGCGGTCGCGACGTGTTCGTGCAGGACCTTTTCGCGGGGGCCGATCCGGCGCACCGTCTCGATGTGCGGGTTGTCACGGAACTTGCCTGGCACGGGCTTTTCATCCGCCACCTCCTGCGTCGGCCGGACCGAAGCGAGCTTGACGGCTTCACACCCGACTGGACGATCATGAACTGCCCGTCCTTCACCTGCGATCCGGCCCGCCACGGCTGCCGCAGCGGCACGATCATCACCTTCAACTTTGATCGCAAGCTGATCCTGATCGCAGGCACCGCTTATGCGGGCGAGAACAAGAAGTCGGTCTTCACCCTGCTGAACTATCTTCTGCCCGAACGCGGCATCATGCCGATGCACTGCTCGGCCAATCATGCGCCGGGCAATCCGGTCGACACGGCCGTCTTCTTCGGACTGTCGGGGACCGGCAAGACGACACTGTCGGCCGACCCCTCGCGCGTGCTGATCGGCGACGACGAGCATGGCTGGTCGGATCGGGGCATCTTCAACTTCGAGGGTGGGTGCTACGCCAAGACCATCAACCTCGATCCGGCGGCCGAGCCTGAGATTCATGCGACGACCCATCGCTTCGGCACCGTGGTCGAGAACATGGTCTACGATCCTGCGACACTGGTGCTTGATTTCGCCGATGGCAGCCTGACGGCGAACACCCGTTGCGCCTATCCGCTCGAGGCGATCTCGAACGCCTCGGCGACGGGTCTGGGCGGGCATCCGAAAAACATCATCATGCTGACCTGCGATGCTTTCGGCGTGCTGCCACCCATCGCGCGGCTGACCCCGGCGCAGGCCATGTATCACTTCCTGTCGGGCTTCACCTCGAAGGTCGCCGGGACCGAGCAGGGCGTGACCGAGCCGCAGCCGACCTTCTCGACCTGCTTCGGCGCGCCCTTCATGCCGCGCCGTCCCGAGGTCTACGGCAAGCTTCTGCAGGCCAAGATCGCCAAGCACGGCGCGTCCTGCTGGCTGGTCAACACGGGCTGGACGGGTGGCGCCTATGGCACGGGGCGGCGTATGCCGATCAGGGCGACGCGGGCGCTGCTGACGGCCGCGCTCGACGGCACGCTTGGGGCCGGTCAGTTCCGGCGCGACCCGAACTTCGGGTTCGACGTGCCCGTCGCCGTGCCGGGGGTGGACGCCGGATTGCTCGACCCGCGCAGCACCTGGGCGGACGGGGCGGGCTATGACGCGCAAGCCGCGCGTCTGGTCGGCATGTTCGCCGACAATTTCGGGCAGTATCTTGGGCATATCGACGACGACGTCCGGGCCGCCGCAATCGGCTGAGTTTCAGGCGGCAAACTCGCTCCGGGCATAGCCCTGAAGATAGAGGAGCGCCGTCAGGTCCCCGTGGTTGACCCGCAGGTCGCACTGCGCGGCAACGGCTGGCTTGGCATGAAGCGCCACGCCCATACCGGCGCGCCCGAGCATCCCCAGGTCGTTTGCGCCGTCGCCGACCGCAAGAACCCCGGCCGCACCGACGCGCAGGCGTGCCGCGATTTCGTCCAGCGCCTCGACCTTGGCAGCGCGGCCGAGGATCGGCTCTGACACCTCGCCGGTCAACAGGCCGCCCCGGCCGAGCAGCGTGTTGGCGCGATGCTCGTCGAACCCCAGCGCTGCCGCCACGGGGGCCGTGAACGCGGTGAACCCGCCCGAGACAAGCGCCGCGTATCCGCCCTGCGCCTTCATCGTGGCGACCAGCGTACGACCGCCCGGCGTGAAGGTGATCCGGTCGCGGAACACCTCGGCCAGAGCCGTGTCGGGCAGCCCGGCAAGCAGCGCCACGCGCGCCCGCAGCGCCCCTTCGAAGTCGATTTCGCCGTTCATCGCGCGCGCCGTGATGGCGGCGACCTCTGGCCCGATCCCGGCGACGACAGCCATCTCGTCGATGCACTCCTGCCGGATCATGGTCGAATCCATGTCGGCCAGAAGCACCTGCTTGCGGCGGCCCGCGGCGGGCTGCACCGCAAGGTCGATGCCCAGGGTCTGAAGCGAGGCCCAGACCTCCCATTGGTTTGCCGGAACCGTGGCCAGCGCGAACTCGGCCGCGATGCCGGGATCGAGCCAGACCGCCTCTCCGCCGCCCCAGGCGTCGCGCAGCGCTTCGACCGTTGCGCGGTCCAGGCCGGGCCGGGCCGGGTCGGTCAGAAGGGTGGCGACGTACATGGTCGGCTCCGGGTGATGTCGCAGATGGGACGCAATGCGGCGCGATACGACGATTTTCCGGCTTGTGCCAGACCGCTTCGCCGCCTATTCCCGGCAGTGGGACACCCTTCCCCAACGAAGGGCATTTATCTGGAAGGATACCATGTCTGACCTTCAGACCCCGGCCGCGCGGCCGGCAAACCCGCGCTTCTCGTCTGGCCCCTGCGCCAAGATCCCCGGTTTCTCGCTCGACCTTCTGGCCGACGCCCCACTTGGGCGCTCGCATCGGGCCGCACCGGGCAAGGCGAAACTGAAGCAGGCCATCGACCTTACGCGCGAGGTGCTGGGTGTGCCCGGCGACTACCGCATCGGGATCGTCCCGGCTTCGGATACCGGGGCTGTGGAGATGGCGATGTGGTCGCTTCTTGGGGCCCGCCCTGTCGAGATGCTGGCCTGGGAATCGTTCGGCGAGGGTTGGGTGACGGATGCTGTCAAACAACTGAAGCTCGACGCGACGGTGCGGATCGTCCCATATGGCGAGATCGTTGATTTCGGCCTCGTCGATTTCGACAAGGATGTCGTCTTCACCTGGAACGGCACCACAAGCGGCGTCCGGCTGCCTGATGGCCATGCGATCCCTGCCGACCGTGCGGGCCTGACCATCTGCGATGCGACCAGCGCGGCCTTTGCGATGAACCTGCCCTGGGACAAGCTGGATGTGGTCACCTTCTCTTGGCAGAAGGTGCTGGGAGGCGAGGGCGCGCACGGGATGCTGATCCTGTCGCCCCGTGCGGTCGAGCGGCTGGAAAGCTACAGCCCGCCCTGGCCCCTGCCCAAGATCTTCCGCCTGACCTCGAAGGGCAAGCTTATCGAGGGCATCTTCTCGGGCGAGACCATCAACACGCCCTCGATGCTGGCGGTTGAGGATTACATCGTCGCCTTGCGCTGGGCGCAGTCGATCGGCGGTCTTGCGGCGCTGGTCGCGCGGGCCACGGCGAATGCAGCCCTGATCGCCGGGTTTGTCGCCACCCGTCCGTGGATCGCGAATCTTGCGGTCGATCCCGCGACAGCCTCGACCACGAGCGTCTGTCTGCGCTTCACCGATCCGCGCATCGCGGATGGTGCGGCCTTTGCCAAGGCGGTGGCGGGCCGGATTGAGAAGGCGGGGGCGGGCTTCGACCTCGGGTCGTATCGCGACGCGCCGCCCGGTCTGCGGATCTGGTGCGGCTCGACGGTCGAGCAGTCGGATGTGGTGGCATTGCTGCCCTGGATCGACTGGGCCTTCCACGCCGAGATCGCGGCGCTGGCGCAAGCCGCCTGAGCGCCGTCGCCCCCGGATATGATCCGGGGTCCTTTCGCACACCGTAGAGGTCCCGGATCAGGTCCGGGACCGCGTTCCGCAAACCCCAAAGATGGAGCCCGTCATGGCCCCCAAGGTTCTCGTATCCGACGAACTGTCCGAAACCGCCGTCCAGATCTTCCGCGACCGCGGAGTCGAGGTCGACTACCTGCCGCAGCTTGGCAAGGACAAGGACGCCCTCGCCGCCGTCATCGACCGCTATGACGGTCTTGCCATCCGCTCGGCCACCAAGGTGACGGAAAAGCTTCTGGCACTGGCACCCCGGCTGCGGGTGATCGGGCGGGCAGGGATCGGCGTCGACAATGTCGACATTCCGGCAGCCTCGCGCCAGGGCGTCATCGTCATGAACACGCCCTTCGGCAATTCGATCACCACGGCAGAGCATGCCATCGCAATGATGTTCGCCGTGGCGCGACAGATCCCCGAGGCCAATGCCTCGACCCACGGCGGCAAGTGGGAAAAGTCGCGCTTTCTTGGGGCGGAGTTGTTCAACAAGACGCTCGGCGTCATCGGTGCGGGCAACATCGGCGGCATCGTCTGCGACCGCGCGCTCGGGCTGAAGATGAAGGTGCTGGCCTATGACCCCTTCCTGAGCGAAGAGCGCGCCAAGACGCTGGGCGTGACGAAGGTGGAGCTGGACGACCTGTTGGCGCGGGCGGATTTCATCACGCTGCATGTGCCGCTGACCGACAAGACACGCAACATCCTGTCCGCCGAGGCGCTGGCGCGCACCAAGCCGGGCGTGCGGATCATCAACTGCGCCCGGGGCGGCCTGGTCGACGAGGCGGCACTTGCGGCAGCACTTCGGTCGGGTCACGTCGCGGGGGCTGCCTTCGACGTCTTCGCCGAGGAACCGGCGACGGCCTCGCCGCTGTTCAACCTGCCAAACGTCGTGGTCACACCGCATCTCGGGGCGGCCACGACCGAGGCGCAGGAGAATGTGGCGCTTCAGGTGGCCGAGCAGATGTCGGACTACCTGCTGACGGGCGCGGTCCAGAACGCGCTCAACATGCCGTCGGTCACGGCGGAAGAGGCGGCGGTGATGGGGCCGTGGGTGAAGCTTGCCGGGCACCTCGGGGCGTTCGTCGGCCAGATGACCGAAGAGCCGATCAAGGCGATCAACGTGCTTTATGACGGGACGGTCGCGGGGATGAACCTGCCCGCCCTGAACGCGGCCACCATCGCAGGCATCATGCAGGCGACGAACCCGGCGGTGAACATGGTCTCGGCCCCCGTCGTTGCCAGGGAACGCGGCATCCAGATCTCGACGACCCGGCAAGAGAAGTCAGGTGCCTTCGATGCCTACATCAAGCTGACCGTCGTGACCGACACGCGCGAACGCTCGGTCGCGGGCACCTGCTTCAGCGATGGCAAGCCGCGCTTCATCCAGATCAAGGGCATCAACATCGACGCCGAGGTGGGGCGCCACATGCTTTACACCACGAACGAGGACGTACCGGGGATCATCGGCCTTCTCGGGATGACGATGGGCAAGAACGGGGTCAACATCGCGAACTTCACGCTGGGCCGGTCGGGGGTCGGGCAGGATGCGATCGCGATCCTTTATCTCGATCAGGCGATCAAGCCCGAGGTGGTGCGGACGCTGGAAGGGACGGGCATGTTCCAGCAGGTGAAGCCGCTTCAGTTCGACGTGGCGTGATCGTCGATGGCGAGGTGGGGGGGCTCACGCCCCCCGCCCCCCGGTCGGATACTTGTGCCAAAGTGAATGGTCAGAGGAAAGTGGGTGCCAGCCTAAGCACCCCGGTGTCGATGCCGCGCCAGTTGAGTTGCGGCGCGTCGAGCCGCTTTCGCGTGGCGGGGTGCTCGGGGTCGAGCGCGCCGAGGCGCACGAGAAGGGCCGCGATCACAGCTTCCGAGGCGCGCGAGCGGCCATCCGCGATCTTCACTGCGATGCCACGCTTCTGCTCCGGAAGAATGGCGACATAGACGCCCTCTGCCCCTGTCTTGATTGCGACGCGTCCGTCCATGGCCTGCATGAGTTCGGTGCAGGCGCGCCCCTCGCCCGCCACCAGCATCGGGTGCGCGGCCATCGCGCGCGTCAGGCGGTGCATCGCTCGGGCGCGCAGGTCGCCTGTGTCGGTCGCGCAGGCGAAGGCCGCCATGGCGCGCGCGAGGCCGTGCAGCGTCATCGCAAAGTTCGGCGCCGAGCAACCGTCGATCCCGTAGCCCGCGACCGCCTCTTGCGTGACTTCCTCGGTCGCGGCGCGGATCGCCTGCTGAAGGGGGTGGTCAATCTCGACATATTCGGGACCCGCGCCCAGATGCCGGGTCAGCGTGAGGAACCCTGCATGCTTGCCCGAGCAGTTGTTGTGCAGCTGGCACGGGCCGTCATGGCTCAGTATCAGGCGGTCGCGCTCTGCATGGTCGTCGGGCCAATGCGCGCCGCAGCGAAGGTCAGGCTCGGCAAGCCCGAGCGTGCCGAGCCAGTCGCGCACCGCGCCGACATGCAGCGCGGCCCCCTGGTGGCTGGCGCAGGCGAGGGCGAGATGCCTGTCGGTCAGGCCCGCCGCATCGGCGGCACCGCTTTCCAGCAGCGGCAACGCCTGGATCATCTTGCAGGACGAGCGTGGGAAGATCACGGCCTGCGGATCGCCCCACGCCTCGACGATTTCGCCCCGTTCGTCGCAGATGACGGCATGACCCGCGTGGAGGCTTTCCGGCAAGCCGCCGCGCCACAGTTCGACCAGCGGTACGGCACCAGCATGTGCTGTCATTCCACGACCCTCACGGCTGCGCGATTTCCCGCGCAGAGGGCTTTCGCAGTTTGCCCGTTTTGCGCTATGGGACCGTTATCGAGTTGAATTGACCCGCGCCACAGGAAAAGCTGGCGAGACAGCCCGCGCGGGGCGCTTGGAGGCGGTGGACAACATGACATCATGGATGACGGTCGGGCTGCGCGGTGCGATCGCGGCGATGGCGCTTGGCGGCTTTTCCGGGATCGCGACAGCGCAGGAGTCGACCAACCGGGTCGCCACCCAGACCGACTGGAGCGTCTTCGTCGAAGAGAACCCGAAGGAATGCTGGGGCGTGTCGAGCCCGAAGGAGACGGTGAACACGCGGGACGGCCAGCCCGTCTCGGTCCGGCGGGGTGATATCCTTCTGTTCGTGACCTTCCGTCCCGGAACGGGGGCTGCCGGAGAGGTTTCCTTCACGGGCGGCTATCCCTTCGCGCCGGACTCGACCGTCAACATGACGATCGGTACGTCGAGCTTCGAGATGGTCGTCGGCGAGGAAGAGTGGGCCTGGCCGATGAACCCGGCAGACGACGCCGCGATGCTGGCGGCCCTCAAGGCCGGAGAGTCGGCCGTTCTGACGGCGCGATCCGCGCGGGGAACGCAGACGCAGGATACCTTCTCGCTTCTGGGGTTCACGGCGGCGATGCAGGATGCCGAAGCACGCTGCCGATAAGGGTTTTGCGGTGGGCGGTTTCTTTCCGCCCCCGAACCTCCTATATCGCGCCTTTGGTTCGACCCCGAGGCCACGATGACGCCAACCGCCCCCATCACCCAGGACGTTCTGACCCTGCCGCGCAAGCTGCCCGAGGGCGGGCCGGTCAACATCGTGGGCCTGACGCGCGACCAGTTGCGCGCGGCGCTGATTGCCGCCGGGACGCCCGAGGCGCAGGCGAAGATGCGCGTCGGGCAGGTCTGGCAGTGGGTCTACCACTGGGGCGAGCGCGACTTCGCCGCCATGACCAACCTCGCCAAGGATTTCCGCGCCCGGCTGGCCGAGCACTTCACGATTCAGTTGCCCGAGGTCGTCACCCGCCAGAT
>JANPJD010000090.1:0-32214 GCA_031425325.1 Rhodobacterales bacterium | reverse complement strand
GGCGAACTCGTGCGTGCTGCCGATATGGTCGAAATGCGCGTGGCTCGTCAGGCAGACGACCGGGCGGCCTTGCAGCAACGGCACGTTGCGGCGCAGGGGAAAATGGCCGAGGCCGGTATCGACCAGAAGGTCGCGGTCGCGGCCCCGGACGTGCCACATGTTGCAGCGAAAGAAGGGCGGCATCCACGGCTCGTGGATCAGCGTGATCCCGTCAGCGAAGGGGATCGTCTCGTACCAGTCGGCTTCCGTGATCATCGCGTGCTCCTAATCCGCAAGGCCGACGGCGCCGCCTGCCGCCAGATGGACCGGCACAGTCGCGCCGGCCTCGGGCGCGTCGTGCGGCGTGCAGCGCAGGCGCAGCTCGGTCGCCCCGATGCGCCCCGCCACGCGCGCGAAGGCCCCCTGGAAGACACGCTCGGTCACGGTAAGCATCCCCAGCGGCACCGATCCGGGCGCGTCCGACAGCAGCACGCTTTCGGGGCGGATCGCCACCGCCCCGCCGCCCTGGGGCACCGCCGGGATGCGTCCCAACGCAGTGTCGGCCCAGTCGGGGCCAAAGGACGCGTCGAGAATGTTGCTCTCGCCCATGAAGCCCGCCGCAAAGCGGGTGCGGGGCTTGGCATAGACCCGCTCGGGAGGCCCGTGATCCTCGATCCGTCCGGCGTTCATGATGACGATCATGTCGGCGACTGCCATCGCCTCTTCCTGGTCGTGAGTGACGTGAACGAAGGTGCGCCCCTCGCGCCGCTGCAGGGCGCGCAGCTCGTCCTGCATCTGGCGGCGAAGGTTAAGGTCGAGCGCGCCAAGCGGCTCGTCCAAGAGCAGCATCGCGGGCTCTGTCACCAGCGCACGGGCAAGGGCGATGCGCTGACGCTGCCCGCCCGAGGCCTCGGTGATGCGGCGCGGGCCGAACCCTTGCAGCCCGACCATCGCAAGGGCTGCGTCCACTTTCGCCGCGATCTCTGCCTTGGCCGTGCCGCGCACCGACAGGCCAAAGCCCACGTTACCCGCGACCGTCATGTGCGGGAACAGCGCGTAGTCCTGGAACACCGTCGCGGTCGGGCGACGGGCAGGCGGCATCAGGGTGATGTCCTGATCGCCCAGCCACACTGCGCCCGAGGTCGGCGGGGTGAAGCCGCCGAGGATCGACAGAAGCGTCGTCTTGCCCGAGCCCGATGCCCCCAGCAGCACGACATAACTGCCCGCCGGGATGTCGAGCGACAGGTCGTCCACGGCGCGGGTGCCACCGAAGACCTTCGAGACGGCGCGAATGGAAAGGTCAGACGATCGGGCCACGCGCGCGCTTTCTGTGAGTGAGGAGTTCGACAAGAACCACGCCAACGATGGATACCAGAAAGACCAGCGTCCCGGCCGCATTGGTCTGCGGGTCGAGGCCGGTCCTGAGCAGGCTCCAGATCACCACGGGCAGCGTGGGGTCGAAGCCCGACAAAAGGAAGGCCACGATGAATTCGTCCCATGAGAAAGTGAAGCAAAGCGCGAAGGCTGCGATCAGTGCGACCCGCAACGACGGGATCGTGACGCGCCAGAAGACCTGTGCCTCGGTCGCGCCAAGGTCGCGGGCGGCCATCTCGAGCCGCGCCTGATCGCGGTCGAACTGAACGTAGAGGATCGCGAAGGCCAGCGGCAGGTTCAGCACGACATGGCCGATCACGACGAGGGGCAGCGATTTGGGAATTACGCCCGACCACGCGACCATCAGGCCAAGGCCCACGACCAGATAAGACACCGTCAGCGGCATCAGGATCGCCGCCTCGATCCACCTGCGCCCCGGCACCCGGTGGCGCGCAAGGCCCCAGCCCGCCAGGGTCGCAAGCGCCACCGAGATCGCCGCCGAGACGACGGCCACGCCGACCGAGGCGAGCGTCGCCTGCACGACCTTGGGGTTCGCCAGCACCCGGCCGTACCATTCCAGCGTCGGGCCTTCGAAAGGCGGCACCGGCACGCGCCCGTCATGCAGCGAAAAGAGCACTAGCACCGCCACCGGCAGATAGATGAAGACCAGCATCGGCAGCAGCACCGCCATGGGCAGAAGCCAACGCCTCATGCCCGGTCCGCCGTCAGCCGCCGCGCAAGCGCGAGATAGGCGGCCGCCACCACCACCATCAGGATGACCGACAGGGCCGCGGCCATCGGTACATCGCCGCGCCGATGGATCTGCATCATGATCGTCTGCGGCAGAACCAGCGTGTTGTTGCCCCCGAGGATCTGCGGCGTCACATAGTCACCCATCACGACGACGATGATCAGGAACGCCCCTGCCGCAAGGCCGGGCACCGCAAGCGGCAGTACGATGCGCCAGAACACCTGCGCGCCGCTGGCCCCTAAATCGCGCGCTGCCAGCAACAGGCGCGGGTTGATCCGCGACAGGCTTGCATAGATCGTCAGGGTGGCAAGCATCGTGAAGAAATGCACGAAGCCCAGCACCGTGGCCCCTGCGTTGAACGACAGCACCAGCGGTTTGTCGATCACCCCGAGGCCCAGCAGCGTCTGGTTCACCACCCCGTTCGGTGCCAGCACCAGAAGCCAGGCGTAGGAACGCACGACATATGAGGTCCAGAACGGCAGCACCGCCAGGATCAGGCAGAGGCGCTGCCACTGCGGCGGCACCCGGAAGGCGATGGTAGCGGCAAGCGGAAAGGCCAGCGCCAGCGACACGACCGTGACCACCGCCGTCAGGACCAGCGAGTTGACGAGCGACCGCCAGAAATAGCCCTGCTCGGCGAACCTCTGATAGTTCGCGAGCGTGGGCTCGGACCCGACGGCACCCCCCTCCATCTCGAACAGGCTGAGGCCGAGGATCGACAGCGTCGGCACAAGGAAGAAGGCAAGCGTCCAGAGCGCCGCCGGGGCGACAAGGGCAAGCCCCTGCCGCCGCGAGATCGCCTCGGCTGCGCGTTCGGGCGAGATCGGGGTGACGACTGCCGTCACTGCTGGCCCGTCTTCACCGCTGGCCCGCCATCACTGCTGGATCGTTTCGGCCCAGAGGTCCTGCATCGCCTTGTCCATCGCCTCGGTCGGCGAATGATAGGGATAGGACTTGGCGAGGAAGCCGGGCTGCTCGTCCCAGCGCAGGCGGGCCTTTTGTTCGTCGGTGAGCGTGGCCTTGCTGTTGGCGGGCATCCCCCAATAGCAGGACGAGGTCGCCAGAAGCGCCTGCCCCTCGGGCGAGAGCACATATTGCACGAATTGCGTCGCCGCGTCCTTCTTCTCGGACGCGGCCATCACGCCGATCGCCTGCTGCCAGCGCACGCCGCCCACGTCGGGCAGCACCCAGTCGAGGTTGGGCTGTTCGGCCTGCAGACCCGCCACGGCATATTCGCCGCCTCCGAACAGAACACCCACCTGGCCCGTTGCCAGCGCCGTCTGCGAAGTCACGACATCGCCCACCAGCGCCGCATTGGCGCGGATCGCACGCAGCGTCTCACCGATCGCGGGAAGGTCGGCTTCGGTCAGATCGGCCGGGGCCTTGCCCATCGCGATGGCAAGCTGTGAGATGATCGGCAGGTAGTAGTCGTAGATCGCGATCTGTCCGGCCATCGCGGGGTCCGACAGCATGTCGATGGCGCGCGCCTGTTCCAGAGTGACCTTGCTGGAATCAAAGGCGATGGCGTTGTAGCCGAACTTCTCGGGCACCGCATACATCACGCCGTCGACGCTGTGATAGTCGTCGAGCCGCACCTCGGGGAACACATCGTCCAGTGGAAAGGCCGCCGGATCGAGCGGGGCGAGCAGCCCCTGCGCCACGACGCGCGTCACGTCCGTCGTGTCGACCACGAACACGTCCCAGTCGCCGGGCTGCGACTGCGCGATCAGCGACAGCGCGGTGCCCGTCCCCTCGTAGTCGCGGACGTTGACGGTGATGCCGGTTGCGGCGGTAAAGGGCTCCAGAAACGCGGGGTCGGTGTGGTCGCACCACACGAGCGCGTTGATCTCTTGCGCCAGCGCAGGGCTGCAAAGGGCCGTCGTCACCAGCGCCAGTGCAACGGTGTGTCTCGCCTTGGTCATGGTCAGTCTCCCTGTTGTTTCTTGGTTAGCCGGTGCTTTTCGACCGGCGGCAGCACGCAGAGCATCTCGTAAAGCAGGTTCGCTGCCACGAGGGCGGTGTTCCCCGCAGGGTCGTAGGGCGGCGAGACCTCGACAAGGTCGCAGCCGATCAGGTTCAGCCCCGCACAGCCCCGCACGATCTCGAGCGCCTGCCAGATCGTAAGACCACCCGGCTCGACCGTGCCCGTGCCGGGCGCGAAGGCCGGATCGAGGCTGTCGATGTCGAAGGTAAGGTAGCAGGGCGCATCGCCGATGCGGGCGCGGATATCGGCCATGAGCGGGGTCAGGCTTTTGTGCCAGCACGCCTCGGCCTGCACCACCGTCCAGCCCTGCCGCCGCGCCCAGTCGAAATCGTCAGGGCTATAGCCGGTGCCGCGCAGGCCGATCTGGACCACACGGTCGTTCTGCAGGCATCCATCCTCCCAGGCGCGGCGGAAGGGGCAGCCATGCGCCACCGTCTCGCCGAACATCGTGTCGTTCACGTCGGCATGGGCATCGACATGGATCAGAGCGACCGGCCCGTGCCGGGCCTTCATCGCGCGCAGGATGGGCCAGGTCAGCGTGTGATCGCCGCCCAGCGTCAGGGGAATGACGCCAGCGGGCAGGGCACCATAGAATGCGGTGATGATGTCGACCGATTTCTTCAGGTCGAAGGTGTTGATCGGCACGTCGCCGATGTCGGCCACCTGCATCGCCTCGAACGGGGCGGCACCGGTCGCCATGTTGAACGGGCGCAGCATCCGGCTCTCGTCGCGGATCTGGCGGGGGCCAAGCCGCGTGCCGGGACGGTTCGAGGTGCCGATGTCCATCGGGATGCCGACGAAGCAGGCGTCGAGGCCCTGTGCGTCCGCCTGCGCGGGCAGCCGCATCATTGTCGCCGGCCCGCCGAAGCGGGGCATCTCGTTCCCGCCGAGCGGCTGATTGAAGGCAGAGGGTGACGCCACGTCCGCACTCCGTCAGGCTGGTCGTGACAGGATGGCGGTGCCGGGGGCGCGCGCACATCGCAATCTGGGAACGCCGAGTTTTGCGGATGCAAACGTCAGCGCGCGACCCCCTGCGCCTGCCGCAGCAGCCCGAGGAAGGTCGTGACCATCCGCCCCGGTTGCGCGCCGCGCCGCGTTACGAGGTCGAAGGTGCAGCTGTAGGAAATCACCCCGGGCAGCACGGCGCGCACCTCGCCTGCCGCGACCCAGGCGCGCGCATAGTGGTCGGGCAGGAAGCCCAGATACTCGCCGCTGCGGATCAGCAACAGTTGCGGCTCGATCTGGTAGACCAGCGCGCCGATGTTCTCGAAGCCGAGGTTGGTCACGAACTCCTGCCGCCAGTAGCCGCGGCTGACGATCGCCTCGGCGCGGGCGTCTGCGGGCGTGATCCGCGCGTCGTCGCGCGCAAAGAACGGATGCCCCCGCCCGCAGTATAGGCTGTGACGCTCGGCATAGAGGGGCTCGTAGCTCAGGCCCTTTTCCTTGTGGGGGAAGCTGCCGATCCCCAGATGCCGGTCGCCGCCGCGCACCGCCTGTTGCAGCGCGTGGGGCGGCTCCTGCGTGATCTCGATGGTGACGGCGTTCGGGATCGCCTTGAACCGCGTGATCGCCTCGGACAGGCGCAGCGCGGGGTCGGTCGCGATGCTGTCGACGATGCCAATCCGCAACTGGCCCAGCAGTTGCCGCCGCAGGTCGCTTGCCTGCAAGGCGAAGTCGTCGAGCGCGTTCAGAAGCCGCCGCGCCTCGACGATCAGCGTCTCGCCCTGTTCCGTCAGGCGGAACCCCTCGCGCCCCCGCGTGCAAAGCCGCACGCCCAGCCGATCCTCGAGCGCGCGGATGTGGTTCGAGATGGTCGAGAGGCTGGTGTCCAGCTCGCGCTGCGCCGGAACGAAGCCGCCATGACGCACCACGGCGTCAAAGACGCGCAGCGTCGTCAGATCGTTGCCCGAGATCTTCATGGCCCAAACCTAGCGGCTCGCCCCCTGTCTGGCCACATGCGAGGCGCGCCCCGGACAGCAACCCCTTTCCATTCTCTGTCCAAAAATATCCCACGGGGGTGCGGGGGTGTGAAACCCCCGCGCGACGCCGCCCCCGGCGCTACCGCCGGGCACAGGTCACGGCGCACTGGCGCAGGCTGACCTTCCCGGGCATTCTTGCGACCGACATGGCCCAGGCTCCGCTTCTCATCCTGCTGCACGGCATCCGCGCCTCGGGTCGGGATATGGACTGGCTGGCGGGCGCGCTGTCGCAGCACCTCGCAGCCCAGGTGGCGGCACCCGACGCGCCCTTCGCCTTCGACGCGGGGCCAGAGGGGCGGCAGTGGTTCAGCCATGACGGGATAACGCCGCAGACCCGGCCTGTCCGGGTGGCCGAAGCCCGACCCGCCTTCGATGCGCTGCTCGCGCGGCTGATCGGCGGGCGCGATCTGTCTCGGGTGGCGCTGGTCGGCTACTCGCAGGGTGCGGTGATGGTGCTGGACGCCGTGGCAAGCGGACGCTGGCCGGTTGGGGCGGCGGTCGCGATGTCGGGCCGTCTCGCCTGCGAGGGGCCGCTGAGCCCGGTCGACGCTCCGTTTCTGCTGATGCACGGACGGGCCGACGGAACCGTACCGCCGCAGGAGTCGGTCGCGGCAGCGCAAAGGCTGCGCGCGGCGGGGGCGCGTGTCAGACTGCGCCTCTGGCCGGGCCTTGGTCACATGATCTCGGCGGACGAGGCGCGCGCCGCGGGCCGGTTCCTGCGCCGCGCGCTTGGCTGATCTACTCGGCGGGCGTCGCCTGCCGCGCCTCGGCCAGTTCGCGCCGCAGCCGGCCGGCCTCTTCGGCCTTGGGTTTGGACAGCCAGGCAAGCAGCAGGTAGGCCACCGGCGTGATGTAGAGCGTGGCGATCGTCGCAAGACCGAGGCCGCCGACGATGATCCAGCCCAGCACCTCGCGCGCCTCGGCCCCGGCGCCGGTCGCGAAGACAAGCGGCAGACCGCCGAGCACGGTCGCCACCATCGTCATCATCACCGGACGCAGGCGGATGATCGAGGCATTGGTGATCGCATCACGCACGGATTGCCCCTCGTCTCGTAACTGGTTCGCAAATTCGACGATCAGGATGCCGTTCTTGGCCATGATCCCGACCAGTAGCACCAGTCCGATCTGGCTGTAGACGTTCAGGCTGCCGCCCGTCAGCGCCAGCGCGTAGATCGCGCAGGCAAGCCCGAGCGGCACTGTCGCCATGACGATGACCGCCGATACGAAACTTTCGAACTGGGCTGCCAGAACCAGCAGCACGATCACGATGGCGATGCCGAAGGTGAAGTAGATGCCCGTCGACGTCTCTTCGAGGGCTGCCGCCTCGGCCTGCGGCAGGATGCGGCTGCCATCGGGTAGGATTTCCGCAGCGAGACGCTCCACCTCGGCAAGGGCATCGGCGAGGGCGAGGTCGGGCGTCAGGCTTGCGCTGATCGGGACCGAGCGTTGCTGTGCCTCGCGGCCCAGTTCGGGCGCAACGGCGCGTTCGGTCAGGCTCACGAAGGTCGAGATCGGGATCATCTGCCCATCCCCCGCCTGCACGAAGATGCGCTCCAGATCGCCCGGATCGTTCACCGGTTCGGCGGTCGAAACGAGCTTCACGTCGTAGCTGTCGTCGTCGAGAAAGACGGTGCCGACGGTGCGGCCGTCCAGCACGGCCTGCAACGCCTCGCCCATCCCGGTGATGTCGACGCCAAGGTCTGCTGCGCGGTCGCGGTCTACCTCGATGAAAAGCTGCGGCTGGGTGGTGTCGTAACCAAGGCGCACGCGTCCGAAGGCGGGGTTCTCCTCCAGGCGCTCCACCAGCAGGCGGGCGCTTTCGGCCAGCGATCCGTAGTCGTTTCCGACGATGGCAAAGCTCAGGCCCTGACCGGCGCCCCGGATGCCCAGCGAGTTGGGCTGGATCGTGAAGCTCCGCATGCCGATGATCCCGGCGAGCCCGGCCTCAAGCTCGGCCGCGATTTCCTGCTGGCTCCGCTCGCGTTCGGCCCAATTGGCAAGTGAGACGACCATGAAGCCGCGATTGCCCGAGCCGCCCTGACCACCGATCGAGAAGATGTTCGTGACCTCGCCGCTTGCCCGCAGCGGGGCAACCAGATCCTCGATCTCGCGCATCTTGCTGTCGGTATAGTCGAGCGACGCACCTTGCGGGGTCTGCACGCTCAGCAGGATGACGCCGCGATCCTCGGGCGGGGTCAGTTCGCCGCGCAGCGTGGTCGACAGCGCGACCGCACCGAGGGCGAACAGGGCAGCGACCGTCACGGCCACGAAGGGCGCGGCCAGCGTCGCGCGCAGCGTCGTCGCATAGAACCCGGCCAGCCGCGTGCCGAGCCAGCCGAGCGCGCCACGCTCGCCCGCCGTGACATCCTGTTCCCGCAAGAGGCGACTTGCGAGCACGGGACACAGCGTCAGTGCTGTCACCGATGAAAGCAGGACCGCGATGGCCAGCGTGAAGCCGAACTCGCGGAATAGCCCGCCCGTCTGGCCGGGCAGGAACGAGAGCGGGATGAAGACTGCCGCCAGCGTCGTCGTCGTCGCAAGCACCGCGAAGAACACCTGCTGGGTGCCGAGCACGGCGGCCGCGCGCGCGCCCATCCCCTCGGTGCGTCGACGGACGATGTTTTCCAGCACCACGATGGCATCGTCGACCACGAGGCCCGTCGCGAGAACAAGCGCCAGAAGCGTCAGGATGTTGATCGAGAAGCCGACCACCCAGATCGCAGCCAGCGTGCCGATCAGCGCCACCGGCATCGCGATGGCGGGGATGAGCGTTGCACGCAGGTCGCGCAGGAACAGGTACATGATCGCCGTCACGATCAGGATCGAGGCGACCAGCGCGATCTCGACCTCGTGGATCGATCCGTTGATGAAGGTTGCGGTGTCCGAGGTGACAAAGATCCGCACGTCGGGCGGCACCAGCCCCTGCACCTCCTCGACGACAAGACCCACCGCCTCGGAGATCTCGAGCGTGTTGCTCTGCGCCTGGCGGATGATGCCGAGGCCGATGCCGGTCTGTCCGTTCGCCCGCAGGATCGACTCGCCGACATCGGGGCCAAGCGTCACCTGCGCCACGTCGCCCAGCCGCACATCGGGTGCGACTTCGAGCGCCTCGAACTGCTCGGCGGTGGTGACTGCGGCCGTGGTGCGGACCAGCAGGTCCTGGCGGCTGGAACTCAGCGCGCCCGCGGGGGCGTCGAACGACACGTCGCCAAGCGCGGTCCGCACCTGCGCCAGGGTCAGACCCCGGCTGGCAAGTTGCGTCTGGTCGATGTCCACGCGGAACACGAAGGCGCGGTCGCCGAACACCTGCAAGTCCGCGACACCGGGCGCGGCCAGCAGGCGGTCCTGCACGAGGTCCTCGACGATCGCGGTCAACTCCTGCGCGCTGCGCTGCGACGATGTCACGGCGATCCGCAGCACGGGTTCGCTGTCGGCATCCGCCTTGACGACGCGTAACTCGTCCACATCCTCGGGCAGCGTGCCTTCGATCCGGGCGATTGCGTCGCGCAGGTCGGTCGCGGCTACGTCGAGGTCCACGTCGTCGCGGAACTCGACCGTCACCCGGCTTGAGCCGAAGCGCGAGGACGACGAGATCGACTTGACGCCCGAGGTACGGCTTGCCGCCGCCTCGATTTCGGCGGTCACCTCGCGGTCGATGGTTTCGGGGGCGGCCCCCGGAAAGTCGGCGCTGATCGTGACGACGGGGCGGTCGACATCCGGCAACTCGCGGATCTCGGCCCCCTGCAGGGCGGCAAACCCGGCAATCACGATCAGCGCGTTCAGCACGAACGCAAGGATCGGGCGGCGCACGAAAAGCGCGGTGCCCGAGCCTGCGACGGCGTCCTCGTTGAACGCGGGGGTATCGCTGCTCATGTCAGGTCTTCGGTTCTTCGGGCGGTCCAGCGGGCGCAAGTTGTACCTCTAGCCCCGGCCGCAAGTTTTGCACGCCCTCGGACACCACAAGATCGCCCGGCTGGGCGTCGTCCATCGAGATCAGGACGACATCATTCGTGCGCTGAAGGACGCGCACCGGCTGGCGCTGCGCGCGCCCGTCGCGCACGATCCAGACGAAGGCCCCGTCCGCGCCCCACTGGATGGCAAGCGGATCGACGGCGGGGCGGGGTTGTCCCTGGAAGGCCAGCGAAACCATCACGGCCATGCCCGGGCGCAAGCGGTCGTCCGAGTTGTCGACCGTGGCTTGCAGGCGCAGGCTGCGGCTTGTCTCGTCGACCCGGTTGTCGAGGGCGCTGACCTCGCCATCCAGATCGAGCGTCGGTTCGGCCAGTGGCGAGGCGATGACCGGATCGCCCAGCGTCACGCGTCCCACGACGCGCTCGGGCACGCGAAAGTCGATCAGCAGGCTCGATCGGTCCTCGATCCGCGCGACCTCGCCGTCGAGGGTCAGCTGGTTGCCGACTTCGGCGGTCAGGATTCCGATCCAGCCGTCGATGGGGGCGACGATGACATGCCGCGCAAGGTCGTACTCCGCCGTCCGCCGCTCGATCTCGGCGGTCTGCACAGCCAGTTCGGCCTCCTGTACCTGAAGGTCGGTCGCCGACCCGCTCGATTGAAGCCGCAGCACCCGGTCGCGCGTCACCTCGGCGTCGCGCAGCACAAGGGCCGCGCGGTCGACGGCGATGCGCGCGGCCTCGCTGTCAAGCTCGGCGATGACGTCGCCCGCCTCGACATAATCGCCCGCACTCACGTTGACCGAGGTCACGCGGCCCTGCACCTCGGCGGCGAGCACGACCGACCGCGCACCGCGCGCGGTTCCGATCGCGGTCACGATGTCCTCGATCGCACGCGGTTCGGGCGCGGCGGCAATCACCAGTGCTGCGCCGCCCATGCCAGGCGGCCCGCCCGGAGGGCCGCCGGACGCGCCCTCGGTGGCACCGTCACCTGTCGCCACGATCCGCATCGCCTCGAGCGGCGCGAGCAACCCGATCCGGTCAAGCATCGGATGGGTCGCCGGAACATAAGCGGCTGCAGCGCAGACTGCGGCAACCGTCAGGCCAAGAGCGACCCCTGCCTGTTTCCACAGGTTCATCTGTAATCCCCGTGTGACTTCGCCGAAGGACGGCCTCGGATCGCTTACGCCCCGTAAGCTATGCCACATTCCATCAAGCTCGAGTATCGACAACCCGAACCGGGCATCAGTTTTGCGTGACCTGGGCGAAACACGGGCGGCGCGGAACGCTTGCGGGTTACCGCCTATCTGAACTCAGGGGGACAATTTGCGGTTGACCACTCCCGCCGAGTCGCATGAGTTGGCGTTGCTTTCCCCCATACGTTCGAGACGAGGCAAGCTGTCGGTCGAATCAAGGGGCGAGGGATCTTGGGAAAACGGATTGACTGCGTTGACTGACACCTTGGAATTGCCGTCCGGGGCTGCGGTTGCCGGTCGCGGGGCAGGGTCTGTCCGCAGCCTTGCCATCCTGCGTTACGGCACGTTCGTGCTCGTGCTCGTCAGCGCCGCGATCTGGGGCATCGTGACCTATCGGTCCGAGGTTGCGGCGGCCACGCGCGTGGCCACGGAAAGCGCGGCCCTGATCGGGCAATATGCCGAACGGCTGTTCCAGACCCAGACCATCCTGCACCGCGCCGCCATCGAGCGGGCCGCCGAAGAGCCGGAAGCATTCCTTCGCAGCGAAGAGTATCACCGGTATCTCGCGGCCCTCGAAGGTACCGAGCCGCTGACAGCAGGCATTGCGGTCGTCGCCTTCGACGGTGAGATGGTCGCGTCGAGCCGGTCCTTTCCAGTCGACCTGAACGTGGGCGAGCGCGGCTATCTGACCGATGTCGAAACCTCGTCTCAGTTGGTCATCGACCGGATATTCCTCGAGCCCAGCAACACGGACGCCCTCGTCATCGCCTCGCCTTTTTCGGAGGGCGGTTTCCGGGGGGTGGTGGTCTCGGCGGTGCCCGTGACGGTGCTGCGCCAGTTCCTTCAGGGCATGGCACCGCACAAGCAGGAGATCGGCTCGCTGCTGCGCGAGGACGGCAAGCTCTTGATGCGGAACGTCCCCTCGGTGCCGATCATGCTGCCCGAGGACGCGGCGGGGGTTGCGGCAATCCGGCGGGCCGAAAGCGGCAGCTACGTGACCACCGCCATTTCGGACAACATCCAGCGCATCTACGGATACACCAAGGTCGACGGGGTTCCGCTGTTCGCGGTGTTTGGCAGGCCGACCGAGATCGTAATCACCACGTGGCTGGCGCGCGTGATCCCGGTCTGGGCGCTGCTTGCGGCCATTGGGACCTTCACGCTTCTGATGGCCGGCCTCATCCAGCGCAGCACCGCCTCGCAGTTCGAGGCAGAGCAAAGCCGCAACCGGGCGACAGAGGCCGAGCGTCTGGCCGAGCAACGCCGCCAGTTGATGGGCGAGATGAACCACCGGGTTAAGAACAACCTGTCGCTGGTTGGGGCGATGATCAGCATCCAGATGCGTAAAGAGGGCAAGGTCGACGGCAATGAGCTGAAGGCGCGGGTCATGGCGATCTCTGAGGTCCATGAGCTTCTTTACCGCACGCCCGACAGCGACCGGATGGATTTCGGCGAGATCCTGCTGCGGCTTTGCACTTCTCCCGCGGTCAATCCGCTGGAACGCGGCGTTTCGCTGCATCATGACATCGCACCCGGCGTCGCAATCGACCCCGACCATGCGACGGCGCTGGCGCTGGCCGCCGCCGAGATCGTGACGAACGCCGTCAAGCACGCCTTTCCCGAGGGGGCAAAAGGCCAGATCTTCGTTACCCTGCGCCGCAGCGACGGCGGCGGCTGGCTCGAGATCCGGGACGACGGGGTGGGCCTTCCGGCGCAGCCGTCGCGCAATTCCGGGCTTCAGATCGTCGACGGCCTCGTGGCGCAGGTCGGCGGTACGATCGAGCGGCGCAATGATGGTGGGGCCAGCGTGGTGATCCGCTTTCCGACTGAACCCGAGTTGGCGCAGGCTGCGGCGAAAACGGCCTGAGCGGCGACGGCAGCCATTGCCCTGCGGCACATCCGGGCGGATGATCGGGCATCACTCCGAAGGAACGCCCGATGCCCGTCAAGAACCGCTTCGCCGAAATGCTGCCCGAAATCACCGCGTGGCGGCGCGACTTCCACGCCAACCCCGAGCTTCTGTTCGAGGTGCACCGCACCGCCGGGCGCGTGGCGGCGCTGCTGCGCGAGTTCGGCTGCGACGAGGTGGTCGAGGGGATCGGCCGCACCGGCGTCGTGGGCGTGATCCGGGGCCGCGCGACGGGCAGCGGCCGCACCATCGGGCTGCGCGCCGACATGGACGCGCTGCCGATCACTGAACGGACGGGGGCGCCCCACGCGTCGACCGTGCCGGGCAAGATGCACGCCTGCGGCCATGACGGGCATACCGCCATGCTGCTCGGGGCTGCGAAATACCTGTGCGAGACGCGCGCCTTCGACGGCACAGCCGTCGTGATCTTCCAGCCCGCCGAAGAGGGCGGGGGCGGTGGACGCGAGATGGTGCAGGACGGGATGCTCGAGCGGTTCGGCATCGACGAGGTCTACGGCATGCACAACATGCCGGGCATCCCCGTCGGGGCCTTCGCGATTCGCCCCGGTGCGATCATGGCCGCCGCCGATCAGTTCGAGATCACCGTGACCGGCAAGGGCGGCCATGCCGCAAAGCCGCATGACTGCATCGACACGACGCTGGTGGCCGCCCACATCGTCGTGGCGCTTCAGACCATCGCGAGCCGGAATGTCGATCCGCTGAAGCAGGTCGTCGTCTCGGTCTGCGTGGTCGAGACGGACTCGACCGCGCACAACGTGATTCCGCAGGTGGTGACGCTGCGCGGCACGGCACGCACGATGGACCCCGAGGTGCGCGACTTCGTCGAGGCGCGCATCGGCCAGATCGCCGAGGGCACGGCGCTGGCCCTGGGCGCGCGGGCCGAGCTTGCCTTTCACCGCGGCTATCCGGTGACGCGCAACGCGCCCGAGAACACCGAGTTCGCGGTCGAGGTGGCGCGCATGATCTCGGGCCGCGTCGATCCCGACACGCCGCCGCTGATGGGGGGCGAGGATTTCAGCTACATGCTGAACGAACGGCCCGGGGCCTACATCTTCGTTGGCAACGGCGACACCGCGATGGTGCATCACCCGGCCTACGACTTTGACGATGCGGCGATCCCCTTCGGGGCAAGCTGGTATGTCGGCATGGTCGAGACGCGGCTGGCCGCCGCCTGATCCAACGCGCCGAGGGTTTCACCTCCGGACCACCGAGGGTATTTGGGCCGAAAAGAAGCCGGGGGCCGCGCGTGGCCTCAGGCCGTGTCGGCGGGGCGCTGTTCCGGGGCGGGGTTGTCGGCCATCAGGTCGTAGTTCAGAAGGCTCGCCTTGCCGCGAAACACGGTATAGCTGAGCACCGTGTAGCCGAGGATCATCGGCAGCACGACCGCCGTGCCCACAAGGATGATCATCAGGCTTTCCGGGGCGCTGGCCGCTTCGTAAATCGTGATCTGCTCGGGCACCACATAGGGATAGAACGAGTAGGCAAGGCCAAGGAAGGCCAGCACGAAAAGCGCCGTCGCCAGCACGAAGGGCAGCCATGCGCGGCGGTCCTCCGGCATGGGCAAGCGGCGGATCGTGACCCAGAGCGCTGCGATAAGCGCCACCGACAAAAGGGGCAGCACCGCAAGGTAGAGGATCGCAGGAAAGGCGAACCACTTGTCCCAGATGCGGTCCGACACCAGAGGAGAGGCGGCCGAGATCGCACCGAGGCCGAGGATCAGCCCCCAGATGCCGCCCTTCGCCCACTCGACCGCCTTCTGCTGGAGGACACCCTGGGTCTTGAAGATCAACCAGGCCGCGCCGATGAAGCTGTAGCCCACCGTCAAAAATACCGCCGTCACGACGCCGAAGGCCAGCGCCGCCCAGGAATGGCTGAGACCCAAGACGTAAAGCCCGAGCATGAAACCCTGCGAGAGCGAGGCCATGAGTGACCCCGCATAGAAGACGCCGTTCCAGGTTTTCTTGTGGTGCGACGGGGCTTTGGCGCGGAACTCGAACGCGACGCCGCGCATGATGAGGCCGACCAGCATCACCGCAACGGGCAGGTAAAGTGCGGTCAGGATGGTGCCATGCGCGACAGGGAACGCCACCAGCAGCAGGCCGATCGCGAGAACGAGCCATGTCTCGTTCGCATCCCAGAAGGGACCGATCGAGGCCACCATCATGTCTTTCTCGTCATCATCGGCGAAGGGGAAGAGAACCCCTACGCCGAGGTCGAAGCCGTCGAGCACGACATAGATCAGGATCGACAGCCCCATCAGGCTTGCGAAGACGAAGGGCAGCCAGACGGCGGGGTCGTCGAACATCGCGCCTACTCCGCCGGGGTCATGGCGACCTGCGCCGCCGATGAGGTCGGCATCATGCCGTCGGGTTTGCCGAGCGCGGCCTTACGGGCGAGGTAGAAGAGAACGCCCATGTAGGCGACGATCAGGATCACATAGACCGCGAGATAGGCGATCAGCGTCGACAGGACCATGCCGGCTGGCACGTCGGCAACAGCCTCCTTCGTGGTCAGCACGCCTTGCACGAGCCATGGCTGTCGCCCGATCTCGGTGGTGTACCACCCGGCGAGCGTCGCGAGCCAGCCCGCGAAGGTCATGCCGAGCGTGGCGTAGAGGAAGGGCGTCGAGAGGGCCTCGGGGCCGCGCTTCTTCCAGGCCATCAGAGCGACCCCTGCCCAGGACAGAAGCAGCATCGCGACGCCAGTGCCGATCATGATGCGGAAGGCGTAGAACACTGGTGCCACAGGCGGGTGAAGGACGGTTCCATCCTCGGCCACGAAGTCGTTCAGGCCCGGCACCACGCCCTCGGCCTTGTGCGTCAGGATCAGGGACGCACCATTCGGGATCGCGACCTCGTAATGGTTGGTCCTCGCCGCTTCATCCGGCACTGCGAAGAGCACCAGCGGCACGTTGCTGCGCGTCTCCCAGTTGCCCTCCATCGCGGCGACCTTCTGGGGCTGGTACTCGAGCGTATTCAGCCCGTGCATGTCGCCTGCGAGGATCTGGATCGGGATCAGTACGGCCCCGAGCGTCAGGCCGAACCGCAGCGTGCGTGCCGAGACGGCGGACCGGTCACCGATGATCCGGCGGAAGGCCGAGATGCCCGCGATCAGGAAGGCCACGGTCAGGCCCGAGGCCAGCAGCATATGGACGAGCCGGTACGGCATCGACGGGTTGAAGACGATCGCCCACCAGTCGGCGGCATAGACAACGCCATCGCGGATTTCATGACCCTGCGGGGTGTGCATCCAGCTGTTCAGAACGATGATCCAGAAGGCCGACATCGTGGTTCCGAAGGCAACGAGGAAGGTCGCCAGCGTATGGACCCAGTTCGGGACGCGCTGCGCGCCGAACAACATGATCCCGAGGAAGACCGCCTCGAGGAAGAAGGCCGTCAGCACCTCGTAGGCCAGAAGCGGGCCGGCGACGTTGCCGACCTTCTCCATGAAGCCGGGCCAGTTGGTGCCGAACTGGAAGCTCATCGTGATGCCCGACACGACGCCAAGCGCAAAGGAGAGGGCGAACACCTTTACCCAGAAGGCATAGGCCTCCATCCAGGTGCGGTCGCCCGTCCAGTTGAAGCGCAGTTTGAAGAACAAGAGCACCCAACCAAGGGCGATTGTGATTGTGGGAAAGAGGATGTGGAACGAAATGTTCGCCCCGAACTGGATGCGTGACAGCAGAAGGGTATCCATGATTCACCTCTTATCCCGATGCCGTCCAGATAGTCCGTTTCGCTAACGATTCACATGGGGGTGCGACCAGCCGCCACGCTTGCACGTCGCCCGTGCCGGCAGCGTCAGCCGACGCCCGGACGGACTGTAGCTCACTACGAGCGATCGGCGTTTCCGGATGTGGTTTTCGCAGAAAACCGGTCTGGCGCTACGGTCAGCGCCCGAGGGCCTGTGCGATGCCGTCGCGCACATAGCCCGTCGTGCCGACCAGATCGGCCCCCGGTGCGCGCAACTGCGCCTCGGCCTCGGCAAGACGCTGCGCCAGAAGCTGGCGGCGGGTATCGAGCGTGCGGATCGCTTCGGCGGTCTCGGCGTCGAGCTGGTCGAACGTCGCCTTCGCTTCGGGCGAAGGCCAGCCGCCCACCACCGCTGGCGTGCCGTCGACCGTCAGGCTCCACACCGACGCATCGCGGACCTCGCAGACGATGCCGGGCCAGCGGACCACATTGGTCTGCAGGAAACGCTGCTGGAAGGTCGCGTCGAATTCGCTGACGGTGCGTCCGGAGGTGCGGGCCACTTCGGCGGCGCAGGCGCGGATGCTGTCGGCGCTTTGCGCCGCTGCGGGTGTGGCGACGGCGAGGGGGGCCACGAGCAGGATCAGAAGTGGCAGGGGCAGACGCATGATCGACTTCCTCGCGGACCTCGGGATTTCAGGGTGCGCTGCCTGTGCGGGGCTGTCAACGCAGCCGCTGTCGGGCCATGGGGTCAGCCGCCGGTATGGCTCATGTGGCGGGTGACCTGGCCCGCGACCGTCTGGCGGGAGTAGTCGAAATCGTGGCCTTTGGGCTTGCGGGCGATGGCCGCGCGGATCGCGACCTCGAGGTCAGCGTCGTCGCGGCTGGCACGCAAGGGCGCGCGAAGGTCGGCCATGTCCTCCTGCCCGAGGCACATGTACAACTCGCCCGTGCAGGTCAGGCGCACCCGGTTGCAGCTTTCGCAGAAGTTGTGGGTGAGGGGGGTGATGAAGCCGATCTTCTGGCCCGTCTCTTCCAGCCGCACATAGCGCGCGGGGCCGCCCGAGCGTTCGGCAAGGTCGGTGACGGTGTAGCGATCGCCAAGCCGGGCGCGCAGGTCACGCAAGCTCCAATACTGGTCGAGCCGGTCCTCGTTGCCAAGATCGCCCATCGGCATGACCTCGATCCACGTCAGGTCGTGGCCTTCGCGCGCGCACCATTCGGTCAGGGGGAACAGCTCGTCCTCGTTCACGCCGCGCAGCGCCACCGCATTGATCTTGACGCGCAGCCCCGCGTCGCGTGCCGCCTCGATCCCGTCGAGCACCTGGGCGAGCCGTCCCCAGCGCGTGACAGCGGCGAAACGGTCGGGGTCCAGCGTGTCGAGCGAGACGTTGACGCGCCGCACGCCAAAGTCGGCCAGTTCGGCCGCGTGGCGGCGCAATTGAGAGCCGTTGGTGGTGAGCGTCAGTTCTCGCAGCGCACCCGTGCCGAGATGGCGCGACATGGCACGGAAGAAGGTGAGGATGCCCTTGCGGACAAGGGGTTCGCCGCCCGTGATCCGAAGTTTGCGAACCCCGAGGCGCACGAAGGCCGAGCAAAGGCGGTCAAGCTCTTCCAGCGTGAGGAGATCTGCCTTGGGCAGGAAGGTCATGTTCTCGGACATGCAATAGACGCAGCGGAAATCGCAGCGGTCGGTGACCGAGACGCGCAAGTAGTCGATCGCGCGGGCGTAGGGGTCGATCAGCAGATCGGTCATCCCGGAAACTTAGGGGGTCGGAGGGCGAGGGGCAAGCGCTTCGTCCGCCGACCCTGCGGAGCGCACAGACCCGAGAGGGTCCGTGCGCCTGCTTCCTACCTCGCCCCGGCGGGGCCGGGGCTCGGGCGCGGGGGGTGCCGCCCCCCGGAGGCCGCCTGCGCGCGGCCTCTCCCCCCGGGGTATTTGGGCCGAAGCGAAGCCGGGGGCCGTCAGTCAGGAGCGAGGTGGCGCGCGGCCTCGGTCCGGGCGAAGGGCTTGAGGCGATGGCCGTGCTCGGCGAGAAAGGCGCGGGTCCGGGCCGGGTCATGCTTGGAGAGGTCGCGCAGCCACCAGGCGACGGCCTTCTGGATGAACCAGTCGCGGTCATCGGCGAGGCTCGCGGCCCAGCGCAGTGCCGTCTCGCGCACCGAGATGTCGGCGGGTTTCGGATGGTTCATGCGCGCCCAAGGAAGGGTTGCGACCAAGGCCGCACGGCGGGTCCACATGTGGGGATCGGTCGTCCAGCCCTCGAGCACGGCGACGCGCGACGGATCGGCCAGCAGGCGGCGGCGGATCGCGTCGCAGGCGTGGTCGGCCAGCGCCCAGCCGTCGAAGTCCGGCACCCAGGAGGCCGTGAGCGTCCACACCGCGTCGTCGGGACGGATGCGGGCCTGGGTGAGCAGCTTCGCCGCCGCGACCCGTGCCTCGTGGATATTGCTGTCCCAGAGGTCCGCAGCCAGCGCAACGCGCCCGTCGATGTCGAGGCTCGCGCGCCAATCGGCGACCAGCGCCTCGATCACAGGCACTGGCACGCCGAGGTAGCGGCGGGGAGCCTTGTGATAGGCGAGGGCGGCTGCGGCGCGGGCGGGATCGGCCTGCGCGGTCAGCGCGGACAGGGCATCGGCGATCACGGCAGGTTCGCCTCGATGCCGGTGGGCTGGCCGTCGAGCGAAACCGCGTTGCGTTCGGACCAATAGGCGGCGAGGCCCTCGGGCCCCTTGTCCTCGGCCCAGCGGCGCAGCACGGGGCGCTCGGCCGCCGCCTCCATCAGCGGAACGGCATAGCCGCAGGATGACTGCACGAGGTCGATGCTGCAGTCGACGACCTGCCGCGCCCCGGGCTGATCGGGCAGAAGCGCCGAGAGCCCGGTCCAGTCCGGCGCGCTGCGATGCACTATGCGGGCCGTGCCATAGGCCCGCAGGATCAAAGGCCGTGGCCCGAAACTGCACCACATGAGCGTGATCCGCGGACTGTCGGCCAGATGCGGCGACGTCTCGTTGCCCGAGCCGGTGAGGTTCAGCCACAGGATGCGGTCGGGGGCGAGGACCCGCAATGTGTCCATCCCCTTGGGCGACAGGTTCACCCGCCCCTCGCGCGCCGCCGTCGCCACGAAGAAGAGGGGCTGGGCCGCGACGAAGGCGATGTGATCGTCGGTCAGGGCGTCGAAGCGCTTTCCCATCCGTCAGCGTCCTTGACTGGAGGGGGAACGCCCGCCTGCAAGAACGCCGGGGCCAGCCCCCGCACATACCAAGTCGCGGGGGCCAGCCCCCGCACTCCCGGGGTACTTGTGCCGAAAAGAAGCCAGGGCCGGGTGGGCGGGTGCCTGCGTCATTCGACCGTCACGGACTTGGCGAGGTTGCGGGGCTGGTCGACGTCGGTCCCTTTCGCGACGGCGGTGTGGTAGGCGAGAAGCTGTGCCGGGATGGCGTAAAGGATGGGAGCGAAGGTCGGGTCGACCTCGGGCAGGGCAAGGCTGCGCCAGGTGCCTTCGCCGGCCTCGGCGATGCCACCCGCGTCGGACAGCAAGAGCACACGGCCGCCGCGGGCCATGACCTCCTGCATGTTCGAGACGGTCTTGTCGAAGAGGGCGTCGCGCGGGGCCATGACGATGACCGGCACGGATGCGTCGATCAGCGCGATGGGGCCGTGCTTGAGTTCGCCTGATGCATAGCCTTCGGCGTGGATGTAGCTGATTTCCTTGAGCTTCAGGGCACCTTCAAGCGCGAGGGGGAACATCGCGCCGCGCCCCAGGAAAAGCACGTCCTGTGCCTTGGCGAGATCTTCGGCAATCACCGCAATCTCGCGGGCGAGGCCGAGGGCGTGGTTCATCAGGCCGGGGAGGAGGCGCAGCGTTTCGACATGGGCGGCAAGGGTTTGCGCGTCGATCTTGCCACGGTCGCGGGCCGCCTTGAGCGCGAGGAGCGCCAGCACCAGAAGCTGGCAGGTGAAGGCCTTGGTCGAGGCCACGCCCACCTCGATCCCCGCGAGGATCGGCAGTGCCAGATCGCTTTCCCGCGCGATGGAGGACGTGGGGACGTTCACCACCGAGACGATGCGTGCGACCTTGCCCTTGGCGTAGCGCAGCGCGGCCAGAGTGTCGGCCGTCTCGCCCGACTGGCTGACGAAGAGCGCCCAGGACGCGGGCGAGAGCGGCGGCTCGCGATAGCGGAACTCGGAGGCGACGTCGATCTCGACCGGCAGGCGGGCGATCTGCTCGAACCAGTGCTTGGCGACATGGCAGGCGTAGGAGGCGGTGCCGCAGGCGACGAGCGTCAGGCGATCGACGCCGGTGAAGTCGACGTCCGGCAGGTTGAGCGCGGTGCCGTCTTCGGTCAGGTAGTGGCGCAGCGCATCGGCCAGGACGACCGGCTGCTCGGCGATCTCCTTGGCCATGAAGTGGCGGTAGCCCGCCTTCTCGATCCGCGTCGCGTCGAGATGGATGGTCTGCACCGGCCGGGTCACGGGGCTTCCGGCGGCGTCGCGGATGCTGACGCCGGCGCGGGTGACGACGGCGCTGTCACCTTCCTCGAGATAGGTGATGCGATCGGTCAGCGGGGCGAGCGCAATCGCGTCCGAGCCCACGAACATCTCGCCGTCGCCATGCCCGATCGCGAGCGGAGAGCCGCGGCGCGCGGCGACCATCAGGTCTTCCTCGCCGTCGAACAGAAAGAGAAGCGCGAAGGCCCCGTGCAGCCGGGCGAGGGTGGCGGTCGCGGCCTCGACCGGGCCGAGACCCTCGTCCATGTAGCGCTGTGCGAGCAGCGCCACGGCCTCGGTATCGGTGGCCGACTCCTGCACATAGCCGGACGCCTCAAGGTCGGCCCGAAGGTCGCGGAAGTTCTCGATGATGCCATTGTGCACGACCGCGACGGACCTTGCGCGATGCGGATGCGCGTTCGTCACGGTTGCCGCGCCATGCGTCGCCCAGCGCGTGTGGCCGATCCCCGCCTTGCCTGCGAGCGGGTGATGCACCAGCAGATCCGACAGGTTGACGAGCTTGCCGACTGCGCGCCGCCGGTCGAGGCGGCCCTCGTGCACCGTGGCGATCCCGGCGCTGTCATAGCCGCGATATTCAAGCCGCTTGAGCGACTCGACCAGAAGGGGGGCGACCTCATGGTGGCCCAGAACGCCGACGATGCCGCACATCAGTGGCCGCCTTTCTTTGCAAGTCGCAGATGATCCATCAGCCGTGTCGCAAGCCCCGCTTTCGTCACCTGCCGCGCCCTCCCCAAGGCCAGCGCATCGGGCGGCACATCCGCCGTGATGACCGAGCCAGAGCCCGTCATCGCCCGCGCGCCGACCGTGACGGGGGCCACCAGCATGGTGTCCGAGCCGATGAAGGCATCGGCCCCGATGGTCGTGCGATGCTTCGAGACGCCGTCGTAATTGCAGGTGATGGTGCCTGCGCCGATGTTGGTGCGCGCGCCCACATCGGCGTCGCCGAGATAGGTCAGGTGGCCGACCTTCACGCCCTCGTCGAGGACCGTGTTCTTCACCTCGACGAAGTTGCCGACATGCACGTCCTCGGCCAGTTCCGCGCCGGGGCGCAGACGGGCGAAGGGACCGACACGCGCCCCCCGGCTGACATGGCACCCCTCGAGATGGCAGAACGCCTCGATCCGCGCGCCGGATTCGACCGTGACGCCGGGCCCGAAGACGACATGGGGCGCGATCTCGGCGTCGCGTCCGACATGGGTGTCGAGCGCGAAGAAGACAGTGTCGGGCGCAGTCATCGTGACCCCGTCGACGAGCGCAGCCTCGCGCGCGCTTCGCTGGAACAGCGCCTCGGCCTTGGCGAGTTCGGCACGTGTGTTGATGCCCAGCGTCTCGGCCTCGTCGCAAAGCACGAGGCCCGCTTCAAGGCCCTGGCTGCGCCCGAGAGCCACGATGTCGGTCAGGTAGAACTCGCCCGCCGCATTGTCGTCGCGCAGCCCCGCGACGAGGGCCGAGAGTGTCGCCGCATCGGCGCAGACGACGCCGGAATTGCAAAGCGAGATCGCACGCTCGGTCTCGGTCGCGTCCTTGAACTCCACGATCCGCTCGAGGCTGTCGCCCGTGGCGATCAGTCGTCCGTAGCGGCCGGGATCGGCTGCCTTGAAGCCCAGCACCACGACATCGTGGCGCTGCCTGGCCTCGAGCATCGCCTCGAGCGTCTCGGGGCGGATAAAGGGCGTGTCGCCATAAAGCACGATGACCTCGCCCTCCTCGTCGCCGAAATGCGGCACCGCCTGCTGCACGGCATGGCCCGTGCCGCGCTGTTCGGCCTGGTGGGCGAGGATCACGGCTGGATCAAAGGCGCGCGCGGCCTTGGTCACCGCCTCGGCCCCGTGGCCCGTCACCACGATGCAGCGCGCAGGGTCGAGCGCCTGACCCGCGCGCATCGCGTGGTGCAGCAGCGGTGCCGCCCCAAGCGTATGCAGGACTTTCGGTCGGTCGGAGTTCATCCGGCTGCCCTGTCCGGCGGCAAGGATGATGAGCGTGACGGGCATCGGACCCCTTTCCTTCTGCTGGCCCCCGTTTTAACCGGGGCGAAGGGGGCCGCAAGGGCCGGACCCATCACCTTGCGTTTCGGCGCATGTCAGGAGGTCGGCGGTGCGGACAGTGGTTTTCGACCTCGACGGGACGCTCGCGGACACCAGCGGCGATCTGATCGCCGCTGCGAATGCCTGCTTTCGGGATCTGGGGCATGGCGATCTGCTGGACGCAGCCGACGCGGGGACCGCGCTTCATGGCGGGCGGGCGATGCTGCGCCTGGGGTTCCGGCGTCTGGGGCAGGGCGGCGAGGCCGAGGTCGACGCGCAGTATCCTGCCCTTCTTTCCGCCTACGAGCAGGCCATCGACATCCACACGCGCCTCTATCCCGGCGCGGTCGAGGCGGTGACGGCGCTTCGCCATGCGGGGTTCGCGACGGCGATCTGCACCAACAAGCCCGAAGGCCTGGCCGAAACGCTGCTGGGCTCGCTGGGGGTCCGGCGCCTTTTCGACGCGCTGGTCGGGGCGGATACCCTGCCGGTCCGCAAACCACATCGCGCCCCGTTCGACGAGGCGGTGCGCCGCGCGGGCGGCACGCCGGGTCGCGCGCTTCTGGTTGGCGACACCGTAACCGACCGCGAGACGGCGCGGGCCGCCGGCGCGCCTTGCGTGCTCGTGACCTTCGGGCCGGGCGGCGGCGACATGGCGGCGCTGGCCCCAGAGGCGCTGCTGGGACGGTTCGGCGACCTTCCGCCGCTTGTCGCGCGCCTCTTGCCTTGAGGGTGGCCCGCGGTCCTTCCACGGCATTTCCTCTCTACAAGTATGCGGTGCGGTCCTGCCTTTTGGCTGACGGGCGTTGTTTGACAGCCGCCGCCCCCCGACCTAGCTTTCGGCCAAATTCCCCTCAGGGATTCCCGTCATGACCGCCGCCCCGTCCCGCCACGCGGTGACTTTCGTGCTGATCGCCGTCTTTCTCGACATGGTCGGGTTCGGCCTGATCATGCCGGTTCTGCCGGGACTGATCGAGGAAGTGGGCGGGATTGGCCTGGCCGATGCCTCGATCATCGGCGGCTGGATGTTCTTCGCCTTTGCGTTCATGCAGTTCGCCTTCAGCCCGCTGATGGGCAATCTCAGCGACCGCTACGGTCGCCGCCCGCTCTTGTTGCTCGCGATCTTTGGGCTGTTCGTAGACTACCTCTTCTCGGCCTGGGCGCCGTCGATCTTCTGGCTGTTCGTCGGGCGCGCCTTTGCGGGGCTGTGCGGGTCGTCCTATGTGATCGCGAATGCCTATATTGCCGATGTGACGCCGCCCGAGGGTCGCGCCAAGGCCTATGGCCTGATCGGGGCAGCCTTTGGCGTGGGCTTCGTGCTTGGACCCGCGATCGGCGGTCTGCTGGGCCAGTTCGGGCCGCGCGTGCCGTTCTATGTGGCAGCCGGCATCTCGGCGCTGAACTTCGCCTATGGCTGGTTCGTGCTGCCCGAAACGCTGCCGCCCGAGCGGCGCCGCGCCTTCGAGTGGCGGCGCGCCAACCCGTTCGGCACGCTCGCCGTCTTTCGCCGCTACACGGGCGTGCTGCCGATGTGCGGCGTTCTGTTCGTGTTCTTCTTCGCCTCGTCGGTCTATCCCGCAATCTGGGCGTTCTGGGGAATCGCCAAGTTCGACTGGAGCGTGGCGATGATCGGGGCGACCCTTGCAGCCTTCGGCCTGATCACCGCCTTCTTCCAGGGCGTCGTGACCGGACCTGTGGTTGCGCGTTTCGGCGAGCATCGGGTGGCGCTGGTCGGGCTTGCGGTCTCGGTCGTGGCGATGCTCGGCTATGGGCTGGTCGGCACACTGGCGGGTGTGCTCGTGATGATGGTGATCCATGGTCCCGAAGGGTTTGTGCATCCTATGCTGACCGCGATGATGTCGGCCGCGGTTCCCGAGGACGCGCAGGGAGAGTTGCAGGGCGGCATCTCGGCGGTGATGAACATCGCGATGCTGGGCGGCACGGTGTTCTTCTCGCAGATCTTCGGGTTCTTCATGCAGCCGGATGCGCCGATCCGGTCGCCCGACATGGCCTTTTTCGTCGCGGCGGGGTTCCTTTTGCTGGCACTGATCCTTTTTGCGCGCATCCCCCGTCCGGCGCGCGTCGGGGTGGCGGCATGACCGAGATCTTCCGAGGCAGCTTCACCCAGCAGGAGCCGATCCCCGAAGAAGGCATCGCCGCAGCACTCGCGGTTCTGCGCCACGGCCGGCTGCACCGTTACAACACCGCGCCCGGCGAGGTGGCCGAGACGGCGCTTCTGGAGGAGGAGTTTGCGGCTCTCGTTGGTGCGCGCTATTGCCTCGCGGTTGCCTCGGGCGGATATGCCATGGCGACGGCTTTGCGCGCGATCGGTGTGGGGCAGGGCACGCCGGTGCTGTCGAACGCCTTCACGCTGGCCCCGGTGCCTGGGGCCATCGCGGCAGTCGGGGCGGTGCCGGTGTTCGTCGAGGTGACCGAGGACCTGACGCTCGATCTTCTGGACCTTGCGGCCAAGATCGCCTTGTCGGGGGCGCGGGTGCTTTTGCTCAGCCACATGCGCGGGCATGTCTGCGACATGGACACGCTGATGAGTGTCTGCAACGTCTCGGGTGTCACGGTGATCGAGGACTGCGCGCACACGATGGGGGCGAGTTTCCGCGGTGTGCCGTCGGGGCGGCACGGGCTGATCGGCTGCTACTCGACCCAAACCTACAAGCACGCCAATTCGGGCGAGGGCGGGTTCCTTGTATCCGACGACGAGGGTGTGATGGCCCGCGCGATCCTGCTGTCGGGCAGCTACATGCTTTACGCCCGCCACCGCGCCGCCCCGCCGCCCGAAGCGTTCGAGGGGCTGCGGTTCGACATGCCCAACATTTCGGGCCGGATGGACAACCTGCGCGCGGCGATCCTGCGCCCGCAGTTGCGATCCCTGCCCGACCGTGTGGCAAGGTGGGAGGCGCTGTACCGCACGCTCGAGGCGGCGTTGGCCGACACGCCGGGGCTGCATCTGATCCCGCGCCCCGAGGACGAGCGCTTCGTCGGCTCATCCTTCCAGTTCCTGCTGCTTGACTGGGACGCGGACCGGGTCAGGGCGGTTCTGTCGCGTGCGGCGGCGCGGGGGGTCGAGCTGAAATGGTTCGGGGCCGATGATCCGGTCGCCTTCACCTCGCGCTACGACCACTGGCGCTTTGCGAATCCGGTCCCGTTGCCGCGCACCGACCGCATCCTTGCGGGACTGATCGACATGCGCCTGCCGCTGACATTCACGCCCGACGACGTCGCCCTGATCGGTCGCATCCTGCGGGCCGAGGTCAGTGCCGTCTGGCAGGGTGCCGACGTGGCGGCGGCGACCCTTCCTTCAGCGGACTGAGGGCGGCGGCTTGGGATGGCGCAGCCCGAGCCGGCAGGCTTCCGTAACGCGCCTGAGCCGTGACCGGCGCGCGCCGCCGCGCTGGGGCATGGGCCTGCCGCCGCGCAGGCCGCGCCGTTGGTGGCACCGGATCGCCGACCCGCGCATCTACCTGAAGTTTGTGATGCTGATCGCCGGAGCGGCGCTTGTAGCGCTGCCGCTGGCGGCCGACGCAGTCAATGCGCTGGCCCGTCCGGCCTCGGGTCCGGGCGAGAACTGCCGCATCCTGTCGGTCGTGGACGGCGACACTGTCACGATGTGGTGCGGAACGCGCGGGGTCGAGCGGGCACGGATCACCGGCTTCGACACGCCCGAGCTTTTCAGCCCCGGCTGCAACCGCGAGCTTGCCTTGGCCTGGCAGGCCAAATGGGCGCTTCGGCTGGCGATCTGGCAGGCCGACGCGCTTACCATCCGGCGCGAGGGCAGCGACCGCTACGGGCGGACGCTGGTCTCGGTTCAGGTTGACGGCGCGCCCATCGGGCAAAGCCTGATCGCGCAGGGTCTCGCCCGCCCCTACGGCGGCGGGCGACGGCAGGGCTGGTGCGGCTGAGAGGGAGCCGGGGAGGGGCCGCGCGTCCCGGGCAAGCTGCGCCGCGGGGCAGTTTCCGGCCAACATCACGGGCGTCACGCCGGGCGGGGCCGCATCGCTTCGCGGCTCAAATGCCGCAGGGGGCGGATGGGATCGGGCGGGACCAAGGGGACCTTTCGGAGGTCCGTTCGGTTGACCCTGCCGGGCGCAAGGAGTAGACCTTTCGCGTGATCCAAGACGGGTGCCGGACTGCGGCCTCGGTCGAGCATTCTGCCAGACGAAGGAGCCCTCCCGTGGACCAGCTTCTGAGGGAGTATCTGCCCATCCTGATCCTGCTGGCGGTAGCCATCGGGCTTGGCCTGCTGCTGATCCTGGCTGCCGCCGTGCTTGCGGTGCGCGCCCCGGACCCCGAGAAGGTCAGCGCCTACGAATGCGGCTTCAACGCCTTTGACGACGCGCGGATGAAGTTCGACGTGCGCTTCTACCTCGTGTCGATCCTGTTCATCATCTTCGACCTCGAGGTTGCGTTCCTGTTTCCCTGGGCGGTCGCGTTCGGCGACCTTTCGATGACCGCGTTCTGGTCGATGATGGTGTTCCTGGGCGTGCTGACCGTCGGCTTCGCCTACGAATGGAAGAAGGGGGCGCTTGAATGGCAATGACCGCCGACATCCACGGTCCGGGCGCCAATGCCGAGGCTCCGCATCAGGACCTGAACCGCGAACTGCAGGACAAGGGCTTTCTGCTGACCTCGTCCGAGGACCTGATCAACTGGGCGCGCACAGGCTCGCTGCACTGGATGACCTTCGGCCTCGCGTGCTGTGCGGTCGAGATGATGCACACCTCGATGCCGCGCTATGATGCGGAACGCTTTGGGGTGGCGCCGCGCGCGTCCCCGCGCCAGTCCGACGTGATGATCGTGGCCGGCACGTTGACCAACAAGATGGCCCCGGCGCTTCGCAAGGTCTACGACCAGATGCCCGAGCCGCGCTATGTGATCTCGATGGGGTCCTGCGCGAATGGCGGGGGCTACTACCATTTCAGCTATTCCGTGGTGCGAGGCTGCGACCGGATCGTGCCCGTCGACATCTATGTGCCCGGCTGTCCCCCGACGGCCGAGGCGCTGCTCTACGGCATCCTGCAGTTGCAGCGGAAGATCCGCCGCACCGGCACCATCACCCGCTGAAAGGAAGCCCGACCATGCAGGATGCAGCCGCAGCAGAGCGTCGCGTGGCCTTGGACGAACAGCTGGCCGACCTTGGCGCGCACATCGCCGCCCGGCGGCCTGCGGCGGTCGAGGGGCAGGCGCTTGCCTTTGGCGACCTAGCACTCGAGGTCTCGCTTGTCGGTCTGGTGGGACTGGTCGAGTTCCTGAAGTCCGACTCGTCCTGCCGCTTCACCACGCTCGTCGACATCACGGCCGTGGACTTCCCGGACCGCGAGCGGCGCTTCGAGGTGGTCTACCACTTCCTGTCGATGCACCAGAACCAGCGCATCCGCCTGAAGGCGAAGGTCGGCGAGACCGAGATGGTGCCCTCGATCCTGTCGGTCCATCCCAGCGCGAACTGGTTCGAGCGCGAGATCTTCGACATGTTCGGCATCCTCTTCTCGGGCCATCCCGACCTGCGCCGCATCCTGACTGATTACGGTTTCCGCGGGCATCCGCTTCGCAAGGACTTTCCCACGACCGGCTATACCGAGGTGCGCTATGACGAGGCGCGCAAGCGGGTGGTCTACGAGCCGGTGACACTGACGCAGGAATATCGCCCGTTCGACTTCCTCAGCCCGTGGGAAGGGGCGCAGTACATCCTTCCGGGCGATGACAAGGCGAAGTCATGAGCGGGATGGCACGGCGGTGAGCGAACAACCGACCCTGCTGTTCTGCGTGGGTGCCACCAAGGCCGGGACGGGGTGGCTTTTCGACCACCTGTCCCGTCATGCCGACTGCCATCTGCGGAGCATCAAGGAACTTCACTACTTCAACGCTCTCGACGATCGTCGCCGCGCGCGTCAGGTCACGCTGCACCGCGCGCGGGCGGCCCGCGCCGCACAGGCGCTCCGCGACAGGCCCGCTCAGGGCAGGGCGCTTGCGCGGCTTGCCGACCACGAGGCCTGGCTTTCGGTCCTGTCGCGGCCGGGCGAGGATCGGGCGGCCTATCTCGGGTATCTTACCGACGGGCGGCAGGGACAGCGCATCGTGGGCGACTTTACCCCCGCCTATGCCACCTTGCCGGTGGACCGTCTGGCCGCGATGGCGCGGCTTGGACCGGACGTGCGGATGGTCTACCTCATGCGCGATCCGGTCGACCGGCTGTGGAGCCATGTCCGCATGCTGGCGCGGCGGATCGCCAGCCCCGACGAGATCGGCCCCGCCGCCGAGCGGCTGTTCGACGAGGTGCTGGCGGGACGTCGGCCCGATGTCGTCAACCGGGGCGATTATGTCGGCGCGGTTGCGCGACTACGCGCGGCGGTCGAGCCCGAGCGCCTGCTGATCCTGTCGCAGGCAGGACTTCTCTGTCGCGCCGGTCTGGCCCGCCTCAGCACGTTTCTGGGCATTGCCGAAGCCCCTGCCGACGTCTCGCGCCGGGTCAACGCCGGTCCGCAGATCGCGCTAGGGGCCGAGCGGCACGCGCGGGCATACCGGGCCTTGCGCCCGCACTACGATCTCATGCACAGCCTCTTTCCCGACGAGGTCCGGGACGGCGGCAGAGCGACAGGATGACGCGATGATGGACGGCCCTTTCGAAGACACCCTGACGGGCGAGCAGAAGATCCGCAACTTCAACCTGAACTTCGGCCCGCAACACCCTGCAGCGCACGGGGTTCTTCGCCTTGTGCTCGAGCTTGACGGCGAGATCGTCGAGCGTTGCGATCCCCATATCGGTCTGCTGCATCGCGGCACCGAGAAGCTGATGGAAACGCGGACCTACCTGCAGAACCTGCCCTATTTCGACCGCCTCGACTATGTGGCCCCGATGAGCCAGGAGCATGGCTGGTGCCTTGCCATCGAGCGGCTGACCGGCACCGTCGTGCCGCGCCGCGCATCGCTCATCAGGGTGCTTTACCTCGAGATCAGCCGCATCCTGTCGCATCTGCTGAACGTCACCACGCAGGCGATGGACGTGGGCGCGCTGACCCCACCGCTCTGGGGGTTCGAGGAACGCGAGAAGCTGATGATCTTCTACGAGCGGGTGTCGGGCTCGCGCCTGCACGCGGCCTACTTCCGGCCCGGCGGCGTGCATCAGGACATGCCGCCCGAACTGATCGAAGACATCGACACCTGGGCCGTGCAGTTTCCCAAGGTGCTCGACGACATCGACGGGCTTCTGACCGAGAACCGCATCTTCAAGCAGCGCAACGCCGACATCGGCATCGTCAGCGAAGAGGACGTGCAGACCTGGGGCTTCTCGGGCGTCATGGCGCGCGGCTCGGGCCTTGCGTGGGACCTTCGCCGCGCGCAGCCCTACGAGTGCTATGACGAGTTCGACTTCAAGATCCCGGTGGGCAAGAACGGCGACTGCTACGACCGCTACCTGATCCGCATGCAGGAGATGCGCGAGTCGACCTCGATCATCCGTCAGGCGCTTGCCAAGCTGCGGGTCGAGCAGGGCGACGTTCTGGCGCGCGGCAAGATCACGCCGCCGCCACGGCGCGACATGAAGACCTCGATGGAGGCTCTGATCCATCACTTCAAGCTCTACACCGAAGGCTTCCATGTGCCTGCGGGAGAAATCTACGTCGCCGTCGAGGCCCCAAAGGGCGAGTTCGGCGTCTACCTTGTGTCCGACGGCACCAACAAACCCTATCGCTGCAAGATCCGCGCGCCGGGCTTCCTGCACCTTCAAGCGATGGACTACATGTGCAAAGGCCACCAGCTTGCCGACGTGAGCGCCATCATCGGCACGCTTGATGTAGTGTTTGGGGAGATCGACCGGTGATGCGGATAATGTTGGTCGCTGCGTTGTTGGCAGGGTCCCCCGCGTTCGCTCGGGAAGAAATGCCAAATTACAACAAACTAATGCGAGATGGATATGTAGTATCAGGGACTCACTTTGTTGATAGTGACTTTTTGATCCTCGTTGCCCGAGGAGAAAACTCTTACCTTTGCACTCTTTCCTTGATGAAAGTTGACCAGATGTATTCTGCCGGACCTTGGAACGATTATCGGCCGTGCAATCGGTTGTCTGGCGGAGCTGACTTTACCTTTAATCCTGAGACGGGTGAATTGGAGCCAGCTCAATAATGCTCCGCCGCCTTCACTCCGTTCAGCCCGCGTCCTTCGCCTTTACGCCTGCCAACCTCGCTTGGGCGCAGGGGCAGATGTCGAAGTATCCGCCCGGTCGTCAGGCCAGTGCCATCATTCCGCTCTTGTGGCGCGCGCAGGAGCAGGAGGGTTGGCTGTCGCGCCCGGCCATCGAATACGTCTCGGACATGCTGGGCATGGCCTATATCCGGGGGCTCGAGGTTGCGACCTTCTACTTCATGTTCCACCTCGCCCCGGTCGGAACCGTCGCGCATATCCAGGTCTGCGGCACCACGTCTTGCATGATCTGCGGCGCCGAGGATCTGATCGCGGTGTGCAAGGACAAGATCGGGCCGAAGGCGCATGTGCCCTCGGCGGACGGGCGGTTCAGCTGGGAAGAGGTCGAGTGCCTCGGGGCCTGCGCCAACGCGCCGATGGCCCAGATCGGCAAGGACTATTACGAGGACCTGACGCCTGAAAAGCTGTCGGGCCTCATCGACCGTTTCGCCGCTGGCGAGGTGCCGGTGCCGGGCCCGCAGAACGGACGCTATGCCTCGGAACCTCTGGCGGGCCTGACCAGTCTGAAAGAGTTCGACAGCGGTCGTACGCAGCACAATGCCTCGGCGCAGGCCGCGGTCGATCTGCGTGACACCGTGAAGCGCATCGACGGCACCGAGGTGCCGCTGGTGACGCCGTGGCTTCGGCCCGCTGCGGTCGAGCCGGCGGTGGACGAGCCGTCCGAGCCGACGCC
>JANPJD010000089.1:0-3214 GCA_031425325.1 Rhodobacterales bacterium | reverse complement strand
CGCAGGCGCCTCGAGTTCTTCGGTGCCCTTGGCCGTCTCGACCGACACTCGACCCTTTGCCTTGATCGTCGCCGTGCCCATCACAACGGTGATCTTGTTCTTCTTCATCAGGTGCCCGATGCCGCCCGAAAGCTGCTTGGCGACCCCGCGAGAGCGGGCGACGACGGCGGGCAGGTCATAGCCGATCCCGTCGGCCTTCAGACCGAACTCCTTTGCGCGGTGCATGAGGTGAAAGACCTCGGCCGAGCGGAGCATCGCCTTGGTCGGAATGCATCCCCAGTTGAGGCAGATGCCGCCCAGGTTCTCGCGCTCGACGATGACAACCTGCTTGCCGAGTTGCGCCGCGCGGATCGCCGCCACATAGCCGCCTGGGCCCGAGCCGATCACGATGACATCGAAAGACCTGGCTGCCACGGGCGCCTCCCTCGCTGAAGATGGTTCAGCCTTAAACCATACTCTGCCGACCGGCAACGCGAGTCACGGCGTGGCCCCCTTCGCCTCGCGCATGGCTTTGAGGCGGTTGACCTCGGTGCCGTAGCCCCCTGACGCCAGGAACGCGGTTTCCTCGGGCGTGTCGGTGCGCCCCAAAGCTTTGTTGCGGAAGGGAAAGCGCCCGAAGCGACGGATGATCTCGCGGTGTGCTTCGGCGTGCAGAAGGGTTTCGGCCCCGGTTTGGGGCATCCGCTCGGCGATCAGGGCAACGGCGCGGTCCTGATCGGCGGGGTCCTCGCTGTGCTCGAAGGGCAGGTAGAAGAACTGCCGTTCCGGCTCGGGCGCGCCCAAGTCCCAGCCGGCCTCGACCGCGCGGCGGGCGGCTGCACGGGCCTGCGGGTCGGTCGCAAAGGCCAGCGCCGTGCCGCGATGCAGGTTGCGCGCTATCTGGTCCGTGAGGACCAGGTAGGCGAGCGTACCGACCGTGCCTTCGACCCAGTGCTCGAGCCCGCCGTCAAGCGCAGCCTGCCAAAGTTCGCCGAACCGCTCGCGGCAGAGCGCATCGAGCCGCTCGCCCCCCGCGTACCAACCCCCTGCCCCGACCTCGCCAAGCCAGAAGTCCAGCACCTCCACCGGGTCCGCCATGCCGCCCCTCCCCGTTTCAGGGGCAAAGCGTGACACCTCGGCCCCGCGACCGCAACCGCCTCAGGCGGCGCGCGGGTCCGACGCGCGGTCGCGCACCGCGTCGACCGCCACCGCCGAGGCCGACGGCACGACCGGGGCGAAGCCGCCGCCCGAGGGGGCCGACGCGCGGCGGGTCATCCGCCAGGCGGCGTAAAATGCCAGCGCCCCGAACAGGATCGCCATCAGAAGGAAGAAGCCCCCCGGCCCCACCTGGGCCATCAGCCAACCCGCCACGACAGGCCCACCGATCGCCCCAAGGCCGTTGAGGAAGATCATCCCTGCACTCGCCGCTGCCATGTCCTCGACCGTCAGGTAGTCGTTCGTATAGGCGATCAGCAGCGAATAAAGCGGGTTGATGACGCCGCCCAGGATCACCGCCGAACCGACATAGACCGGGAACGGCAGCGTCAGTGCATAACTCAGCAGCATGGTGACCGCGCCTACGCCCGACAGCCCGAGGATCAGCTTGCGCCGGTCGATCCGGTCCGACACCCAGCCGATGGGATACTGGAAGACGAGGCCGCCGATATAAAGCGCCGCCACGAAGATCGTGATCTGGCGGACCGACAGGCCGATCATCGCCCCCCAGACCGCCGCCATGCCGAACATCGCGGCAAAGACGCCCCCCGTCAGCAGCATCCCCACACAGCCGAGCGGCGAGATGCGGAAGAGGCGCCGGAACGGCAGGGGCCGGATCGTGTCGAAGACCGGCGCAGGCACGGGGGCGAGCAGGATCGGCAGGAAGGCAAGCGACACCAGCACCGAGGGCAGGATGAACAGCACGAACCCCGACGGGTCGGGCAGGTTCAGCAGCGCCTGGCTTGTGATGATGCCGATCATCTGCACGATCATGTAGGCCGACATCGCCTGCCCGCGCGTCTCGTTCGTCGCGGTGTTGTTGAGCCAGCTTTCCGCCGTCACATAGACGCCCGAAAAGCAGAAGCCGATCAGGCCGCGCATCACCGACCAGGCCACCCAGTCGGGCACGACGGGGTAAAGGATCAGCACTGCCGAGATAAGCGAGCCCAAGGCCGCGAACACCCGCACATGTCCGACCCGTCGGATCATCTCGGGCGCCATGCGCGAGCCGAACAGGAAGCCCACGAAATAGGCCGACATGACAAAAGAGATCTCGTAGGTCGAAAACCCGTCCGCCGTCCCCCTGATGCCAAGGAGCGAGCCCTGCATGCCGTTGCCGACCATCAAGAGCATGACGCCCAGCAGCAGCGGCCAGGTGGTGGCGAGAACCTTCAGCATGGGAGAGGCTTTCTTACAACGGCAGGTCGAACCGCGGCGCAAGCCACATGAGCAGAGCATACAGCAGGACCGTCAGGGCGCAGCCAGCCGCAAGCGACATCCAGAATCCGACGCCCGACCGGATCAGCCATGGCAGGACAAGAAACATCGGCAGCGAGGGGAGAACATACCAGAATGTCGCCTCGGCATGCGAAGCGATGCGGCTAGGGTCCGATGTGTCGCGCCAGAGCCAGATCAGTCCGAGGATCGACACCAGAGGCAGGGATGCCACAAGCGCGGCAAAGCCCGGGCTGCGGCGGGCGATCTCCGAAATGAGGGCGATCAGGACGCCTGACAGAATGGCCTTGATCGCGAAATAGCTCATGCCCTGCTCTTCGGTTCGGGGATCAGCAGCGACGCATCCCCGTATGAGAAGAAGCGGTAGTCGTTCGCGACGGCATGGGCATAGATGGCCCGCACCCGCTCTTGCCCCATCAGGGCCGAGACGAGCATCATCAACGTCGACTTCGGCAGGTGGAAGTTCGTCATCAGCGCGTCGGTCACCCGAAAGCGGTAGCCGGGATAGATGAAGATGTCAGTCGGCCCCTGCCACGGGCGCACCGTGCCGTCCGCCCCCGCGCTTTCGATCAGGCGCAGCGCGGTGGTGCCGACTGGGATGATGCGGCCGCCCGCGGCGCGCGTCGCCTCGATCTCGGCGGCAGCGGTTGCGGTGACCTCGCCCCATTCGGCGTGCATCCGGTGGGTGGTCACGTCCTCGACCTTTACGGGCAGGAAGGTGCCCGCCCCCACATGCAGCGTTACCTCGGTCAGCGCCACGCCCATCGCAACGAGCGAGCGCAGC
>JANPJD010000088.1:0-2396 GCA_031425325.1 Rhodobacterales bacterium | reverse complement strand
GGTCCAGCGAGTTTCAGGCGGAAACCGCAAACTCCGTCATCATGCCCGTCGAAAGGTGGGGCATGTGGTGACAATGGAGCATCCAGCGCGCGGCTTCACCTGCGTCCAACGCAACCGTCACCATGCCCATCGGCGGCACATGCACGGTGTCGCGTACCGCACCTGCAAAACGCGCACCGCCTGTGCTGACCACCTGAAACGCGTGACCGTGCAAGTGCATGGGATGCGCCATCATCGACATGTTGTGGAACGTGATCTCTACCCTTTCGCCGGATTTCGCCGTCACCGGCACATGGGTGCCCCAAGTCTGTCCGTTGATCGTCCAAACATAGGGCATCATCGAGCCACCCAGCATGAGCATTGGCTGCGATGCGGGCGCACGTTCGGGCAACGGAGTGACCGCGCGAAGCAAGCTTTCCTGTGCGAGATCGCCGCTGAAGGCGGGATGGTCTCCCTCCGACACGTCAGCGATCTTCGCCACAGCGGCCCCCGGAGTGGCCAGGATAACACCCGTCCTTTCGTTGGCGCCCTCGCGCAGGGCGAGAACCGGATACGCCCCGCCCTCCCTCGGTACATCCAGTTCGATGTCGAGACGCTGGCCCATCGCGACACCAAAGCGACTGCCAGGCATCGGTTGCACCGGCTCTCCGTCCACCGCAACCAGCCGTCCGGGAAGCGCGCCCGTATCGATCCAGAAGACAGTCGCAGCGGCGGCGTTGATTACGCGGACCAGCACCTGCCCGCCTTTGTCCACCTGTACGACTTCCGGGTCGTCAAGCGTCCGATCGTTGGCGAGATAGGCATCGAAGTTGTAGTCGTTAAGGTCCATTGCCATGCCGTCCCTGGCCGGCATCGCCATCATGCCGCCCTGCCCCATGGCGCCCATGTCCATCCCGGAATGTTCCATGGCACCTTGCCCCGGCTGGCCATGATCCATTCCGGCCATCGACGCACCGCCGGTGATCTCGGCCAGCACCTCGGCGGGCGATTTGAACGAGAAGTCATGCAGGAACAGCGTCACCTCCTGACGATCTGCCGCAACATCCTCGGGCCGCCTCACGATCAGCGGTGCTGCCAGCAGCATCATTTCGTGCGCCGGAATATGCGCATGCATCCAGTGTGTGCCGGCCCTCGCGGAAAAGTCATAGGCCCGGGTTTCGCCTGGTTGCAGCACTGGCATCGGCATGTCTGGGACGCCGTCTTGAGCATTGTCCGGGATCTGCCCGTGCCAATGGATGATGGTCGGATCGGCTAGCGAATTCGTCAGATCGACGGCAAAGCGCTGCCCCGGATCCAAGACGAGGCCCGACTGGCCATTGCTACCAAGGAGTCCCCAGACGGAGGCGGCTCTGCCGCGCACGTCGATTGTGCGGGTGGTGGCGGTCAAGGACAGCCGAGTGGATTGAGCCCGGACCCGGCTGGGAAGCAAAAGGGAAGCAGCCGAAGCCGCGGTGGTGGCTAGAAAGCCGCGGCGAGAGAGAGGCGACATGTAAATTCTCCTGAATATCGCAATATGCGCTAGACTTGTGGCTATTGGCCTAGGCCAGAACCACCAAGTCAGATCACCTCGATCTTGAGAGGCCGCCCGAGGTGCGCAATTGCGAGCGACGGGCAGCGCAAAGGGCGTTGTCCTAGCGAATGGCCGGTGCCGCCGGTTAGGCTGATCAACCCTGTTCGATCTACCAACCCTCTCTCCAGCCGCTCTTGTTGGTTCACAGATCGACCCTCCGCAGACGCAATGCGTTGGTGATGACAGAGACCGACGACAGGCTCATCGCAGCAGCTGCGATCATCGGCGACAGAAGAAGGCCGGTTATCGGATAAAGGAGCCCGGCTGCGATCGGTACGCCAAGTGCGTTGTAGGCAAAGGCAAAGAACAGGTTCTGCTTGATATTGCGCAAGGTTGCGCGTGCCAACTTGCGCGCTCGGACAATGCCCATCAGGTCGCCACCCAAAAGAGTGATGCCCGCGCTTTCCATCGCGACGTCAGCCCCGGTACCCATGGCGATGCCGACATCCGCTGCCGCCAGCGCAGGCGCGTCATTCACGCCGTCGCCGGCCATGGCGATCTTGTGACCTTCAAGGCGCAGTTGGTCGATTAGTTCCTTCTTCGCCTCGGGGAGTACGCCCGCGCGTACCTCATCTATGCCGAGCTTGGCCGCGACCGCTTGTGCGGTGCGTTCGTTGTCACCGGTTGCCATGATGACGCGCAGCCCCTGAGCATGAAGTTCCTTGATCGCTTGTGCGGTCGATTCCTTGATCGGATCTGCGACGGCGACGATGCCTGCGAGCATACTGTCGACAGCGATGAACATCGCGGTCTTGCCCTCGGCGCGCAAAGTGTCCGCCTGCGTCTCCGCGCGCGCAGTGTCCAGTCCCATCTCCTGCATCATGGC
>JANPJD010000087.1:0-5060 GCA_031425325.1 Rhodobacterales bacterium | reverse complement strand
TACGCAGGTCGGGCCGGGTGGCGAGCGAGAACATCGGGTGTTCCATCGTGCCGAGGTCGCCCTTGGGAAGCGCATCGAGGATGTCGCAGACGAAGAAGTCGGGCGTCCCCTGCCGGTCCGGCACCGGCGCCAGCCCCCCTGCCCCCCAGGATCGCACCCCGCGTGTTCCGATTGCCATGCCGCCTGCCTGCACGATCCCGGGGCTGCCCATTCCCGCAGCACCTCCCCGGACGGGGCTGCGAGACCACGTCGGCGCCCGCGAGAGGGCCCGACTCGTTCGTGGTTTCATTGACACCGACGGTAGAGTTATCCACAGCCTGCGTCCAGCCACAGGCCGGTCTCGGTTCGGGGGATCGGAGTCGGCTCATCGGGGGAAGGGAATCGCCTGAACGTGGGAACGGAATCGCCCGAGTACCTTGGAAGGCGGACAACATGCTGAGAACAAGTTACTTTCCGGAGGGCCCGAGGTGCTGTAACTTCCTATCTAACAATCAACTAACAACGATTTTTTTCGGACAGTGCCAGAATGACCGTGCCACACGGTGCCAGAGGGTGGATCTGCCGAGAAAAGACAGGGGATCCTGCGCGGATGTGATCCTTTTCGTTTCATGTGCGCCGTTTCGTGCTACTTTGCCAAAAAGCGCGCATGTGAAGGACGCGGCCATGAGTGACGACCCGCTTCCTCCCTATTTCAACATCGTGCCCGATGCGGCCCTGGCCGAGCTTGGCGACCCCGAGGACACTGCCGCCTTTGCACGGATTGCCGAGGCCTGCGGGCGCGGGCGAGCGGACCTCACGGGCCGGGGGCTCGATGCCGAGGGGAAGAAGTCGCTGCGGCCCTTTTCGACCTGGGAGATCACGCGCTACCTGATCCCAGTCGCGACCGCACATTTCCGCCGCGTGCTGAAGCAGAATCCCGACCTGCCGCAGGGCACCTCCGAGACCGAGGGTGGGGCGAAGTGGTTCACGCTCGACGAGGTGCTGCGCCTGCGCGCCTTCTTCGGGGCCGAAGGGTCCAAGGCCAAGGAATACCTGCCCTGGCGACCCAAGGGGCTGCCCGCCAAGATCGTCGCGGTCGCGAACTTCAAGGGCGGGGTCGGCAAGACCTCGACCTGCGCGCATCTTGCGATGTCGGCAGCACTCGACGGCTACCGGGTGCTGGTGATCGACCTGGACAGCCAGGGCTCGATGACCTCGATCTTCGGCGGCAAGGTTGCTGACGAATGGGGCACGGTCTTTCCGCTTCTGGGGCGTCACTACGCGCGGCACCTGCGCGGTGCGAACCAAGGCCGGCTAGACCGGGGCGAGGCGCCGATCCCGATCGACGACACCTTGGCCGAGGCGCTGAAGGTCACGGCCCCCGGCCTTGTGCAGAAGACCCACTGGCCGAACATCGACCTGATCGGCGCGCAGTTGAACCTCTACTGGGCCGAGTTCCAGATCCCCGTCTGGCGGATGCAGGCACGGGGCTGGAAGCTTTGGGATGCGCTGTCGGACAGCCTCGCAGAGGATGGGATGCTCGACGCCTATGACATCGTCTTTCTCGACACGCCCCCAGCGCTTGGCTACCTCACGATCAACGGGCTGGCGGCGGCGGACATTCTTCTCGTGCCCGTCGGGGCCTCGTTCCTCGAGTTCGACTCGACGGGGCGGTTTTTCGACATGCTCCACGCTACCTTCTCGTCGATCGAGGAGGGCGAGAACATCGCGGCCCGGGCGCTGGGGCGGCCGGAACTGGCCTTCGAGTGGGATGCGGTGCGCGCCGTCATCACACGCTATGACGGTAACCAGCAGGCCGAGCTTGCGGGTCTGATGCAGGCCTATCTCGGGCGTACGCTATCGCCCGCGCGGCAGGGCTTCACTGCCCTGATCGGGCAGGCGGGCGAGCAGGTGTCGGGCATCTACGAGGCCGATTATCGCGACTTCAACCGCGACACCTACATCCGGGGCCGTGAGACCTTCGACATGACCTATGCGGCCTTCAAGAAGCTTCTGATCGGCACCTGGCGGCGGGATGAGCTTGCCGCGCGCGAGGCAGCGCAATGAGCGGGGTGTTTCGCATGCGAAACGCATGGGCGACGGACAGGTTTCGCATGCGAAACATCGAGGAGTTCTGAGCCATGGCCAAGCGCAGACGCCTCGGCCTTCCCGGCGAAGCGGGTATCGAGGTCGACCCCCCTGCCCCGCCCCTGCGAGAGCCGCGCGGCATGTTCGCCTTCGGCAGCGCACCCATCGCCCGCATCGCCGGAGAGGCTTCGGCCACCGCAGCGCTCGAAGGTCTCGCCGACGAGATGGCACGGGCACGCGCCGAGGGCCGCCTCGTGCAGGCCCTGCCGCTCGCCGAGGTGCAGGAGGGCTGGCTTCTGCGCGACCGCCTGTCGGTCGACCCGGACGATCTTGCGAGTCTGGTCGAAAGCCTGCGCGCCCATGGGCAGCGCACCGCGATCGAGGTCGTCGACCGCGGGGCAGGGGCCGTGCCGCGCTATGGCCTGATCTCGGGCTGGCGCAGGCTGGCGGCGCTGCGCCAGCTTCTGGCCGAGACGGCCGACCCGCGCTTCGCCACCGTGCTAGCCGTGCTGCGCCGCCCCGAGACAGCCGGCGACGCCTATGTCGCCATGGTCGAAGAGAACGAGATCCGCGCAGGGCTCTCCTATTACGAGCGCGCCCGGATTGCGGCGCTTGCCGTCGAGGCGGGCGTGTTCGAGACGGTGCGTGAGGCTCTGAAACGGCTCTATGCCAGCGCAAGCCGCGCCCGGCGCTCGAAGATCGGCTCGTTCCTGACCTTGCACGAGGCGCTGGGGCCGGTGTTGCGCGCGCCTGAAGCGATCCCTGAACGGCTGGGCCTGGCGCTTGCGATGAGAATCGAGGCCGACCCCGCCTTCGCCACCCGTCTGCGTCGCACCCTCGAGGCCGCATCCCCCGCCACCGCCGAGGCGGAACGCGCGCTGCTGATGCAGGCGCTGAAGCCTGAGAAGGGCTTGGCCGCAGCGGCTCCCTCCGCACCGCCCGTGACGCTCGTCTTCGCGCAAAGCGGGCAGGGGGGCGAGATCCGCCTGACCGGTCCGGGCGTGACCGAAGCCCTTCGCGCCCGGCTGGAGCGGTGGCTAGGCCAAGGCTGATCCGGGGCCTAATTGGCTGCGATAGAGCCTGTTTGGATGGGTTCGGCCGCATTGCCCGACCCCAGCCGCACATTCAGGGCCACGAAGTTCAGCCCCTGCTGGCGCAGCGTGTCGGCCAGCGTGTTGGCGGCATCGGTCACCGACTGTTCCGCGTCGATCAGGTCGTCAATCGTCGCGCTGCCCGACTGGGTCAGCTCGCGCGTCAGCTCCAGCGCCTCGAGATAGAGCCTGAGGCTGCGGTCGGCGGCGGATTGCGCGCGGCGGCTGCCGTCATATTCCAGAAGCGCGTTCTCGACCTCGAGGATCGCGCCTAGCACCGTCGCCTGCCAGGCGACATGCGCCTGCCGCGCGGTCGAGCGGCGGACCTCGACGCGCGCCTGGGCTGCGCCGACCGGCAGGACCGGAAACTGTACCGTCGGGCCGAAATAGGCATCGCGCCCCGATCCGCCCCGGTCGGCCGCGTTCAGCGTGATGGCCCCGGTCAAGGACAGCTTGGGATAGAGGTCGGCTTTGGCGACCCCGATATCGGCCACGGCGGCGTAATAGAGCCGTTCCGCAATGCGGATATCGGGGCGGTTGCGTAGAAGATCGGCAGGGATTCCCACATCCGCCGACAGCTTTGACCGTGGCTGGCCGCGCCCGGCCGCGGTTTCCGGACCGGCACTGCCGGGCAGGCGGCCCGCAAGCACCGCGATCTCGTTGCGCCCGACCCGCACTGCGGCCTCGAGGCCGGGGATCTGCGCCTGCACCTCGGCAAGGCGGGCATTCGCGCGCGTCACGTCGAGCTGCGTTGCTGCATTCGCTTCGAACAGGCTCTGTGCAAGCTCAACAAGTCGCGTGCGGCTGCCGATCTCGTCCCGGCGCAGGGCCAGGAGGCGCTCGCGGTAGCGCAGGTCGACATAGGCGTTGCAGAGGTTGAAGAGGACCAGAAGCCGGGCCGAGTCGACCTCGGCCTCGGCCACTTCAGCGCGGGCGAGGGCGGCCTTCACCTCCTCGCGCCGCGCGCCATAGGGATCGAGCATCCATGACAGGCCCAGGCTCGTATCGGCGGTGGTTGAGCCGCTCGCCCCCGAGTCGTTGCGTGCCTCGACACCGATCCCGGAAGAGACTGTGCCTGCGGGCGGGACGGTCCTCACCTCGGCGCGGGCCGCGATCACCCGCTCTTCGGCCGAGGCGAGGTTGAGGTTCCCGGCGAGGGCCTCGGCCACGAGGCGGTCAAGCACGGGATCGTCGAAGCGCTTCCACCAGTCGGCATTGCTCAGAAGCACGGGGCTGCCACTGCCCTTCGCCGCGTAGGAGCCGAGGAAGGCAAAACGTGGGCTCTCATAGGGCTCGCCCTGGGCGCAGGCCGAAACCACGCCCGCAAGCGCCAGCGCCGCAATGGCGGAAGACCCCCGCAAGGGGCGGTGACGCGACATAGGCTGTCCTGTCCGTCGTGCCTGGGGCCGGTTGATCCGGCGATTATCCGGGCTCTGCCCGGCTGCTCGAAAGCCACGATGCCCGAGCGACCTCGGTCGGGCAAGGATTACGGGTCTGGCGGGGCGGACGGGGCAGGGGGGTGATGCAACGGGGACGCAGCGCGCCCGGCAGTCGGGTCTCTGTGGCGCTCTCCGTTAACACAATCTTAAGGAGAGGCGCGGCATTCAGGGATCGTTAAGGATGATCCGTGCCCTGTCTCGTGCCCGGCCATCTCTCCAGTCCTGCCGGGTCGGCAGGTTTTCTTCCTTCGCCGGGTGACGGATGGGCAAGATCAGGGAACTCGACGGGCTGCGCGGCCTTCTGGCCGTCTGGGTGGTAGGCGCATCTGCTCGCCTCGGCGGGCGTCTCGCCCCGGTCCTTCGGTTTTTTCGCCCCACTCTTCGGCGAGCATCTGCGGGTCGAGGTCTTCTGCATCCTCAGCGGCTTCGTGATCTTCCTGATGCTGTCGCAGCGGCCGCAGGG
>JANPJD010000086.1:0-32833 GCA_031425325.1 Rhodobacterales bacterium | reverse complement strand
TACCGCACCTGGGACATCCTGCGCGAACTTGGCCTGTCGCGGCAGGGCAAGGACATGCTGGAACGCCAGACAGGGGTGCGGCGCGTGGCGCAGGCGGGCAAGGCGACCGCATCGCAGGGTGGCCGGACCTAGATCCAGTCGAGGTTAGCGCGCCCCGGCGGCTGCGCGGGCGACCGCAGCCCGGCGAAGCGTGTCATCGGCCTCGGTCACTCCTCGAGCGCGCCCGAGGGGTCGATGTCCAGCGACGCACACATCCGCGCGACGTAAGAGCCCGGCAGCGGTGGGTGTTTGCGCCACCAGGGCCGGGTGCCGTTGGTGTAGAGGTGGACCGACAGGGTGGCATCGGTGAAATGCCCCTCGACCCGGCCATGCGGATCGAAGAACACGTCGTTCAGCTGGAACGGCACCGGATAAAGCACGTCCGGCGACAGTGCCTTGTCGTAGTCGCCCGTCTCTTGCGCGAAATGGGTGAAAGCCTGCGGGCCGAAGGCCGTCCGCTCGGCATTGTAGATGCGGACCGCCTGCGGCAGGGCGCGGTCCTGCCGGTCCAGCCGCTTCCTTTGCTGCTTGTTGAACCAGGGCGGCACTTCGGGCAGGTTTTCATAGTAGTCGAGCAGTCGCCCGATCAGCGCGCCCTGCGCCGGGATCGACACAACCCCGCAGTTGAGCGCGCCGCGAAAGCCGTGGCCCGCAAAGATTTTCTCCATCCCCTCGGGGAACGGTCGGTGGCAGAAGGCGTCGCAATCGATCCAGATCGCCCCCGTCGCCCGGATCATCCGGTAGCGGAACACGTTCGACAGAAAGCTTTCGCTCGTCTGCGCGACCACGTCCCGGTCGATGTCCATGATCGCCGATGCGGGGCGCACCTCGACCCCCTCGGGCACGTTCGTCACCCGGTCGGTGCAGTAAAGCGTCACCGGATGCCCCGCATGCAGGTGGCTGACGAGGCAAAGCTGGTTCAGATAGTGCAGCCGCGTCCCGATCCAGAGCGAGGCAACGGGGCGGCGTGTCAGGGCTGTCATGGCGTCTCCGGTCGGGGTGATGGGTCAGGCCGGGCGAGCGCCAGCGCCACCGAGGCGTCGAACCCGCCGAAGGGCTGCCAGCCCAACCCCTGAAGCCCGGCGAAGATGCGGGCGGCAGGCAGCAGCGCCCGCCCATAGGCGACGATGTGGGTCACCGAGGGCGGCACGGCGTCGGGCAGGTCCTCCCCGCCAAGGATCAGTACGCCCGCCGTGACCGGTCCGCCCGGTTCCGTCACGCGCACCGCTCCCGCCCCGTTCTCGGCCAGCACCCGATCAAGGCAGGCGCGCAGGCCGGGCTCACGCTCCTCGGCCGACAGGGCAAGCTCCGGCCGCGCCCGCGCCAGAAGCGCCGCGACGAAGCCGCAACCCGCCCCAATCTCATGGACCGCTAGCCCGCCCGGCAAGGCCCCCGGCAGGCGGCGCGCCAGACCGCGCTCGAACTTGCCGCTTTCGATGGCCCGCAGCGCGGCGGCGGTGAAGATGCCGGGATCAAGGGGCAGCCGCACCCCCTGCGTCGCAGCCCAGGCCACGACCGCGGCGGCGGGCGCGGGCGCGCTGCGGTAGGCCGATGGCCGCATCGCCGCGACCCCGGTCCGCGCTTCGGCCTTGCGGGCCTCGCGCGCCGCCGCGCCACGCAGCACCTCGACCTCGGTCATGCGCGCGGCGATCCGGGCGGGGTCGCGGGGCTGCGGCGGGGTGGCCACCACTTCGGCGATCGGCACGGCGCTTGCCGCCGCGAGTGCCTCCATCAGCCGCGCATAACCCTCGGTCAGCCGCAGCGCCTGAAGCCGCGCCTCGACTTCGGACACGGCCCGCGCGTGCAACTCGCCAAGTACCGGATCGGCCAGAAGCGCCGCCTCGACCACGCTGCGCCGTCCGGCCTGGCGCAGCAGCGTGTCGTCCCGCACCTCGTTGCGGTCCTGCAAACCCCAGTAGGCGGCATTGTACTTGTCGGCCTTGAGGTTGACGTTGCCGCGCAGGCGGCGCAGCGCAAAGGCTTCGGCGGATTGCACGGCATAGTGGTTCATCTGCACCCAGTCATGCCCCACCGTACGGCTGATCGAGCGCCAGCCGCGGAACTTGAACCAGTCCTCCATCGGTGCCCCCGAGCCGTTCAACCACAGCACGCTGTCTGGAAACGCGGTGCCGATCAGCCGGGTCTTCATCTTGGGGCGGTGGATGCCGAGCTTCCAGCACGCGGGGTCGTGGCGGTACAGCGTCTTGACCCCCCAGCCCTTGTTCCAGCCCTCGGGCGCGGCCATCACGAACTGCTCGGTCACGGCCGCGGGCGACCAGCACTGGATGCCGCCCGACCCGAACAGCCGCCATGTCGCGACGATCCCCGTCGCCCCCCGCGCGTTGGCGGCATCGAGCAACCCCTCGACCGTGCCGTCGCCCAGCCGGATCGACAGGAACTCGTCGGCGTCGAGCACCAGAAGCCAGTCGGCCTGACAGACCACCGGCTCGGTCGCGGCATGCGAAAGCGCCGACGGCTGCGGCCGCTGGCCGGGCGCGATGACATTGCGCCGGTGATGCACAAGGCCCAGCGCCTCAAGCCGGTCGAGCATCGCATCGGTGCCGTCGGTGCAGTCGTTGGTGTAGACCACGAGGTCCGAGAAGCCGACTGCCAGATGATGCGAGACCCACTCGATCAGGCGCGGCGCCTCGTCCTTCATCATCGACAGGGCCACGATCTGACCGTGCCGCCCTTCACGCCGCACCACGCCGCACTGCGCGACCCCGAAGCCGGGCGCGGCACCGCGCGGCCGGGACGCGGCCTCGGGGCGAGGCGGGGAAGAGTCGCGCATTGCACCTCGCTTTCGCCGCCATTGAAGCGGAGCGGGACCACCGCGACAAGCGCCATGCTACGGTCGGGGTTGACCCCCGCCCGCCCCATGCGAGAGTGCAAGGCCAAACGGGAGGATGACGACATGGAGTATCGGACACTCGGCCGCTCGGGCCTCAGGGTCTCGGCGATTTCGCTGGGCACCTTCACCTTCGGCGGCAAGGGGCCCTTCGCCATGGTAGGCAGCCAGGGCGTGCCCGAGGCGACGCGCCTCGTCGATGTCGCGATCGAGGGCGGGGTGAACCTGTTCGACTGCGCCAACATGTACTCCGACGGGCTGGCGGAAGAGATTCTCGGCGCGGCGCTGAAAGGACGGCGCGACGAGGTAGTGATCACCTCGAAGGCCCGCATGAAGACCGGCACGGGGCCGAACGACGAGGGCACCTCGCGGCTTCACCTGATCCGCGAATGCGAGAAAAGCCTCAAGCGGCTCGGCACCGACTGGATCGACATCTACTACATGCACGAATGGGACGGCACGACCCCGGTCGAAGAGACGATGGCGGCGCTCGACACGCTCGTGAGCCACGGCAAGGTGCGCTACGTCGGCTGCTCGAACTACTCGGGCTGGCAGGTGATGAAATCCCTCGGCGCTGCCGAGCGCGACCGTCGCCCCCGCTTCGTCACGCAGCAGATCCACTACACGCTCGAGGCGCGCGAAGCGGAATACGAGCTTCTGCCGATCTCGGTCGATCAGGGCCTGGGCGTGCTGGTGTGGAGCCCGCTTGCCGCGGGCCTGCTGACCGGCAAGCACCGCCGGGGGCAGGAAACGCCCGCCGGCACGCGCCAGCACGCGGGCTGGACCGAACCGCCGATCCGCAATTCCGAGAAGCTGTGGGACATCGTCGACGTGCTGGTGGCGATCGCCGAGACGCATGCCGTCTCGGCCGCCCAGGTGGCGCTTGCCTGGCTGCTGACCCGACCCGCCGTCACCTCGCTGGTTGTCGGTGCCAGTGACGAGGCACAACTGCGTGACAACATCGCATCCGTGGGCCTGAAGCTGTCCGAGGCCGAGATGGCCCGACTGAACGAAGTCAGTCGCGTGCCGCTGATCTACCCCTACTGGCACCAGAACAACTTCGCGACGGCGCGCTTCTCGGACGCGGACTGGGCGTTGCATCGCGACTACATGGCACGGCACCCAGCCTGACCTGGGCCGGGGGCCAGCCCCCGGACCCCCGGGGTACTTGCGCCGAAACGAAGCACCGGAGCCCATGGCTTCGTTTCGGCACAAATACCCTCGGGGGGTGCGGGGGGCGGAAGGCCCCCCGTCCTACCCCGCCACTGCCGCCACGATGGCGGTCATGGCGATCATGCCCGGATCGTCCATGCCGATGCTCTTCTCGGCGAAGATGCGGGCGCGTCCGACCGTGGCGGGCTTTTCACGGAAGGCGGCCTGCGCCTCGGTCGCCGCCGTGACGGCGGCGGCGGCGATGGCCGCGCGGTCGGCCATTCCGGCCGTCGCGTGGGCCACGGCGTCGAGGCTGTCGAGCACAGTCTTGCCGCCAAGTTCGGCTTTGCCGCGGACGATCATAGCGTCGCGGGCGGCGGCGACAAGGCCCGCAATCTCGGAGGGCTCAGCCGATGTGCGGCCCCGCAGCGCCTTTGCCATTGCCATCAGGCCGGTCGCCATCAACGTGCCGTAGCTGGAGCCCGAGGTCTTGGTGAAGGCCTGCGCACAGGCCAAGAGCGCCTGCCCGAGGTCGTCGGGCAGATCGAGAGCGGCCATCGCCTGCGCGCCCCGCTTCATCGTGACGCCGAGATCGCCGTCGCCAAGCGCGCCGTCGGCGGCGTTGAGCGCATCGAACGCAGCCTCCATCGCCGGCGCGAGGCGCTGGATCGCGGCTTTGAGGTCAGCGACGTCAAGCGTCATCGCACGCTCCAGAACGCGCAGTCGCAGGGGGCGGTCAGAAATCCCTCGAGCTGATCATCGAGCTTCAGAAGCGTGAAGGAGACGCCCGCCATCTCCATCGAGGTGGCATAGCGCCCGACCAGCGGCATCACGGTGGTGGCCCCCGCCGCATCGAGGCGCTGCTTCACGACGCGATAGAGGATGTAGAGCTCTTCCGGCGGTGTGGCACCCAGGCTGTTGACCAGGATCGACACCCGGTCGCCCGGCCCCACGGGCAGGTCGGCGAAGAGGCGGTCCATCATCTCGTCCGCGATGGCATCGGCCGGGCGCAGCTTGTCGCGCCAGACACCGGGCTCGCCATGGATGCCCATGCCCATCTCCATCTCGTCCTCGGCGATGTCGAAGGTGGGGCGCCCCGCCTGCGGCACTGTGCAAGACGACAGCGCCGCCCCGACCGAACGGCAGGCATCGGCGGCCTTCTGCGCCACCGCCGTCACGGTGTCGAGGTCGTGGCCCGCCTCGGCCGCCGCCCCCGCGATCTTGAAGGCATAGACCATGCCCGCCACGCCGCGCCGCTTCTGCCGTTCGGCGGGCGGGGCCGAGGCCACGTCATCGGCGAGGATGACGGTCGTGCAGCGGATGTCGTCGAACTCCACCAGGTCGCCCGCCATGTCGAAGTTCATGATGTCGCCGCCGTAGTTGCCGTACAGGCGCAGCACCCCTGCGCCGGTGTCGGCGGCGCGGATCGCGTCGGCCATCTGCTCGGCCGAAGGGCTGGCGAAGACGTCGCCGATGGCGCAGGCATCCAGCAGACCCGTCCCGACATAGCCTGTGAACACGGGCAGGTGGCCCGAGCCGCCACCCGTGACGACGCCGACCTTTCCCTTGGCACCCGGGGTGGCGCGCGCGACGACGCGGCCCGAGTCCCCGTGCAGGCGGTAGAATTCGGGGTGCGCTGCGGACAGGCCCGCCAGCATCTCGTCAACATAGGCCGCAGGGTCGTTCAGGATCTTCTTCATGGGCTGGCTCCGGTTGCTGGCGGCCGTTTCGGCCGGGGCGGGCGGCTTTGCGCCCAGGTGTTCACGATCATCACGAAGATCAGCAGCGTGCCCCAGATCAGTTCGCGCGCGAAGTTGGACACGCCGACCATGTTCAGCCCCGAAGACAGGAACTGCATGGTCAGCACCGCAAGCACGACGCCGATGATGCGGCCGTAGCCGCCATAGGGGTTCACCCCGCCCAAGACCGCGATCAGGATGGCCAGCAACAGGTAGCTCGACCCGTAATCGGCCTTGGCCGAGTTCGCGCGGCTCATCACCACAAGGCCCGCGATGGCGGCTAGCGTGCCCGACAGGACATAGACCCGGATCAGCAGCGAGGTCACGTTGACGGCGGCGAAGCGCGCGGCAAGCGGATTCGCGCCGAACATCTGGACCTTGATCCCGAAGCCGGTGCGCGTCAGCAGAAGCGACAGGCCGAGGGCCAGAAGCGCGAAGAGGATCAGCGGCACGGGGATGCCGTAGACGGTGCCGTTGCCGATCCAGGCGATGCCGGGCGGCAGCCCCATCACGGCGCTGCCCCCTGTGATCGCGACCGCGATGCCGGTGAAGACGAGGCCGGTGCCAAGCGTGGCAAGGATCGCGGGCAGGCCGAAGACCGCGATGGCGATGCCGTTCACGAGGCCCGCCACAGCCCCGACCGCCAGCGCCGCGAGCATTGCGGGGAGCACGAGCGCGCCCGCCTCGGGGCCGCCCGCCTGCGTGAGGATCGTCGCCGCGACGATGGCCGAGAGGTTGGCGATGCCCACGACCGAAAGGTCGATCCCCCCGGTCAGCATCGCGATGGTCGTGGCGAGCGCGAGGATGGCGAATTCAGGGAACTGGAAGGCCATCGAGGTCAGGTTCTGCACCGACAGGAAGCGGTCGGGCGACAGCGCCGCCATCGCGACGAAGACGATGACCGCGATGACGGCGAGGCGGGCTTCGGGGGCTTTGAGGCGGCTCATCGGACCCTCGTCATGCGGCGCGCGCAGCGGCGCGTTTCGCCTGCCAGGCGGGCAGGCCGGTGCCGATCAGGATAAGGATGCCGACGGCCACGGATTGCCACGTCGCGGGGATGCCCAGCACGACGAGGCTGTTGCGAACCAGCACGATCAGCGCCACCCCCAGAAGGGTGCCGGTCAGCGTGCCGTAGCCCCCCGCAAGGCGCGCCCCCCCCAGCACCACGGCGGCGATCACCGACAACTCCAGCCCCACAAGGTCGAAGGGGTTCGCGACGCGCGCCATCGAGGCATGGATGACCCCCGCAAGGCCCGCCAGCACGCCGACATAGACATAGACGAAGAACTGCACGCGCCGCACGTCGATGCCGATCCGCCGGGCGCTTTCGACCGAACCGCCGATTGCGAAGATCTGCCGCCCCAAAAGCGTGCGGTGCAGCAGAAACCAGGTGAGCACCACGACCGCCACTGTCACGGCGAAGGCCGCGTGCAGCGAGTAGAACGAGCCGTCAGCGTTCTCGCCCCGGATCATCATCATGCGCCCAAACGTGCGCATGCCCGGCGGCAGGGTGGTGATCTGGCTCGACCCGATGAAGGTAAGCATGAAGCCCCGGAAGATCGACAGCGTGCCAAGGGTCGCGATCAGCGTGGGCAACCCGAAGCCCGCGATCAGGATGCCGTTGATCGCGCCCAGCGAGGCCCCGATGCCCATCGCGAGCGCGAAGGCCCCCCACCACGGCACGCCGGGGGCAAAGGTGTTGAGCGTGAGTGCCGTCGTGTACATCGTGAAGGCCGCGACGGCGGTGAAGCTGACATCTAGCCCGCCCGAGATCAGAACCAGAAGGGCCGCGACCGCGAAGATACCAAGCACGATGCCGCCGCGCAAAAGGTCGGTCAGCGTCGCCATCGACAGAAAGCCGGGATCGCTGAGTGCCGCCACGGCACAAAAGGCGAGGATGACGAGGGCGACGAGCGTCTCGTTCCGGGTGAAGTCGATCTTCATGGGCGCACCGACGCCGGGGACGGCACCGGCCCGGCCACGGGCCGGGCGTTCTTCGCGGAAACGCGCCACCGGCGCGTTTCCGACCGCTCATACCACCCCGGGGTATTTGGGCCGAAAAGAAGCCGGAAGGCGAACATGCGTCTCACGATGCAAGCCTGTGGGCGAGGTCGGCCTCGGTCGTGGCACCGCCCGCGATCTCTTCGGTGATGCGGCCATCCTTCATCACGAGGATGCGGTGGCAGGTCGCAATGAGTTCGGGCAGGTCGTCCGAGATGACGATGATCCCCAGCCCCTGCCCCGCGAGGTCGCGGATGATGCCATGGATCTCGGCCTTGGAGCCCACGTCGACACCGACCGACGGGCCGTTCAGCACCAGCACGCGCGGACCCCGTGCGAGCCAGCGCGCCAGCACGACGCGCTGCTGGTTGCCGCCCGAAAGCGAGCGCACCGGCGCCTCGTGGTCGGGCGCCTTCACCGACAGGCGGCGCAGCCAGTCGGCCGTCTCGCCCCAGAGGCCCGCGAAATCAAGCACGCCCGCGCGGCCATGCGCGCCGAGCCGCCCGATCGCCACGTTGCGCGCGATTGATTGCGTCAGGAACAGCCCCTCGGTCAGCCGATCCTCGGGGACATAGCCAAGGCCCGCGCGCGCGGCTGCAAGCGGATCGCCGAGCGGCACGGGCTGCCCGTCAAGCGTGACGGTCCCTGCATCGGGTGCGACAAGGCCGAACAGTGCCTTGGCGAGCGAGGTGCGCCCAGAACCGAGCAGGCCCGAGACGCCCAGCACCTCGCCCGCGTGCAGGGTGAAGCCCACATCAGCGAATGCCCCGGCCTTGCCGAGGTTTGCCACCGTCATCAGCACCGGGGCCGCTGGGTCCAGCGGGTCGGGCGGCGTCTCGGCCACATCGCGGCCCGTCATGTGGCGTGTGAGCGAGGCCGCGTCGAACTCGGACGCCGGGCCTTCGGCGACCTTGCGGCCGTTGCGAAGCACGACGACCTTCTCGCAGACCTCGAGCACCTCGGCGAGCTTGTGGCTGACGAACAGCACCGCGACACCGTCGGATTTCAGGCGGCGGATGATGCCCAGAAGGGCGCGCACCTCGCGTTCGGTCAGCGCCGTCGTCGGCTCGTCCATGATGATGAGACGCGCGTCCGAGGCAAGCGCGCGGCAGATCGCGACAAGCTGCTTGTGTGCGACCGACAGCGTCTCAACCGCCGCGTCGAGGTCGATGTCGACCCCCACGCGCGTCAGCGTCGCCTGGGCGAGCGCGCGGATGCTGGCGCGGTTCACGAGGCGGCGACCTTCGGCGAGGCTTGTCGCAAAGGCGATATTCTCAGCGACCGACAGGTTGGGGAAAAGCGAGAAGTCCTGGAAGATCACCGCAACCCCCGCCGCCGCCGAGAGCCGCGGGTTGAGTGGCCCCTGCTCGACCCCGGCAAAGGCGATGCGGCCCCGGTCGGGCTGCTCGACGCCCGCCAGCACCTTGATGAGCGTCGACTTGCCCGAGCCGTTCTCGCCCGCAAGACAGACGGCCTCGCCCGCGCCGATGGTCAGGCCCACATCGGTCAGCGCGGCGATGCCTGCGTAGGTCTTGGTCACGCCGTCAAGGGCGATGAGTGGGGCGGAGGAAGGCATGGCGAACTTTCGGACAAGACGCGGAGGGCAGCTTGGCCGCCGCCCCCCGCAAGGTCAAGTCAGGATCGGAAACCCCTGATCAGAAAGGATATTCCGCCATGTTCGCCTTGTTCACGTTGACCCAGGCCTGGCCGTAAATCACCTTGCCGTCCAGCACGATCGCCTCATAGCCCGGCAGGCCGAGGTCCATGCCGTTGGTCACTTCCTGCCCGTCCATCACCATCACGGCGAGCTTGTTCATCGCCTGACCAGCGACCGCCGGGTCCCAGAAGCCGATACCGTCCACGGCGCCCGTCTCGAGGTACTGGCCTGCGATCGAGGGCAGCGAGGTTCCGAACACGCAGGTGCCGTCGGCGATGCCGCGCTCTTCGATGGCAAGGCCGATGCCCGCCACGTCGGTCGAGGCCGAGCCCTGCATCCCCTTGATGTTCGGGAAGGCGCGCAGCACTTCCTGCGCCTTCTCATAGGCCTTCTGCTGGTCGTCGAAGGTCTCGTTCTTGTCGCCGACAAGCGTCATGTTGGGGAAGTTCGCCTTCTGGTGCGCGATGGCCCCATCGACCCACTGGTTGTGCGTCTGCGAGGTCAGCGAGCCGACGAAGACGGCATATTCGCCCTCGCCGCCCATGCAGGTCGCAAGCTGTTCCATCAGGTTCGCGCCGAAATCCTCGTTGCGGAACGCCTCGAGGTCGTAGCTCGTGTTCTGCTGGCTGGCGGCCTCGTGCGTGATGACGGTGATGCCCGCCTCCTGCGCGCGGGCAAGCACCGGCTCGAGCGCCTCGGGGCTCATCGGAACGACGGCAAGGGCGTCGACGCCCTGGGCGATCATGTCCTCGATCAGGGCCACCTGCTGTTGCGGGTCGGCCTGGGCAGGACCCACCTGGAACGCGTTGTTGCCGGTGTCGGTGGCGAATTGCTTGACGCCCTCTTCCATGCGGTTGAACCACTGGATGCCCGCGATCTTCACGACCGTCGCGATGTCGCGGCTTTCTTGCGCGGCCGCCGGCAGCGCCAGCGCCAGTGCGGTTCCCGCCATCAGGACCGCGGTCGTCAGGTTCCGTTTCTTCATTTCGGCTTTCCTCCCTGGTGAGCCATTTTCGCGATCTCTCGCGACCGTTGGTGTCGGATGACTATACGTCATCCGACCTTCCGTTCCAGTTGTCTTTGTCCCACGACAAATGTTTTGTCTTTGCATTTCATTCGTCTGCGGTCTGCGGGAACAGGCCTGTCGCGCGCCGCGTCGCGGCGTGTGACCGTGGCGGCGTTGGGGTCAGGCTGTCCGGGCGCGCACCTCCGGGCTTTGTCGCAAAGGGCCGAGGATCAGGCGCGTCACCAGGTCGGGATGCGCCAGATGCGGCAGATGGCCCGCCCCCGGCAGAAGGTGGATCGCCGTTTCGGGCGGCAGGGCGGCGCAGTCGCGCCAGTCGACGATCCGGTCCTCGAGCCCAAGGATCGCCACGGCCGGGACAGGGGCGTCGCGCAAAAGCGCCGGAAGGTCGGCCTGCTGGACGCCATCGATCACGACCGACCGCAGGAACGGCGCGAGGCCCGCGCGCAGCGGGCGCAGCCGCGCGAGTTCGTCCGCGAGCATCGCTTCCGACAGCGGGCCGCTGCCCAGATGGCCAAGCGCCCGGCGCAGGGCCTCGATCGTCTCGGCTTGCACCATCCCCGCGATGAAATCGCCGTTCAGCCGCGTGCCGAGCCCCGCCGGGGCGATCAGCGCAAGGCCCTCGCAGCGCGCACCAAGCCCGCGCGCGAGATGCGCCGCGACCAGCGCGCCGACCGAGTGCCCGGCAAGCCGGAGGGGGCCTTGCGGCAGGACGCGGGCAAGGGCTGTGGCCAGACGCCCTGCGGCTTCGGCGGGATGTGCGACCGTGACCGTCGACTGCCCATGACCGGGAAGGTCGGCCACAAGCACAGGGTGTCCCGCCCGGGCCAGCCGCTCGGGCAGATCGCGCCAGCCACGCCCCTGATCGAAAAGGCCGTGCAACAGCAGCACGGGCGTGCCCACGCCCGTCCCCAGACGCCGCAACGCGATGCCCTCGATCACCTCGAAGCCCGCATCATTGGCCGGGGTCGGCAGCGGCAGGTCCGCAGCCATGATGCGCCCGTTGCGGCCCGTGCCGGTCAGGCCGCCCAGCGCAAGGCCCGCCCGCCGCGCCGCGCGCCGCGCCTTCGGGCTGGCGGCGACGCGCCCCGAAATCGTCTCGGCCACCTCGGCACCGGGGCGGTGCACCTCCCCTGCCCCGACCGACGCCGTAGCTTCTTTTCGGCTGAAATACCCCACGGGGGTGCGGGGGTGTGAAACCCCCGCGTCCGGCCCCTCCGCGTCGCCGGACCCTGCCGGTGGGGCTGCCTCTGCTATCCCCGCCACCTCGACCTCGGCGATCGGCTGGCCCAGCGCCACCATCTCGCCCGGCGCGACAAGCTGCGCGACAAGCGTGCCACTCGTCAGGGCGGGCACCTCGACGACGGTCTTGTCCGTCTCGACCTCAAGAAGCACGTCGCCGCGCTGGAAGGCCTCGCCGGGGCGCTTCAGCCAGTCGGTAACGCGCGCCTCCTCCATCGTCTCGCCAAGGCGCGGCAGGGTCAGGGTGGTCACGCCCATGCCGGGGCCTCGCGCCGCACGAGCCAGAGCGCGGCGTCGGCGATCAACGCCGCCGAGGGGATCGACCCACGCTCAAGCGCCGGGGCCACCGGGATCGGGATGTCCTCGCCGCCGATCCGAAGGATGGGTTCCTCGAGCATGTCGAAGCACGCCTCGCCCAACCGCGCCGCAATCTCCGAGGCGACCGAGCCCGTGACCACGCCCTCGGTCACGACCATCGCCCGCCCGGTGCGGCGGACCGAGGCGATCAGCGGCGCCTCGTCCAGCGGGTTCAGGCAGCGCAGGTCGATCACCTCGGCCTCGACGCCCCGCGCCGACAGGGCCTCGGCGGCCGCAAGGCTTTCGTGCAGCATCCGCGAATAGCTGATGATCGTAAGGTCGCCGCCCTCGCGCCGCACGAGCGGCTTGCCCCAGGGCGCGTCGGGCGTGCCTGGGTCGAGCGGACCCTTGGCGGTATATAGCCCCTTGTGCTCGATGAAGACGACCGGATCGGCTTGCATCAGCGCCTGGCGCAACAGGTGGTAGGCGTCATTTACCGTGGCGGGCATGACAAGTCGCAGACCGGGCGTGTGCATCACCCAGGCCTCGAGGCTCTGGCTGTGCTGCGCCGCCGCCGAGCGCCCCGTGCCGCCTTGTGTCCGCAGCACCATCGGCACGCCGATCTGACCGCCGAACATGTAGCGGCTTTTCGCGGCCTGGTTGGCAAGCTGGTCCATCGTCATGCCGATGAAATCGACATACATCAGTTCTGCGACGGGCCGCAGGCCGGTCATCGCCGCCCCGATGGCCGCCCCTACGATGGCCGCTTCCGAGATCGGCGCGTCGATCACCCGCTCGGGTCCGTAGAGGTCGATCAGCCCCTTGGTCACGCCGTAAGCCCCGCCGTAAAGACCGACCTCCTCGCCGATCAGGATCACGTCGGGGTCGGCCTGCATTGCGTCAAGCAGGGCTTGCCGGATCGCCTCGCGGTAGGTCGTCTCGGTCGCGGTCATTGGACTTCCGCCAGAATGGCGCGCAGGCGATCGGTCTGCGGGCGGGGGGCCGGGGTGCCGGGGGCGTAGACGTCCTCGAACATCGTGGGCAGTCCGGGCGGGCTTGCGGCTATGGCGGCAGCGAGCGCCGCGTCCATCTCGGTCGCGGCCTCGGCGTCGATCCGGTCCAGTTCGGCAGCATCGGCGAGGCCCCCCGCCGCCAGGCGGTCGCGCGCAAAGGCGAGGGGATCGCGGGCACGGCCCTCGGCCTCTTCCTCGGGGGTGCGGTAGGGCGACTTGTCCATCCGGGCGTGGCCGAAGAAGCGGTAGGCGTCGATCTCGAGGAAACCGGGCCGCCCCCCGCGCGCGTCGGCGACAAGGCCCTGCGCCGCGTCATGCACCGCCTCGACATCGCGCCCGTCGGCCCGCGCGGCTATAAGGCCGAACGCCTCGGCCCGCTCGCCGAACGCTTGCCGCCCGGCCGAGCGGTCGACCCGCGTGCCCATGCCGTACTGGTTGTTTATGCAGGCGAAGATCACCGGCAGCTTCCATAGCGCCGCCATGTTCATCGCCTCGTAAAGGATGCCCTGGCTCATCGCGCCATCGCCGAAGAAGGCGACCGAGATGCGCCCCTCGCGCCGGTTGCGATAGGTGATGCCCGCACCGACGACATGCGGGATGCCGCCGCCCACAATGGCGTTGGCCCCAAGATGCCCCAGCGCACGGTCGGCGATGTGCATCGAACCGCCCTTGCCCCGGCAGTAGCCGCTTTCCTTGCCCGCGATCTCGGCCATCATCCGCGCGGGGTCGGCCCCGCGCCCCAGGAACACGCCGTGCCCCCGGTGGTGGGTGGTGAAAGTGTCGCCCGGTGCCATCGCGTCGGTGAGGCCCACGACCGCTTCCTCGCCGATCGACAGGTGCAGCATCGACCCGGCACTTTCGCCACGCAGGAACAACTCGCCCACGCGCTCCTCGAAGCTGCGGACGCGGCGCATCGTGGCATAGCGCAGGACTGGGGCCCGGTTGCTCATATCGCCTCGCGCAGGGGTTTCAGCGCGCCGTAAGCCGCAAGGTAGCGCGCGTAGATCGGGGCGTAGGCCGCGTGGCGGTCCATGTCGGGCTGAACCGTGCGCGCGACACGCACCATCTTGGCGCAGGCCGCATCAATCGTGTCGAACGCCCCTGCCCCCGTCGCGGCAAGGATGCCCGAGCCGAGCGCGCAGGCTTCGGACTCTTCGGTGATCTGCAACGGCAGGCCCAGCGTGTCGGCATGGACCTGCAACCAGAACTCCGACCGCGTGGCCCCGCCCGCGACGACGATGCGCTTTGCCTCGAACGCGTCGCCGAAGGTCTCGACGATCAGGCGGGTGCCCATGCAGATGCCCTCGACGAGCGCCCGGTAGACATGCGCGGGCGTGTGCTTCAGCGTCAGGCCCGTGATGGCCCCCCGCGACAGCGCGTCGGTGTAGGGTGTGCGGTTGCCCTGGAAGTGGTCGCACACAAGCAGACCCTCGGCCCCCGGCGGCAGCGCATCGGCCATCGCATTCAGCGCGTCGAAATCGAGGTGCTCGGCGAAGTGGCGCTTGAACCAGGCGATCACCGACCCGGTCGAGGTCTGGCCCCCCTCGATGATCGGCCGCCCGGGATAGACGCAATCCATGTAGGTGCCCCATACCCCCGGCGCGTGAACAGGTCGCGCGGCAACCCCGAGGTGCAGGTGCGACGAGCCGGTGATGAGCGCAAGCTCGCCCGGCTGGGTCACGCCAAGGCCGATCATCCCGATGAAAGCATCCGCCCCGCCCTGGATCACCGGCGTGCCCGGCAGCAGGCCAAGATGCGCCGCCGCGTCGGGCGTCAGCGGCCCCACCGGCTGTCCCGCCGCCACGATGTCGGACGGCCACTTCTGGCGAAGCGCCGTGAGCCCCAGCCGTTCCAGAAGCGTGACAGGCCAGCCGCCATGCTGGGTCTGGTAGTGCCAACGCATCGTGATGTTGTTGAGCGAGGCGCACCACCGCCCCGTCAGGCGCAGGTTGAGATAGTCCTGATACTCGCCGATCCGGGTTGCGGCGGCAAAGACTTCGGGCTGATGGCGCGCGATCCAGAGCGACTTGGGGATCATCCATTCGGGCGAGACCGGGCCCGCGCCCGCGCCGTTCACCCGCAGCGCCGGATCGCCCGAGGCGGCCACGTCGTCGGCCTCGCGGTGCGCACGCACGTCCATCCACAAGAGCGCGGGCCGCAGGCTGCGCCCCTGCCCGTCGAGCGCCACCACGGTGCAGGATGTCGTGTCGGCAGCCAGCGCCAGGATCAGTTCCGGCCCGATCCCCGCCGCCGCCATTGCCTCGCGCACCGCGACGCCACAAGCATGCCACCAGTCCTCGGGCACCTGCTCAGCCCGGCCCGGTTCGGGGAAGGCGGTGGCGTAGGCGCATTTGCCGACGCCGCGCGCCCGCCCGGTGAGGTCGAACACATGCGCGCGGATGCTTTCGGTGCCGCCGTCCATGCCGATCACGTAGCTCAAGAAGGCCCCCATGCTGCGTTGCGGCATTTGTGCAGACTGTGCACATTTGTGATAGTCGTTGACGCGGGGTCCGGTCAAGCGGTTAGGTGGTAGCGAAATCCACCCCGCCCCAGCCCCCCGGAATGCCGATGCCCCTTGCCCGTCCCGAGACCGACGACCTGGTCCAGGCCGCCTGGCTGTACCACGTCGGGCGGCTCAGCCAGGAGGAGGTCAGCCAGAGGCTTGGCATCTCGCGCTTCAAGGTGCTGCGGATGCTGGCCGAGGCACGCGACCTCGGCCTTGTACGCGTGTCTTTGGAACACGAGACGGCGGCGATGCACGAACTCGCCGCCCGCATCGCCGCGCGCTTCGGGCTGACCGAAGTGCGCGTAGCCCCGCTCGACAGCACCGACGAAGCGGCCGCGCGCCGCGCCGTGGGCATCGTCGCGGCCGGATTCGTGGCGCGCATCGCAGGCGAAGGCCCCGTCGCGATCGGCGTGGGCTGGGGCCGCACGATGGCCGCGATGGCGCAGGCGGTGACCGGCCTTCGCAACCCGAACCTCTGCTTCGTCTCGCTGATGGGCTCGATGGCACGCACGTCGGAAACCAGCCCCTTCGACGTCTGCACCCGCCTCGCCTCGCTGACGGGCGGCTCTGCGATGTTCCTGCCAGCCCCCTTCCTGACCGACAGCGAGGCCGACTGCCGCGTCGTCCTGAACCAGCGCCTGGTGCGCGAGACGCTGGCAGCGGCGCGTGCCGCCCCGTGGTCGATCATCTCGCTCGGCGACTGCTCGCCGCAGGCGCTTCTGTCGACCAGCGGCATCCTGACCGAGGCCGAGGCGGCGGAACTGGTGGCGGTCGGGGCCGTCGCCGACTCCACCGGCAAGTTCTTTCGCGCCGACGGCAGTCTTGCCGACACCGACCTGAACCGCCGCGCGCCCTCGATCGGGCTTGACGACCTGCGCGCCACGGACGTGATGCTGCTGGCGGCGGGCGCAACGAAGGCGCGCGCCACGCTCGCAATGCTGCGCGCAGGCATCGTGAACCGCCTAATCGCCGACGAGCGGCTGGCGCGGGTGCTGATTTCTCTGGAGGAGGACAAGCCATGAAGGGTTTCGGGGTTCACACAAGCATGTGGACGATGACGTGGGATCATGCAGGGGCCGAGCGCGCCGTCGCCAAGGCCGTCCATTACGGCATGGATTTCATCGAGATCGCGCTGCTCAATCCGACCAAGGTCGACACCGCCCACAGCCGCGCGCTGCTGGAAAAGCACCAGCTTCCGGCGGTCTGCTCGCTCGGCCTGCCGCAGGCGGCGTGGCCGTCGGTCAACCCGCAGGCGGGGATCGACTTCCTGATCGCGGCGCTTGACGCCGCCGCCGCGATGGGGGCCGAGGCGCTGACCGGTGTCACCTTCGGCGGCATCGGCGAGCGGACCGGAAAGCCGCCGACGCAGGCCGAGATGGACAATGTGACGACCTGCCTGACGGCGGCGGCAAAGCACGCAAAGTCGCTGGGCCTTCTCTTCGGGATCGAGCCCGTGAACCGCTACGAGACGCATCTCATCAACACCGGGGCGCAGGGGGCCGCGATGATCGAGCGGATCGGTGCGGACAACATGTTCGTCCACCTCGACACCTACCACATGAACATCGAGGAGAAGGGCATCGCGAACGGCATCCTTCAGGCGCGCGAGCACCTGAAATACATTCACCTGTCCGAGTCCGACCGCGGTGTGCCGGGCTGGGGCAACTGCGCCTGGGACGAGGTCCATGCGGCGCTTGCCGCCATCGGCTTCAAGGGCGGGCTCGCGATGGAAAGCTTCATCGACATGCCGCCCGAGCTTGCCTTCGGCCTGTCGGTCTGGCGGCCCGTCGCGCGCGACGAGGCCGAGGTGATGGAGAACGGCCTGCCCTTCCTGCGCGGCAAGGCGCGGCAGTACGGCCTGATCTGATGCCCTCGCCTGCTATGGACTACGCGCCCTTCACGCCCGAAACGCTGCAACCCCGGCTGGCATCCGTGCCAGCCGTGGCTGAGCGCCTCGGCCCCGGACGCTGGGATGTGGCCGAGATCGGCGACGGCAACCTCAACCTCGTTTTCGTTGTGCGCGGGGCCGAGACGCTGATCGTCAAGCAGGCCCTGCCCTGGCTGCGCGTCGTGGGCGAGGGCTGGCCGTTGCCGCTGCGCCGGACGTTCTTCGAGTATCAGGCGCTGAACCGCCACGCCGCCCGCGACCCCGGCCGGGTGCCGCAGGTGCATCACTTCGACGACGCGCAGGCGCTGATCGTGATGCGCCATCTCTCGCCGCATGTGATCTTGCGAAAATCCGTCGTGGCAGGCGTGATCCATCCGAACCTCGCGCGCGACATGGGCCTCTTCCTTGCCCGGACGCTGTTCCGGGGCTCGGCGCTGTCGCTGGACGGGGCGGCGATGAAGACCGATCTCGCGCTCTTCGCGGGCAATGCCGAGCTTGCCCACATCACCGAGACGCTCGTCTTCACCGACCCCTACCGCGAGGCCGCGCTGAACCGCCACACGCCGGGGCTCGAGGCCGACATCGCAGCACTGCGCGCCGACCGCGACATGAAGGTCGCGGCGCAGGAGATGAAGCACGCCTTCCTGTCGCAGGCCGAGACGCTGGTGCATGGCGACCTTCATTCCGGCTCGATCATGGTCACGCCCGAAGACACGCAGGTCATCGACCCCGAATTCGCGATCTGCGGCCCCTTCGGCCTCGACATCGGGATGCTGCTCGCCAACTTCCTGCTCGGCTTCTTCGCCCAGTCGGGCCATGAGGCGGCACCCGGTCGGCGCGACGCCTGCCGCGACTGGCTGCTGTCCGCCGTGACCGACACCTGGGCCACCTTCGAGGCCGAATTCTCGCACCTCTGGCGCACCGAGCGCACCGGCCTGCTGCACGAGCGCGCGCTTTACGAGGATCAGGGCGACAGCCTCGGCTCGGAACAGGCGCTGGCCTCGGTGCTGGATGGCATCTGGACCGACTCGCTCGGCTTCGCGGGGGTCGAGATGCACCGCCGCATCATCGGGCTTGCCCATGTCGAGGATCTCGAGGCGATCCCCGACCCCGCCCGCCGCGCCGTGGCCGAGCGGCGGGCTCTGGCGCTCGGCCGACAGCTTGGTGTAGGCCGCCGCACCATCCGCACCCCGGCGCAGGTCTGCGCCCTTGCCCGCATCCTCGACGGAGAACAGCCATGAAGGTCGACAGTCACCCCTGGCGCACGATCTGGCTCGGCCCCGACGGGCGGACCGTGCAGATCATCGACCAGACCCGCCTGCCGCATGACCTTGTGGTGCTCGACCTTGCGACGATGGAACAGGCCGCGACCGCAATCCGCGACATGTGGGTGCGCGGCGCGCCGCTGATCGGGGCGACGGCGGCTTACGGCGTGGCGCTCGCCATGGCGGACGATCCGTCGGAAGCCGCGCTCGATCATGCCTGGGGGACGCTGCACGAGACGCGCCCGACCGCGATCAACCTGCGTTGGGCGCTTGACGACATGCGCGCCCACCTAGCCCCCCTCGCCCCCGCCCGGCGGGCCGCCGCCGCCTATGCCCGCGCCGCCGCGATCTGCGACGAGGATGTGGCGATCAACCGCCGCATCGGCGACCACGGCCTGGCCGTCATCCGCGACATTGCCGCCCGGAAATCGGGCCCCGTGAACATCCTGACGCATTGCAACGCGGGCTGGCTTGCGACCGTCGACTGGGGAACCGCGACCGCGCCGATCTTTCGCGCGGCCGAAGAGGGCATCCCGGTCCATGTCTGGGTGGACGAGACGCGCCCCCGTAACCAGGGCGCGCACCTGACCGCGTGGGAGATGGCGGGCGCAGGCATCCCGCATCACCTGATCGTGGACAACGCAGGCGGGCACCTGATGCAGCGGGGGCAGGTCGACATGGTGATCGTCGGCACCGACCGCACGACGGCGCGGGGCGACGTGTGCAACAAGATCGGCACCTACCTCAAGGCGCTGGCCGCCCGCGACAACGGCGTTCCGTTCTACGTGGCGCTGCCCTCGCCCACCATAGACTGGCGCGTCACCGACGGCCTGACGGAAATCCCGATCGAGGAGCGCTCGGGCGATGAGGTCTCTTTCGTGCAGGGCAAGCTCGCCGATGGCACCCGCACCCGCCTGCGGATTTCGCCCGAGGCGACGCCCGCCGCCAACCCCGCCTTCGACGTGACACCCGCCCGCCTTGTCACCGGCCTCATCACCGAGCGCGGCATTGCCGCTGCCTCGGCCGAGGGGCTTGCCGCCCTTTTCCCGGACTTCGCGCCATGACCATTCATTCTGGCTCAAATTTCGTCGCCGAAGGCATCCGGCCCCTCCTCCGGCGCACCGAATGACGGACGCGCTCCGCATCGCCATTGTCGAGGCCGCCCGCGCGCTGGACGCGCAGGGGCTCAACCGGGGCACGACGGGCAACGTCTCGGTCCGTGACGGGGATGCGATCCTCATCACCCCCTCCGCCATCCCTTCGGCCGACCTCACACCCGACCTCGTTGCCCGGATGCCGCTCGATGGCGGCGGCACGTGGGAGGGGCCGCGCAAGCCCTCGTCCGAGTGGCGCTTCCACCTTGACCTGATGCGCGCGCGATCCGACATCGAGGCCATCGTCCATACCCACGCGCCCTTCGCCACGGTGCTTTCGGTCACGCGCCGGCCAATCCCGGCGATCCACTACATGATGGCCGCGTTCGGTGGGCCGGACATCCGCTGCGCCGACTATGCCACATTCGGCACGGCGGCCTTGTCGGCCAGCGTCCTTGCGGCGATGGAGGGACGGTTCGGATGCCTGATGGCCAACCACGGGATGCTGGTCGCGGGCCGGACGCTGCCGCAAGCGATGTGGCTTGCGGGCGAACTCGAGGCCCTGGCGCACCAGTATGTCCATGCGCTCGCCATCGGCGGCGCGCATGTGCTGACCGAGGCGGAGCTGGCCGAGACGCTTGAGGGCTTCGCGGGCTACGGCGTCGGCTGAGCGGGGTCGAGGACCCAGCCGCAGATCTGCACGACATGCGACAGAGAAACTGCGCCCGCAGGAACCGGGCTGCCCTCGGCGCCGGTGCCCGCCGAGTCGAACTCGGGCGGTGCGGCTGGGTCCGATGGCGCGGGGTCGGACGCCGCATCGTCGGCGGGCGCGCCGGTCGTAACGGTCTCGTCACTGCGGCCAGCCTCGCACTCGGCCCGCAGCATCGCCTGGTCCTCGGGCGCCAACGCCTCGAACCGGGACCTCGCGTCGGCCTCGTCGCGCAAGGTCATGGTCGCCTCGTCAGAGAACAGGGCCTCGCGCAGCGCGGGTGACCAGTTCGCTCCCGGAGGCGGCGGCACGGCAACGTCTTCGGCCCTCGAGGCGAAGGCCAGCAGGACCAGGGTTGCGGTCATGACGATGATTTCACGCATGCGACTTCCTCCCGTCGGGCAGAATGACAAGCCCCGCAGGGCCGGATTGTTCCGCCCGACAATCTGCGGCTCCCTCCACGGCACGGCGGAACCGAGCGCAGGGGGTGACGTTTTGCCAGCGTCCACGCAAAGCAAGGGAGGGCGCCATGACCGCGACGCCTCGGGCAGGTATCAAGTCTGCAGAGACGAGCATCCAGTCCGATGTGATCGAGCTCATTCCCCGGCTTCGCGCCTATGCGCGGATGCTGACGCGCGACATGCACGACGCGGACGATCTGGTACAGGAAACGCTGCTGAAGGCGCTGTCCAACATCGACAGCTTCCAGCGCGGCACGATGTTGCGCGCGTGGCTGTTCACCATCATGCGGAACTCTTTCTACACCAACGTGAAGAAACGTGCGCGCGAAAGACCTGGGGCCGAGGACTGCGTGTCGAGCTTCCTGTCGGTTCAGCCCGACCACGACAAGGTGATCCACGGCAAGCGCCTTCTCGCCGCCATCGAGCGGCTGCCCGAGCATTACCGCGAGATTCTCGTGCTCGTCGTGATGCTGGGGGAAAGCTATGAAGATGCGGCGGCGGTCTGCAACGTCGCCATTGGCACGGTCAAAAGCCGGGTGAACCGCGCCCGCAAGCTTGTCATGGACGAGATGGGGGCGGACGCCGTCGACGACATGGTGGGGCACTGAGGCGCGGTCAAAGGCGCGTGCAAAGCCGATAGCCCGGCGCATGCGACAGGCGCACGAAGGTGATGGGTACCGCGCCGATCCAGGTCGTCCGTTCGGCCACGAACAGCGGCGCTCCGGGCGAAAGGCCCAGGGCAGCGGCCTGCGCCGCATCGGCGGCGGCGGCTGAGAAGGCGATCTCTCCGGTGGTGAAGGGCACATGCGCGACCAGCCACTCGTTTGCGCTGATACGCTCGAACGACGGTTCCGCCTCCAGCGCCGCCGGGTTCAGCCAGCGGTCCTCATGGACCAGCGCCACGCCATCGGCGAAGTGCATCGCGACGACATGGCGCAGCGCGCCCGAAGCGGGCAAGCCCAGCGCCGAGGCCACGCGCAGGGGCGGCGGCTCGATCCCGTCCGAGATCAGCGCATAGCCATAGCGCTGGCCCCGCCCCTCGATCTCGGCGCGTGTCAGCGGCACGGCCAGCGTCGCGCGGCGGACCGGGTTCAGCGCGACGCGCGTCCCCGCGCGGCGCCGCCGCTCCAGCAGGCCCGCCTCGGCAAGGTCGCGCAGCGCGCGGTTGACGGTCGCCCGCGCGCAGCCGAACTCGGCAGCGAGTGCCGTCTCGGCGGGGATCGTGGCCCCGGGCGGCCAGTCGCGGTCGCGCACACGGCGGATCACCTCGGCGCGCACATCCTCCCAGCCGATCATGCGGCGTCCAGCAGGGCAGCCATGACACTGCGGTAGCGCGCCTCGATGGCGGCGCGCGCAACATGCCGCCCGCCCGTCACGATGTGGCGGCCCGCCGACCAGACCTCGGCCACGCCGCCCTTCGCAAAGATCCAGCTGTCCAGGATCGCGTCGCCCGCCCGGCCTTCCAGGTCGACCGCCGCCATGTCCGGCGCCACAAGATCGGCCCAGTCGCCGACCCGGATCGCGCCAGAGGCGCGTCTCGCCGCCTGCGCGCCGCCCGCCAGCGCGCCCTCGTAAAGCGTGCGCCCCGCCGAGCGGTCGTCCGAGGCCAGGATCGCCCGGCCCAGCTGCATCAGCCTCTGGCCATATTCCAGCAGACGCAACTCCTCGGCCAGCGAGATCCGAACGTTGCTGTCCGTGCCGACACCCCAGCGCCCGCCCGCCGCCAGATAGCGCGCGCCGTCGAAGATGCCGTCACCGAGGTTCGCCTCGGTCACCGGGCAAAGCCCCGCGACGGCCCCCGAGGCCGCGAGGGAGTGCGTCTCATGGGGTTCCATCTGCGTGCAGTGGATCAGGCACCAGCGCGCATCGACGTCATGATGGGCCAGAAGCCACTCCACGGGCCGCGCACCGTAGGCCGCGCGCACCTCGTCGACCTCGGCGGTCTGCTCGGCCAGATGAAGGTGCAGCGGCCCGTCGGGGGCAAGCGCCACGGCCCCGGCCAGCGCCTCGTGCGAAACCGCGCGCAGCGAATGCGGGGCGACCCCGACCCGCCCATCCGGAAGTGTAGCGACCGCGCGTGTGGCGCCCTCGTGCAGGCGCGCGAACCCGTCGAGGTCGGTGCCGAAGCGCCGCTGTCCGCCCGCCAGCGCCCGCCCGTCGCAGCCGCCCTGCGCGTAAAGAACCGGCAGCAGCGTCAGGCCAAGCCCGCTCGCCTGCGCCGCCGCGACTATGCGCGCCGACATTTCGGCGGGATCGGCGTAGGGCCGCCCTTCGGTGCCGTGGTGCAGGTAGTGGAACTCGGCCACCGCCGCATACCCGGCCTCGGCCATTTCGACCTGCGCGAAGGCCGCGATCGCCTCGACCTGATCGGGATCGAGGCGCTCGACGAAGCGGTACATGAGGTCGCGCCAGGTCCAGAACGACTCGCGCCCCGCCGTGCGCCGCTCGGTCAGCCCGGCCATCGCGCGCTGGAAGGCATGGCTGTGCAGGTTCACGGGCGCGGGCAGCAGGCAGGCATGGGCACCCGGCGCAGGGCGGTCGCGCCAGACCTGCGCGATGCGGCCCTCAGCGACCTCGATCTGCACGTCGCGAGCCCAGCCCTCGGGCAGAAGCGCCGTCGCGGCCGACAGGATCATGCGGCACCTCCTGTTGACAGGGTCGATTATGTGCAGACATATTAGCGATCAGCGCAGACATAAGGCAAGCCCGATGGCGACACGCCTCCTTCACGCCACCCTCGCACCGGGACCGGACGGCGCCCCGGTCGAAGACGGCGCGCTCGTGATCGAGGCGGGCCGGATTGCATGGGTCGGCCGCACCGCCGACCTTGCGGCAAGCGGCCCCGACGATCACGACCTTGGCGGTCGCCTGGTGACGCCCGCCCTCATCGACTGCCACACCCACCTCGTTCACGCAGGCAACCGCGCGCGCGAATTCGAGCAGCGCCTCACGGGGGTCAGCTATGCCGAGATCGCCCGCGCGGGCGGCGGCATCATGTCGACCGTCACCGCCACGCGCGCCGCCTCGGAAGCCGAGCTTCTTGCCCAGTCGCTGCCCCGCCTTGACGCGCTTCTCGCGGGTGGGGTCGGCACGGTCGAGATCAAGTCAGGCTACGGCCTCGACATCGAGACCGAGTTGCGGATGCTGCGCGTCGCCCGCCGCCTTGGACAGGTGCGGCCCGTCACGGTGCACACCACCTTTCTCGGCGCACATGCGATCCCGGCCGAATACGCAGGCCGCGCCGATGCCTACCTGACCGAGCAGGCGATCCCCGGCCTGCGCGCCGCCCATGCCGAGGGGCTGGTCGATGCGGTCGACGCCTTCTGCGAGGGCATCGCCTTCACCCCCGATCAGGTGGCACGCGTCTTCGCCGAGGCGCGGCACCTCGGCCTGCCGGTCAAGCTGCATGCCGAGCAGTTGTCGAACCTCGGCGGCGCGGCCCTCGCCGCGCGCCACGGTGCGCTGTCGGCCGATCACCTCGAATACCTCGACGCCGAAGGGGTCGCAGCGATGGCCGCGGCCGGAACCGTCGCGGTGATCCTGCCCGGCGCATTCTATGCCCTGCGCGAGACGCAAAGCCCGCCCATCGCCGAGTTGCGTCGCCTTGGCGTGCCGATGGCGGTCGCGACCGACTGCAACCCAGGCTCCTCGCCGATGACCTCGCTGACGCTCGCGATGAACATGGCCTGCACGCTCTTTCGCCTGACGCCCGCCGAGGCACTGGCGGGCACGACCCACCATGCCGCCAAGGCACTCGGCCTCAGCGACCGGGGTCGCCTCGGCTCCGGCCAGCGCGCGGACCTTGCGATCTGGCAGGCCCGCCACCCGGCTGAGTTGTCGGCCACACTCGGGGCCACGCCCCTTCACGCCCGCATCCACGGAGGCGCGTTTGTCTGAGACCTTGACCCCGGGGGCCACCACCCTCGCGCAATTAGAGCGGCTCTACCGGACGGGGGCCGCCGCCCGTCTCGACCCGCAGGCCCGCCCGGGCGTCGAGGCCGCTGCCGCCCGCATCGCCAAAGCGGCGGCAGGAACGGCCGCCGTCTACGGAGTCAACACCGGCTTCGGCAAGCTCGCCTCGCTCAAGATCGCGGCCGGGGATGTCGCGATCCTGCAACGCAACCTGATCCTGTCGCATTGCTGTGGCGTGGGCGACGCGATGCCCGGCGCCATCGTGCGGCTGATGATGGCGCTGAAGCTGCTGTCGCTGGGACGCGGCGCGTCGGGCGTGCGCTGGGAGGTGATCGCGCTGATCGAGGCGATGCTCGACCGGGGCGTCACCCCGGTGATCCCGGCGCAGGGTTCGGTCGGGGCATCGGGCGACCTCGCCCCCCTCGCGCACATGTCCGCCGTGATGATCGGCCATGGCAAAGCCGAGGTGGGCGGCACCGTCCTGCCCGCGGCCGAGGCGCTGGCCCGCGCGGGTCTGGCACCCGTGACGCTCGGCCCGAAAGAGGGGCTCGCCCTCATCAACGGAACGCAGTTCTCGACGGCCTATGCGCTAGCGGGTCTCTTCGACGGCTGGCGCATGGCGCAGACTTCGCTGGTGACGGCGGCGCTCTCGACCGACGCGATCATGGGCTCGACCGCGCCCCTGCATCCCGAGATCCACGCTCTGCGCGGCCACCGGGGCCAGATCGAGGCCGCGGCGGCGATGCGGACCCTCCTCGACGGCTCGGCAATCCGCGAAAGCCACCGGACGGGCGACACGCGCGTGCAGGACCCCTACTGCATCCGCTGCCAGCCGCAGGTCACCGGCGCCGCGATGGACGTGCTGCGGATGGCTGCCGCCACCCTCGAAACCGAGGCGAACGCGGCCACCGACAACCCGCTCGTGCTGTCGGACGGCATCGTCTCGGGCGGCAACTTCCACGCCGAACCCGTGGGCTTCGCCGCCGACATGATCGCCCTTGCGCTGGCCGAGATCGGGGCCATCGCGCAGCGCCGTGTGGCACTGATGGTGGACCCGACCCTCAGCCACGACCTGCCACCGTTCCTGACGCCGAACCCCGGCCTCAACTCGGGCCTGATGATCGCCGAAGTGACCACCGCCGCCCTGATGAGCGAGAACAAGCATGCCGCCCACCCGACGGTGATCGACAGCACCCCCACCTCGGCCAATCAGGAGGACCATGTGAGCATGGCCGCGCACGGCGCGCGCCGGCTGATGGCGATGAACGCGAACCTCGCGGTCATCCTCGGGGTCGAGTCGATTGCCGCCGCACAGGGCATCGGCTTCCGCGCCCCGCTTGCCACCTCCGCCCCCCTCGCCCGCGTGATCGCCCGGCTGCGGGCCGAGGTGCCGCCCCTCGGGGCCGACCGCTACCTCGCCCCCGACCTCGACAGCGCGGCCCGCCTCGCGGCCTCCGGCGCGCTCGCCGAAGCAGCGGGCCTGCCCCTGCCCCTTCTTCTGTCCTGAAATATCCCATGGGGGGTCCGGGGAGTGTGACCCCCCCCGGCGCCCCCTCCGCAAGTGAAAGGCCCGCCGATGAACCCCCGCCACAACCTGCGCGATGTTTTCCCCGCCACCGGCACCGAGATCACCGCCAAAAGCTGGCTGACCGAAGCGCCGATGCGGATGCTGATGAACAACCTCCACCCAGATGTGGCCGAGAACCCGCACGAGCTGGTGGTCTATGGCGGCATCGGCCGCGCCGCCCGCACCTGGGAGGATTTCGACCGCATCGTCGCGGCCCTGAAGGATCTCGAGGACGACCAGACGCTGCTCGTGCAATCGGGCAAGCCCGTTGGCGTGTTCCGCACCCACAAGGACGCGCCCCGCGTGCTGATCGCGAACTCGAACCTCGTGCCGCACTGGGCGACCTGGGACCATTTCAACGAGTTGGACCGCAAGGGCCTTGCGATGTACGGCCAGATGACCGCGGGCTCGTGGATCTACATCGGAACGCAAGGCATCGTGCAGGGAACGTATGAGACCTTCGCCGAGGCGGGCCGCCAGCACTACGGCGGCGACCTTACGGGCAAGTGGATCCTGACGGCAGGCCTCGGCGGCATGGGCGGCGCGCAGCCCCTCGCCGCCGTGATGGCCGGGGCCTGCTGCCTTGCGGTCGAATGCGACGAGACGCGGATCGATTTCCGCCTTCGCACCCGCTACGTCGACGCCAAGGCGCAGACCCTCGACGAGGCGCTGGCGATGATTGGCGACTGGACGGCGGCGGGTCAGGCGAAATCCGTGGGCCTGCTGGGCAATGCCGCCGACATCTTCCCTGAACTGGTCGCCCGGATGAAGGCAGGCGGCATGGGCGTGCCCAACGGGCGACCCGACATCGTGACCGACCAGACAAGCGCGCACGATCCGCTGAACGGCTACCTGCCGCAGGGCTGGACCGTGGCGCAGGCACGCGCCGCGCGCGAGGCCGATCCGAAATCGGTGGAGCGCGCTGCCCGCGCCAGCATGCGGACCCATGTCGCGGCGATGGTCGATTTCTGGAACGCGGGCGTGCCCACGCTCGACTATGGCAACAACATCCGCCAGGTCGCGCAGGACGAGGGGCTCGAGAATGCCTTCGTCTTCCCCGGCTTCGTGCCCGCCTATATCCGCCCGCTCTTCTGCCGGGGCATCGGTCCGTTCCGCTGGGTGGCGCTGTCTGGCGATCCGGCCGACATCCACGCGACCGACGCCGCGATGAAGCGCCTCTTTCCCGACAACGCGCACCTGCACCGCTGGCTGGACATGGCGGCGGAGCGGATCGCCTTTCAGGGTCTGCCCGCGCGGATCTGCTGGATCGGCCTCGGGGATCGCCACAGGGCGGGCCTGATGTTCAACGATATGGTGGCCTCGGGTGAACTCAAGGCCCCCATCGTGATCGGCCGCGACCACCTCGATTCAGGCTCGGTCGCCAGCCCCAACCGCGAGACGGAAGCCATGCGCGACGGCTCGGATGCCGTCTCGGACTGGCCGCTTCTGAACGCGCTGCTCAACACGGCGTCGGGGGCGACCTGGGTGTCCTTGCACCACGGCGGCGGGGTCGGCATGGGATTCAGCCAGCATTCGGGCATGGTCGTCGTGGCCGACGGCACCGAGGATGCGGCGCGGCGCCTTGCCAATGTGCTCTGGAACGACCCCGCGACGGGTGTCATGCGCCACGCAGATGCGGGCTATCCCGAGGCGCTAGACTGCGCGCGCGAGCACGGCCTGACACTGCCGGGCATCCTGCGGGGATAGGGCTCTGCTGCCCCATTCACTTTGGCACAAATATCCTCGGGGGGTGGGGGGGGGCAGACGGTCCCCCACCCTGCCCGCTTGCAATGCCCGATCAGCGCGCCTGCAACACCGCCGTCGCCGGGGCAAGCGTCACGGCCGAGGCGCGGCCTTCCAGCGTCCAGCCGATCAGCGCGGCCACCACATCGGGCCGCGCGTCGGCCGCGACCGCGACCCGGCCGTCCTGTGCGGCGCGGAACACCGCCCGGTCGAGCGTGCGGATGGTCGCAGCGGCAGGCTCGACTGACGGATCGAGCCTGCGAAACACGGTCGCCGCCCGCACGCCTTCACGGCTCGCCACCTGGTCGGCTGGATTGAGTCCCGTGTCCCAGGTCACAAGGCCCCGCCCCTGTCCCGCGACGATCGGCACCACCTGCGTCGCGAGTGCGCGATCGCCTTGGAAGCCGCCAACCTCGGCATCGACCACCGCCACCGCTTCGGGCAGCGCCAGGGCATGGGCCGCGAAGGTCACCTCGAGGTCCGAGGCTGTCGCCCCCGCCGGGATACCGGTGCCAAGCATCGCGACCTCTTGCCCCGTCGCCCTGTAAATCGCGGCGAGGGCCGCGACATCGGGGGTCGTGGGGTCGAGCACAAAGGTCACCGGGAAGGGCAGGTCGGCAAGCGCGGCCCGGTCGAGCGCAGGGTCGCCATTGTCGAACAGAAGAATCGCGAACAGGGGCTTGCCGTCGGGATTGTCGAACGGCCGCGCGAAGCGCTCGATCGGCGGCAGGTCCTCAGGCGCGGTCGGCTCGGCCACCGGCTCGACCCCAATGCGCGGCAAGCGGTCGGTCGTGACCCCCGCAGCGGCGGAGTCCGACGCCGACTCGACCCCTCGGTTCACGGTCGGCAGCGGCGCATCTTCCGAACGCACCGGGCCTCCCGGCACCTGTGGCAGACCGGGGGCGTCGAGTGCAAGACGGCCATCTTCCTCGCCGGGAAGCGGCTCGGCGGTCTCAAGGTTGCCGGGCTCGGCGGGCTCGGGTTCGGCTGGCTCAGGGTTCGCGACGGAAAGGTCGGGCGGAACAGGATCGGCAGCAGGCATGGCGGGCATGGCCGGATCGCTTCCCGCAATGCCGTCCGGGGCGGACAGAACCGCAGGGGCCGCCGGATTGTCGCCCGCGTCCACCTCGGGCAAGTCAAGCGTTTCGGGCACATCGCCCGACTCGGGTGCCGACGCCATGGCAGGTGAGGCGTCTGGGGCGGCAGGTGCCGGGGCGCTGCCCGGCTGTTCGACCACCGGCGCCGCAGCCGTCGCGGGCGCGGGCGCGGCGGACGGGGCGACGGGGGTCGTCTCGGGCAGCGGGCGGGCGAACTCGGACCCTGCGGGCACGGCAAGCGCCGAGGCGACCTCGGTCGCGCCGCCGTCGCCCGCCTCGGCGACAGGCGGTACGGCCTGCGCGGCGGTGTCACCCGTCGCACTGTCGCCCGCCAATCCGTCGCCGGAGGCGCGATCCGCATCGTCGGCTGGCCCGGCTGCGTCGGGCGTGACCCCGCCCTGACTGTCCTGAGGCTGCACCGTCGCATCCGACGCGCCAGGTTCGGGGGCAACCGTCTGACCGGTTGCCTCGGGCGGATCGACCGGCGGGGCCGGATCGGTTTCGACAGCCGCCTCGGTTGCAGGGGCCTCGGGCTCCACCGGCGCCTCGGGTGCTACCGGCGTCGTCTCGGACGCCGCAGCCTCGGGCAGGGCGACCGGCTCTGATATCGGGTCGGGGGCGTCGGGGGCGGTCAGGACAGCCCCCGCGCCTGCCAGGGGAGCGGGGATCGGCATCGTCTCGGATACGATCACCAGACCGACCACGCTTGCCACGCAGCCCCAGAAGAGGCCCGATCCGAAACCTTTCATGCGCGTCCTGTCCCCCGTCTGTCCCCGTCTTGTCGCCCTTTGCGGGCCGACTTTGCGGCCAGGCCGGGCTTGACGCCCCGTCGCCGCTCGGCCCATGTATAGCGCGACCCCCGACGGGGATCACCCCCTTATCGCCAACGGGATGCAAGGGTTTCGATGCTGCTTCTGATCGACAATTACGACAGCTTCACCTGGAACCTCGTCCATTACCTCGGCGAGCTTGGGGCCGAGGTGCGGGTCGTCCGCAACGACGCGGTCGACGTGCAGGAGGCGATGGCGCTGCGCCCGCAGGCCATCGTGCTGTCGCCCGGCCCCTGCGACCCGGACCAGGCGGGCATCTGCCTGCCGCTGACGCTGGCTGCAGCCGAGGCGCGCATCCCGCTGCTGGGCGTCTGCCTTGGCCACCAAACCATCGGTCAGGCTTTTGGCGGGCGGGTCGTGCGCTGCCACGAGATCGTGCACGGCAAGATGGGGGCGATGCACCACGAAGGCGCGGGGGTCTTTGCGGGCCTGCCCTCGCCCTTCCTTGCCACGCGCTATCACAGCCTGGTGGTCGAGCGCGAAACGCTGCCTAACTGCCTCGAGGTCACGGCCTGGCTTGCCGACGGCACGATCATGGGTCTGCGCCACCGCGACCTGCCGATCGAGGGCGTGCAGTTCCACCCCGAGAGCATCGCCTCGGAACATGGTCACGCCCTGCTGCGGACCTTCCTCGCCCACGCGACCGAAGCTGCATGAGCGACCGGCTGCGCCCGCTGATCGGCATCGCGGCGACGCGGCCCCTGACAAGGTCCGAGGCCGAGACGGCGTTCGAGGCGCTCTTCGAGGGCGAGGCGACGCCCGCGCAGATGGGCGGGTTCCTGATGACGCTGCGGACGCGCGGCGAGACGGTCGAGGAATACGCCGCCGCCGCCCGCGTGATGCGCGCCAAGTGCCATGCGGTGCGCGCGCCCCTGGGTGCCATGGACATCGTCGGCACTGGCGGCGACGGCAAGGGCACGCTCAACATCTCGACCGCGACGGCCTTCGTTGTGGCGGGGGCGGGCGTCGTGGTGGCCAAGCACGGCAACCGCAACCTCAGCTCGAAATCCGGGGCCGCCGATGCGCTGACAGAGCTTGGCATCAACGTGATGGTCGGACCCGACGTGGTTGAGCGCGAGATCGCCGAGGCGGGCATCGGCTTCATGATGGCCCCGATGCATCATCCGGCGATCCGCCACGTCATGCCCGCGCGGGCCGAGCTTGGGACGCGGACAATCTTCAACATCCTCGGGCCGCTGACCAACCCGGCCGGCGTGCGGCGGCAACTGACCGGGGCGTTCTCGGCAGATCTGCTTCGCCCGATGGCCGAGACGCTGCGGGAACTGGGGTCCGAGCGGGCCTGGCTGGTGCATGGCGGCGACGGCACGGACGAGCTGTCGATCTGCGGCCCCTCGCGGGTGGCGGCGCTTGAAGGCGGCAGCGTGACCGAGTTCGAGGTTCATCCCGACGAGGCCGGGCTGCGCGTGCATCCGTTCGAGGCGATCCTGGGCGGCTCGCCCGCCGAGAACGCCGCCGCGTTGCGTGCCCTGATGGACGGGGCCGCCGGGGCCTACCGCGATGCGGTCCTGCTCAACAGCGCCGCCGCCCTCGTCGTGGCAGGCCGGGCCGCGACCCTGCCCGAGGGCGTGGCGCTTGCCCGCGCCAGCATCGACAGCGGGGCCGCGCGTGCCAAGGTCGAGGCGGTCGCGCGGATCAGTCAGGGCGCGTGACGCCTTCCCCCAATGCGCGCGACCCGCTAGGCATGACCCATGAGCACCATTCTCGACAGCATCAAGAGCTACAAGCTTGACGAGATCGCAGCCCGCAAGGCCGCGACCCCGCTTGCCGATCTGGAAGCCGCGGCCCGTGCCGCGGCGCCCCCGCGCGGCTTTACCCGCGCGCTGCAGTCAGCGGCGGCGACGGGCTATGGCCTGATCGCCGAGATCAAGAAGGCGAGCCCGTCGAAGGGCCTGATCCGCGCCGACTTCGACCCGGCGGCGCTCGCGCGCGCCTACGAGGCAGGCGGGGCGACCTGCCTGTCGGTCCTGACTGACGGCCCCTCGTTTCAGGGGGCCGACGCCTACCTGACCGTGGCGCATGACGCGACCGCCCTGCCCTGCCTTCGCAAAGACTTCCTCTACGACCCCTGGCAGGTGACCGAGGCCCGCGCGCTGGCGGCCGACTGCATCCTGATCATCCTGGCCTCGGTCAGCGACGCGCAGGCGCAAGAGCTTGAGGCCGCCGCGACCGAGTGGGGCATCGACGTGCTGATCGAGGTTCATGATGAGGCCGAGCTTGAACGGGCGGGCCTTCTGGCGGCACCGCTGATCGGCATCAACAACCGCAACCTGCACAGCTTCGAGGTGACGCTCGAGACGACGAGGCGCCTCGCGCGGCATGTGCCCGAGGACCGGCTTATCGTGTCGGAAAGCGGGCTCTACACGCCCGCCGACCTTGCCGACCTTGCCCGCTACGGCGCGCGCTGCTTCCTGATCGGCGAAAGCCTGATGCGGCAAGACGACGTGACCGCCGCGACGCGGGCGATCCTGGCGAAACCCCTGACCGCGCAGGGCGGCCTATGACGACCGGCGCGAGCGGCCTGTCCCACTTTGACGACAAGGGCCAGGCCCATATGGTCGATGTCTCGGGCAAGCCCGTCACCGACCGCGTCGCCACCGCCGTGGGCTCGGTGCGGATGACGACCGAGACGCTGGCCCTGATCACCGAGGGCCGCGCCAAGAAAGGCGATGTCCTGTCCGTCGCGCGGCTGGCGGGGATCATGGCTGCGAAGAAGACCTCGGACCTGATC
>JANPJD010000085.1:0-10707 GCA_031425325.1 Rhodobacterales bacterium | reverse complement strand
TAGCCCGAAGCGAACACCATGATCTTCTTCGGCACGCAGCCCCGGATGACACAGGTGCCGCCCATCCGGTCCTCTTCGGCAAGGCCCACGCGCGCGCCGCCCTCGGCTGCAGCGATCCGCGCGGCCCGGACGCCGCCCGATCCGCCGCCGATCACGAAAAGATCGTAGTCGAACACGTCGCTCATCCGCGCTGCTCCGTCAGTCCGATATCGGCGGGGTCGATGGTGATCTGCTCGGTGATCTGGGCCAAGCCTGTCCGGTCGCGGATCGTGACATGGCCGTCGGGATGTCCGACCACGAGCGTATCGCAGATGCCGATGAAAAGGCCGTTCTCCACGACGCCCGGAATCTGGTTCAAGGCCGGTCCCAGCCGCGCCGCGTCCGCGATCCGGCCGAGGTGAAGATCGAGGATGTGGTTGCCTTGATCGGTAAGCAGCAGGCTCTCGCCCCTCATCCGCTCTGTCACATTGCGGCGCGCGACCTCGTGCTGGCCAAGGACGTCCTCGATCATGCGGCGCGTGGTGCGCCAGCCGAACGGGACGACCTCGACCGGAAGCGGGAAGGCCCCGAGGGCGCTCACCTGCTTGGCGACATCGGCGATCACGATCATGCGGTCCGACGCAGCGGCCACGATCTTCTCGCGCAACAAAGCGGCACCGCCCCCCTTGATGAGGTCGAGCCGGTCGTCGACCTCGTCCGCGCCGTCGATCGTCAGGTCCAGTTGCCCAGCCTCGTCCAGCCCGACGACGGCAATACCGACCTCGGCCGCGAGCCGGGCGGTCTGCTCGGATGTGGCGACACAGGTCAGGCGCAGCCCCTCGTCGCGGACGCGCCGCCCAAGGCACCGAACCAGCCACGCGGCGGTTGAGCCGGTGCCAAGGCCAACCCGCATCCCGCTTTCGACAAAGAGCGAGGCTCGCCGCGCGGCCACGTACTTCGCGGCATCGGTCGGCGAAAGGACTGGCGGCATCGGGGTCTCCCTGAACTCGCATCGCTTATAGGCGCTCCCATCGGCACGGGCGAGGGGGAACGACGCAGCAATGTGCTGCCGCGCGGGGCCTTGCGGTACCCGTAGATCAAAGTCGCTTTCGCGGTGGCAAAGGTCGTCGCGAGTCCGATAATGGCGGCGGTGATCGGCATGATCGTCCGTCACGGTCCCTGAAAGGCACTGCCGATGTTCCTCTCGGTCTTCGACATGTTCAAGGTGGGGGTCGGGCCCTCTTCGTCGCACACGATGGGTCCGATGCTGGCCGCCTCGCAGTTTCTCGAGACCCTGCGGGCGAGCCCCTTTCACCCGGCGGGGCTTCGCGCCAGCCTGCACGGCTCGCTCGCCTTCACGGGGGTGGGACATGCGACAGACCGGGCGACGATCCTTGGCCTCGCGGGGTTCGAGCCTGCGACCTATGACGCGGTAAAGGCCGAGGCGGTCCTGACCGACATCCGGCAGAGCCATGTGATCCACCCGCCCGGCCTGCCGCCGCTGCGCTTCGATCCGGCCGTGGACCTGTCGTTCGACTACGGCCCGGCCCTGCCCGGCCATGCAAACGGCCTGATCCTGAGGGCGACCGACGCGCAGGGCGACGTGATCCTGTCCGAGACCTACTATTCGATCGGCGGCGGCTTCGTTCTGACCGAAGCGGAACTAGCCGAGGCGGGCGAGGCGAAGAAAAAGGCCAGGGCCGCCGTGCCCTACCCGTTCGAGACGGCGGACGAGATGCTGGCGATGGCGCGGACCTCGGGCCTTGGGATCGCGCAGATGAAGCGGGCAAACGAGCTGACGGTGCGGTCGGCAGCAGACCTCGATGCGGGCATGGCGCGCATCTGGCAGGTGATGAGCGACTGCATCGACCGGGGCATGAAGGGCGAAGGCATCTTGCCCGGCGGTCTCAAGGTGCGCCGCCGGGCCAAGGGCATCCACGACGCGCTGATGGCCGAGCGGGGGTTGAACATGACCCCGCCGCACACCATCAACGACTGGATGAGCCTTTATGCGATGGCCGTGAATGAAGAGAATGCGGCAGGCGGGCAGGTCGTGACGGCGCCCACCAACGGCGCCGCAGGGGTCGTGCCGGCCGTCATCCGCTACTGGCTCGACCATGTGCCGGGTGCAAGCCGCGCCCGGATCGGAGAGTTCCTGCTGACCGCCGCCGCGATCGGCGGCCTCGTGAAGCACAACGCCTCGATCTCGGGCGCGGAATGCGGCTGCCAGGCCGAGGTCGGGGCGGCGGCGGCGATGGGGGCGGCAGGCCTTGCCGCCGTGCTGGGTGGCACGCCCGAACAGGTCGAGAACGCGGCCGAGATCGCGCTTGAGCATCACCTCGGCATGACCTGCGATCCGGTGAAGGGACTGGTGCAGGTGCCCTGCATCGAGCGCAACGGCCTCGGGGCGATCAAGGCCGTCTCCGCAGCTTCGCTGGCCTTGCGGGGCGACGGTATCCACCTTGTCAGCCTCGACGTCTGCATCGAGACGATGCGCCAGACCGGCCGCGACATGCACGAGAAGTACAAGGAAACCTCGCTGGGCGGCCTGGCCGTCAACGTCCCGAACTGCTGACAGGCGGGTGTGAGCGGTGCAGCGGAACCCGCTGCGCGGCAGAGGCGTTGCCTGACCGTTCATGCAGATCGCGGAGGCCCTGATGACCCGAAGCCACGTCTCGCTGGCCGTCCTCGGGGTGGTCGCTGTCGGAACCCTGATCCTCGCCCCGACGGCCTTCTTCGTGATCTTCGCAGGCGCCCTGCTGGCGGTCGGACTCGCTGCCGGGGGCGACTGGCTTTCGGACCGCACCGGACTGGCCCGGGGCTGGGGTGTCGGTCTGTTCCTTCTGGCGATTCTTCTGACCCTTGTGCTGGTCACGCTCCTTTTCGTTCCGGCGATTGCCCGGCAACTGGACGAGCTGGCGCAGACCCTGCCTGCAGCATTCGAGGCCTTGCGGGCCCGTGTGCAGACAATCGGCTGGCTTGACGATCTTCTGAGCCGGGCCGACCCGCTGGCGAGCCCGCCCGAGGGTGCCGGGTCGGCGGCGGCGACCGCCGTGACCACCACGTTCGGGTCGCTGGCCAATCTGGCGATCGTGCTCATCATCGGCATCTACGGCGCGATCTCTCCCGGCCCCTATCGCCGCGGTCTGCGGGCCATGCTGGCACCTTCGCTGCGTCAGCGTGGGAACGAGGTCATGGACCGCTGCGCCAGTACGCTGCGCCGCTGGCTCGGCGCGCAGCTTTTGTCGATGGCGGTCGTCGGTGTGCTGACCGGCCTCGGGCTGTGGCTGGTCGGGGTGCCGCTTGCCTTGCTGCTCGGCCTGATCGCCGGCATCTTCGCCTTCATTCCCAACATCGGGCCGATCATTGCGGCCATCCCTGCGCTGCTGCTCGCCTCGACGACAGGCGGGACGGCGGTGCTTCTGACGCTCGGGGTCTTCCTTGTCGTGCAAAGCCTCGAGACGTATCTCATCACGCCGATGATCCAGCAGGATCAGGTGTCTCTGCCGCCTGCCCTTCTGATCGGAATGCAGCTTCTGTTCGGGGTGCTGTTTGGGCTGGGCGGCCTGATGCTCGCCAGCCCGCTGACCGCGCTGGGAATGACGCTGGTCAACCAGACCTACCGCCGCGACTACCTGGAACGCGAGCCCGCCGCGTCCCGGCGGGCCGTCGCCTGAGCGGGCTGGACGCCCGACCGCCGGGCGGATAGGCCGAAGGCATGAGACCCCCCGACCGCATCCTGCCCGGCGTCGTCCTGATGCTGGTCTTCTGTCTGCTCGCACCGCTTCTGGACGTCGCCGCGAAACTCGCGGCGGCGACGATCCCGGTCGCGCAGATCACGGCGGCGCGCTTTGTCGGGCAGGGCCTTCTGATGATCCCGGCGGTGCTGGCGATGGGCCTCGCGTGGCGGGTCAGCACGCAGGCCTTTGGGCTTCTTGTGCTGCGCGCGGTGTTCCTGATCCTGTCGACCTTCAGCTTCGTCGCGGCGATCGAGGTCATGCCGATCGCGGACGCGCTCGCCATCGCCTTCGTCGAGCCGTTCGTGCTCTTGATCCTGGGGCGCATCCTGTTCGGCGACGAAGTCGGCCCCCGGCGCATCGCCGCCTGCGCGGTCGGCTTCTGCGGGGCGCTTCTTGTGATCCAGCCGTCGCTTGCCGTGTTCGGCGCGGTGGCACTCTGGCCGCTTGGGACGGCGTTCTTCTTTGCCTTCTACATGCTGGTCACGCGCCACCTTTCAAGCGACGTGCATCCGGTAACGATGCAGGCCCATACCTCGATCATCGGGGCGGCGATCTGCGTGCCGATCCTGTGGCTGGCCGAGGGCAGCGGGCTTCGCCAGTTCGATCCAGTGACCCCCGAGGGGCTGGCCTGGCTGTGGCTGGCGGGCGTCGGCGCCTGGGCTGCGATCAGCCACATCTGCATGACCTATGCGCTCAAGTTCGCGCCCTCGGCCACGCTGGCGCCCCTCCACTACCTCGAGATCGTGGCGGCGGTCGGGCTGGGCTACCTCGTGTTCGGCGATTTTCCAAACGCGATGACCTGGGCCGGGATCGGGGTCATCGTCGCCTCGGGCCTTTACATCATCCACCGCGAACGGATCGGCGCCCGCGCCCGCCGCGCGGCGGCTGCCATGCAGGCACCAGTGCACTGAGGACGGCATCGAGCCGCTGCCGGGGCAGGATCACCAGCATCCGGGGCGCATCGAAGGTCAAATGCACTTCGGGCGCCGCAACCTCGTTCGAGGTGCCGATCCGGCTTTCGGGGGCAAAGTCGATCCCGCCGATTGGCCAGCGCAGACCCCGGCTCTCGCCGCGCACCGGCCCCATCGGGAACAACGACAACCGCTCGCCCACTGGCAAGCGCAGTACAACATCGCGTGGCGCGAGGAAAACCGCATCCTCGGCCGACATGATCACGCAGGGCCGGGAGTGATGGCGCAAGAGCGCGTTGAAGACCGCGAGCGCGTGGTCGATCCGCGCCCCGGCGAACCCGAGCGCCAGCACGAAGGGCGCACGCACCGAGCGCAGGGCCTTGTCGAAGTCGGTCGTGTCCTGCTCGGCGATCGGATGAAGCCGCGCGGCGGGAATCACCTGTCGGGCGGCTTCGGTAATCGAGTCGAAGTCGCCAATGACCGCATCGGGCATGATGCCCGCCGCGAGCGCCCGATCTGCCCCACCATCCGCCGCTACGACAACCGGCGCGCGAACCAGCGAATCTCGAAACAATCCTTTGGGGAAAGGTGCCCCGCCAATCATCGTTACACCCTCAGTTGTATCGACAATCAGGGTTTTCACTCCGATACTGTTACCAATTAAGGCAAGTTTGCGGGCTTTGGGCCACGATCTGTCCATCAAATTACCCCCATCTGTCCATTGAAATGCACAAGCCAGGATCGATACCGGCGACAACGAACAGACAAGAAGGCGATCCCCATGATCGGCGCGAGCAAGATCCTTACCGTCAGCTACGGCACCTTCTCGTGCACTCTCGAGGGGTTTGACGAGCCGTTCAATACGATGAAGGCCATCGCGGAGTACTTCCGCGATCTTGCCGCCGACGACCGCTACTTCGGGGCCGAACCGCCGACCCCCGACGCCGCGATGCTGCATCGCATCGCCGAGCGCGAGATACAGCGCCGGGTTGAGGCCAAGGTCGACGGCCACGGCGTGGTGCTGCGGGCGAGTGATCTTCTGGAAACCGCGTCGCCGCAGGTCGCTCCGGCCCCGGCGCCCGCGCCGGTCGCGGCAGCGCCGCTGATCGAAGATGAGAGCGTCGCCGCTAAACTGCAGCGCATCCGCGCCGCAATGGCGCGCAGCGCAGCCGCCGTCTCCCCGGTCGAGGATGCGGTCTTTGCCGAGGAGCCGCGCGTCCAAAAGCCCGCTCCCGTTGTCGCTGCTCCGGCAATGGCACCTGTGGCTGCACCTGCGCCCGTCGCGGCAGCCGTCGCTGCCGCTGTTCCGGTTGTGGTGCCTGCGGCTACGCCGGCTGTGGAACCCGCTGCCATCGCCGCGTTTGTGTCCGAGGCCGAGGACCACCCGGTCGCTGACGCGGAACCGGAAGCCGATGTCGAGGATGACGATGCCGCCCTCGTGGCGCGTCTTGCCGAGGATCGGCCCACCGAAGCGGTGCCGCTCGACGCCGGGACCGATGCCGAGGTTGTCCTTGAGACCCCCGAAGAGACGCAGGACGACGCCCTGCTCGCGGCCATCGCGATGGATCGTGACGTCGTTGAAGCAAACGCCGAGACGGCAATGCTGGCAGAGGCCGAGATGTCGGCCGAGCCCGATTTCGCCGCACTCATGGCCGAAGCTGGCGACGAACAGCATGCCGTCGCCATCGCCCCCGAGGCGGCCGAGGACGAGGCTGCGGATACCGCCCAGCCCGAGGCCGGCGCCTTCGACACCGCCGCTCTGGCCGCGGCTGCCGCTGACGCCGAGGTGCAGGACTTCGCTAGCCTGATCGCGACCGAGACGGCCGCCGCGGACGACCGGTTCGAGACCGAGGCTGCCGAGGCATCGACGCAGGACGAGCCGTCGCTCGAAACGCTGCAGCTGACCGTCGATCAGCTTGAAGACCCGACGCCCGAATCGCTGGAACAGATCGCCGACCAGCAGATCGACGAAGACTTGCCGGCCCCGGCGGCCGACATGGCCTTGCCGGCGCTGGACGACAAGCTGCGCCGCGCCCGCGCGCGCGTCATCAAGGTTCGCCGCGCCGAGCCCGAAGCGTCGCCTGCCGAAGCAGCGGGCGAAGACGACGCGGCCCGCGGTGCCGAGCGCGAAGGGCGCACCATCCTCGAGTCCAACACGCGGGGCGACGAGGACGTATCGCGCCTTCTGCGCCAGACCAACACCGAGATGGACGGCGTCGAAAGCCGCCGCCGGATGTCGACCCTCGCCCATCTGAAGGCCGCCGTGGCCGCCACCGTTGCCGAGCTGCGTTCGCCCGGTTCGTCTTCCGAAGGCGGTGAGACCTCGCGCCTCGACCGCTACCGGGCCGACCTTGCCCGCGTCGTGCGCCCCCGCCGTGAGGGCGACGAGCCCGCCCCTGCCGAGCGTGCGGCACCCCTCGTTCTCGTGTCAGAGCAGCGCATCGACCGACCCGCCCCGGCCAACACTCCGGTCCGCGTGATGCCGCGCCGGGTTTCCAGCACCGGAAACCTCGCAGCCGCCCCGATCGACGACGACTTCGATGATGACAGCGATGCGGATGTCGATGGCGACAACATCTTCGGGTCGTCCAGCAACTTCATCGAGTTCGCCGAGCGCCTGGGCGCAAGCGACCTCCCCGACCTTCTGGAAGCAGCAGCCGCCTACACTGCCTGTGTCGAGGGGCGCCCGCACTTCACGCGGCCACACCTGATGCGCCATGTGGCTGCAGTTCAGGACGACTCCGAGCGCAGCCGCGAGGACAGCATGAGAAGCTTCGGCCAGCTTCTGCGCCAGGGCAAGATCGAGAAGGTCAAGCGCGGGCAGTTCGCCATCACGGACAGCTCGTACTTCCTTGCCGAAGCGCGCCGGATGGACCGCTGAAGGGCAGTTCTATACGTCAGAGCCGCCCTGGTCCGGGCGGTCCGGGTCTGCCTGACCGATACCTTTGAACACGGACTTGAAAGGGATCGCCCAGAGGAACCCGAGGCCGACATAGATCGCGAGTTCGACCCAGATCGACGGACGCTCCAGCATGTTCACGAGCGTCACTGCCGAAACGACGTAAAGCGGCAGGCCGATGATCAGGATTACCAGTGACCAGCGGCGCCGCGCCCGGTAGCTCAACGCCATGCGTCTTTCCCCTTCAGTCCGCGAACGGATCGGTCACGAGGATGGTGTCCTCCCGCTCCGGCGAGGTGGAAAGTAGTGCCACCGGGCATTGGATCAATTCCTCGATCCGTCGCACGTACTTGATCGCAGCACCCGGCAGGTCGGCCCAGGACCGCGCCCCGGCGGTGCTTTGGTGCCAGCCTTCCAGCTCTTCGTAGACGGGCCTCACCTTTGCCTGAAGGTTCGCCGCCGTCGGAAGGTAGTCAAGCCGCTCTCCGTCCAGCTCGTAGCCCGTGCAGATGCGAAGCGTCCCGAAGCCGTCGAGCACATCGAGCTTGGTCAATGCGATCCCCGACACGCCCGAGGTCGCGCAGGTCTGGCGCACAAGCACGGCGTCGAACCACCCGCAGCGGCGCTTGCGGCCCGTGACGGTGCCGAACTCGTGCCCGCGCTCTCCCAGACGCTCGCCATCCGCGTCGAACAACTCGGTCGGGAACGGCCCCTCGCCGACACGCGTCGTGTACGCCTTTACGATCCCCAGGACGAAATCGACCGCTGTCGGGCCAAGGCCGGTGCCTGTCGCGGCCATCCCGGCCAGCGTGTTCGACGAGGTGACGAAGGGATAGGTGCCGAAATCCACATCCAGAAGCGCGCCCTGCGCCCCCTCGAACAGGATGCGCTTGCCCGCGCGGCGTGCCTCGGTCAGCACCTTCCAGACTGGCTTGGCATAGGGCAGGATCTTCGGCGCGACATCCAGAAGCGCGGCCTTGAGTTCGGCCCGGTCAATGGCCGGAAGGCCAAGCCCGCGCCGCAGGGCGTCGTGATGGCCGAGCAGTCGGTCGAGCCGCAGATCGAGCGTCGCCTCGTCCCCGAGGTCGGCCACCCGCACCGTGCGGCGACCGACCTTGTCCTCGTAGGCCGGGCCGATGCCGCGCCCGGTCGTGCCGATCTTGGCGATGCCCACCTGCACCTCGCGGGCGCGGTCAAGCTCACCGTGTACCGGCAGGATCAGCGGCGTATTCTCGGCGATCATCAGGTTCGACGGGTCGATCGAAACGCCCTGCCCGGTCAGCTTGTCGATCTCGGCCAGAAGCGCCCAGGGATCAAGCACCACGCCGTTGCCGATCACGCTGAGCTTGCCGCCCCGCACGATCCCCGAGGGCAGGAGCGACAGCTTGTAGACCTTGCCGTCGATCACGAGGGTATGGCCCGCGTTGTGCCCGCCCTGGAAACGCGCGATCACGTCGGCCCGCTCGGACAGCCAGTCGACGATCTTGCCTTTTCCCTCGTCGCCCCACTGGGCGCCCACGACGACGACATTTGCCACGGGCTTGCCCTCCGATTGCGAAACCGTGGCAGCTATAGCCGCCACCCCGCCCCGGTGAAACACCTAATTCACCGGGCCCCTGGGGGGCCATCGGCGGGCGCTGCCGAAGGGGTTGCGGGCGCAGGTGCTTGGGCCTAGATAGGCGCATCCTTGCGAAGGCCGACCCCCGATGGAAAACGTCGTTCTCATCATCCACCTGCTGCTGGCCCTCGCGCTGATCGGCGTCGTGCTCTTGCAGCGGTCGGAAGGCGGCGGTCTTGGAATGGGTGGCGGTGGCGGCGGGGCCATGTCGGGTCGTGCGCCGTCGACGGCGCTGGCCAAGCTGACCTGGCTGTTCGCCGCCTGCTTCATCGCGACGTCGGTGACACTGACGATCTTTGCAGCCCGCGACGCAGCAGGTTCGTCGGTGATCGACCAGATCGGCGGGACCGTTCCTGCGGCACCCGCCCCGGCGGCCCCGCTGGCCCCCGGCGGCTCGCTGCTGCCGCCGTCGAGCAGCGATGCGCCTGCCACGCCGCCGCGTGCCGAAGAGCCTGCCGTTCCGCCAGCGACCGAGCCGGCAGCACCGCCTGCCGCAGATTGATCCACAATTGCTAGGCTGGTGCGGCCCGTATCAGACAGCATCTAGCGGTGCGGTTGCAGAGGTCGGGTTTTTCGGATAACCCTCTACTCCCGTGATCCTGCGATTCCCGTGTTCGGGACTCGCCCCTCATCCAAGGCGCGGGAGCCCCCATGGCACGATACGTTTTCATCACCGGCGGCGTTGTGTCCTCGCTTGGCAAGGGCCTCGCCTCGGCAGCACTCGGGGCGCTTTTGCAGGCGCGCGGCTTCTCGGTGCGGCTGCGGAAACTCGACCCCTACCTCAACGTCGATCCCGGCACGATGAGCCCGTTCGAGCACGGCGAGGTCTTCGTGACCGATGACGGGGCAGAAACCGACCTTGACCTTGGCCACTACGAACGCTTCACGGGCGTCTCTGCCCGACAGTCGGACTCCGTCTCGTCGGGGCGCATCTACTCGACCGTCCTCGAGAAGGAACGGCGGGGCGACTACCTTGGCAAGACGATCCAGGTCATTCCGCACGTCACCAACGAGATCAAGGACTTCCTGCGGATCGGTGACGATGAGGTCGATTTCATGCTGTGCGAAATCGGCGGCACGGTCGGCGACATCGAGGGACTTCCCTTCTTCGAAGCGATCCGCCAGTTCGCACAGGAGCGCCCGCGCGGCCAGTGCATCTTCATGCACCTGACGCTGCTGCCCTATCTCGCCGCATCCGGCGAGCTGAAGACCAAGCCCACGCAGCACTCGGTGAAGGAGCTGCGCTCGATCGGGTTGCAGCCCGATGTGCTGGTCTGCCGGTCAGAGCATCCCATCCCCGAAAAGGAACGCCAGAAGATCGCGCTGTTCTGCAACGTGCGGCCCGACTCGGTGATCCCGGCCTATGACCTCAAGTCGATCTACGAGGCGCCGCTTGCCTATCATCGTGCAGGGCTGGACCAGGCCGTGCTCGACGCCTTCGGCATCTCGCCCGCGCCGCGCCCGAACCTCGCGCGCTGGGAAGACGTGATGGACCGGCTGACCCATGCCGAAGGTGAGGTGCGCGTGGCCATCGTGGGCAAGTACACGCAATTGGAAGAC
>JANPJD010000084.1:0-5365 GCA_031425325.1 Rhodobacterales bacterium | reverse complement strand
GCGAGTGTCTCGGTGAAGAAACCGGTATCGCGGTGCGGTGCGTTCATCGGGCGGCTCCTCATGGCTGGGTTCTTGCCGATCTAAAGCATCCGCGCCCGTTTCGGAAGCGCGCAAATGCGGGATGGCGCGCCGCTGCCCGCGACATGGCGCGCCGGAGCGGGGCGATGCGGGCTTGAGTTCGACGGATGCGCCCGCCAAGACTTGGCAAACGTCGGCGGAGGAATGCAGTGCAGCACCGGATCAGCTTCACCGCAAGCCGCAGCCCCGAGGCGCAGGCGGCGCTTGCTGCGCTGACCGCCGCGCATGGGTCGGTGCCGCTGGCCGAGGCGCAGGTCGTCGTCGCACTGGGCGGCGACGGCTTCATGCTCGAGACGCTGCACGACACGCGCCCGTTCGATCTGCCGGTCTACGGGATGAACTGCGGCACCGTCGGCTTTCTGATGAACGCCTACAGCGCCAAGAGCCTGCCCGCGCGCCTGTCGCGCGCGGCGGAAGAGGTCATCAACCCGCTCGCCATGCGCGCCGTCACCACCTCTGGCGGTTTCGAGGAGGCGCTTGCGATCAACGAGGTATCGCTGCTGCGCGCCGGTCCGCAAGCGGCCAAGCTGCGGATCAGCGTCGACGGCAAGGTGCGGCTCGACGAGCTTGTCTGCGATGGCGCGCTGCTGTGCACCCCTGCCGGGTCGACGGCCTACAACTATTCCGCCCACGGCCCGATCCTGCCGATCGGCTCGGATGTGCTGGCCCTGACCTCGGTCGCGGCCTTCCGCCCCCGCCGCTGGCGAGGGGCGCTGTTGCCCAAATCGGCGGTCGTGCGCTTTGACGTGCTCGAGCCCGAGAAGCGGCCAGTGATGGCCGATGCCGACGCGCGGTCCGTGCGCGACGTGCTGTCGGTCGAGATCCGCTCGGACCCCTCTGTGCGTCACCGCATCCTGTTCGATCCTGGCCATGGCCTCGACGAGCGGCTGATCCGCGAGCAATTCGTCTGACCCCTACGTCTTTTCCACGAAAACTCACGCCGCGTTGGGACGTGCCGGATTTTTCGCAGAGAGATCGTCACTTCGGTTTCGCAGCCCAGCCGTCCATCTTGCGGTAGAGCGTCGAGGGCGAGACCTCGAGGATCCGGGCCGCACGCGGCACCGATCCGCCGACCTCGGCCAGCGTTGCCTCGATCACTCGCCGCTCGATCTCGGCCAGGCTGCGCCCGATCAACCCGTCCAGCGGTGCGGGCGGGGCAGAGGCAGCCGCCGTGACCGCGCCCGCGTCCAGCAACTCGGTCGGCAACATGGCGCGGGTGACTTCGCCGCCCGTGTTCAGCACGACCACGTTGCGGATGACGTTCAGCAGTTGGCGCACGTTGCCGGGCCAGGGCAGGTCCCGGAACAGGCGCGCCACGTCAGGGGCGAGCCCGTCGAACCTGCGGCCTTCCTCGGCGGCAAACCGCCCCAGGGCTGCCTCGGCGATCTCGACCACATCGCGGCCCCGCTCGCGCAAGGGCGGCATATGGATCGGCACGACGAACAGGCGATAGAACAGATCCTCGCGAAAGCGCCCCGCGCGGACCGCCTCTTGCGGGTCGCGATTGGTGGCACAGACGATCCGCACGTTGACCTTGCGGGGCCGCGTGGCCCCCACCGGCTGGACCATCGAGGTCTGGAGGAACCGCAGCAATTTGGTCTGCAACCCCACATCCATCTCGCAGATCTCATCCAGGAACAGCGTGCCGCCATCCGCCGCAGCAGCAGCCCCCGGCTTGTCCGAGATGGCACCCGTGAAGCTGCCCTTCATATGGCCGAACACCTCGGATTCCAGCAGGTCCGGCGGGATCGCACCGCAGTTCAGCGCAATGAACGGCCCCGACGCACGCGCCGACCCGTCATGGATCGCCAGCGCGCACAACTCCTTGCCCGTGCCGCTTTCGCCGGTGATGAACACCGTCGCCATCGAGCCCGAGACCGAGCGGATTCTGCGATAGACTTGCTGCATCGCCTCGGACGAACCAAGGAAATGCCCGCCGGGCGGCAATGCGGGTTCGGGGGGAAGGGGCATTTGCATTCTGCAACGTTACGGCCTGGCGTTGCAGAATGCGAGCGGTTTCAGCCGTAATGCCCGACCGGCGTTCCTGCCAGCGCGGACATGTTCAGCAGGCCCCGCGCGGTAATCGAGGGCGTCACGATATGCGCGCGGTTGCCCATGCCCATGAGGATCGGCCCCACCTCCAGCCCGTTCGCCTTCATCTTCAGAATGTTGCGAACGCCCGAAGCCGCGTCGGCATTTGCGAACACCAACACATTCGCTGCCCCCTCAAGCCGCGATCCCGGAAAGATGCGATCCCGCAGGCCTTGGTCCAAGGCCGCGTCGATGTTCATCTCGCCCTCGTAGCAGAAGTCGGGCTCGCGGGCGTCCAGCAACTCCAGTGCCTCGCGCATCCGCCGGCCGGTCGAGGTGTCGAGATTGCCGAACTGCGACTGGGCGCAAAGTGCGATCTTGGGCTCCACCCCGAAGCGCCTGACATGGCGCGCGGCTCCGATGGCGGTTGCCATGATCTGCTCAGGCGTCGGCTCGGAATGCACATGCGTGTCGGCGATGAACAGCGGGCCGTCCTCGAGGATCATCAGGCTGAGTGCCGCCACCGGATGATGCCCGCCGCGCGCCAGGATCTGCCGGACATAGTTCAGGTGCCAAAGGTATTGGCCGAACGTGCCGCAGATCAGGCTGTCGGCCTCGTCGCGATGCACCATGACGGCTGCGATGGCGGTCGTGTTGGTCCGCATCACCGCGCGGGCGATGTCGGGCGTCACACCCTGGCGGGCCATCAACTCGTGATACGTCTCCCAGTAGTCGCGGTAGCGGGGGTCGTTCTCGGGGTTCACCAGCTTGAAGTCGCGGTCTGGCCGGATCGGCAGGCCCGCCCGCTCGCAGCGCACCTCGACCACCTCGGGCCGGCCGATCAGGATCGGCACGTCGTTCGTTTCTTCCATCATCGCATGGGCCGCGCGCAGTACACGCTCGTCCTCGCCCTCGGCAAAGACGATCCGCCGCTCTGCCGTTTCCGAGGCCTCGAATACCGGGCGCATGATCATCGCCGAGCGGAACACCGATCCGTCAAGCGCACGCCGGTAGGCGCCAAGGTCGGCGATGGGCCGTGTCGCGACGCCCGTCTCCATCGCGGCCTTCGCCACCGCATGGGCCACGACCCCCATCAGGCGCGGATCGAACGGCTTCGGGATCAGGTAGTCGGCTCCGAACCGCATCGGCTCGCCCTGATAGGCCGCCGCCGCCTCGGCGCTCGTGGTTGCGCGCGCAAGATGGGCGATCCCCTCGATGCAGGCGATCTGCATCTCGTCGTTGATGACGGTCGCCCCCACATCCAGCGCCCCCCGGAAGATGAACGGAAAGCAGAGGACGTTGTTGACCTGGTTCGGGAAATCCGACCGGCCTGTGGCGATGATCGCATCGGGCGAGACGGCGCGGGCCGCATCCGGCATGATCTCGGGGCGCGGGTTCGCCAGCGCGAAGATGATGGGCCGCGCTGCCATCGCAGCCACCATCGCGGGCGTCAGCACCCCCGGCCCCGAAAGGCCGAGGAACAGGTCGGCCCCTTCGATCACCTCGGCCAGACTGCGCGCCTCGGTGCCTTGCGCGTATTCGGCCTTCTGCGCCGTCATGTCGGCTTCGCGACCCCGGCAGACGAGCCCTGCAAGGTCGAACAGCCACACGTTCTCGCGCCGCACCCCCAGCTTCAGCAGCATGTTGAGACAGGCGATCCCCGCCGCCCCACCGCCCGTCGAGACGACCTTGATGTCCTCGAACCGCTTGCCGGCCACATGCAGCGCGTTGGTGGTCGCCGCCCCCACGACGATCGCCGTGCCGTGCTGGTCGTCGTGGAACACCGGAATGTTCATCCGCTCGCGGCAGAGCTTCTCGACGATGAAGCAGTCCGGGGCCTTGATGTCCTCAAGGTTGATCGCGCCGAAGGTCGGCTCCAGCGCGCAGACGATCTCGGCCAGGCGCACCGGGTCGGGCTCGTTCAACTCGATGTCGAAGCAGTCGATATTGGCGAACTTCTTGAAGAGCACCGCCTTGCCCTCCATCACCGGCTTGCTGGCCAGCGCCCCGATATTGCCGAGGCCCAGCACCGCCGTGCCGTTCGTCACCACGGCGACGAGGTTGCCGCGCGCGGTGAAGCGCGCCGCCGTCGCAGGGTCCGCCTTGATCTCGAGGCAGGCCTCGGCCACGCCCGGCGAATAGGCACGGCTCAGGTCGCGTCCGTTCGCCAGCGGCTTGGTCGCCCGGATCTCAAGCTTTCCGGGCTTCGGAAACTCGTGATAGTCGAGCGCCGCCTGACGGGCCGCGTCGGCGCGCGACTCCTCGCGTGCTGCGAGTTCCGCCGGGGTCGGCTCGGGTGTCTCGGGTTCGGCGTCCATGGTGGCCTCCCTCTTGCCGCCTTCCGGTTAGCGGAAAGGCGGACGTCAGGGAAGGCCAAGGGCGGTTCAGCGCCCGCGGCCCGTGCTTTGTTGCAGCGCGTCGATCCGCACCTAGGCCTCGGCCTTGGTCAGGCTGACGTCGAACGGCTGGTCCGCCTCCTCGCTCAGGGTCTTGAGATAGCTCGCCTGCGCGCCCGTCATCGGCTCGTCGCCGGTCACCCAGTCCTCGACGGGCTTCGCGGCATTGCCCGGGGCGGTGACTTTGGGATTGTCGTGTCCGGTCTGCGGATCATCGGCCATGCGCGTCTCCTGTGATGAGTTCCCACAATGTTCTGCCCGCTCCAAAGTTCCTGCCGCTGGACAAAGGCCCAAGTCTCGGCGACCACTGCGGGCATGGACAAGCCACCCCTTCCGCTCAGGGCCGAGATCGCCCTGCCCACTGCCTCGCTGCGCGAGGACCTGCCGTTCTTCACAAAGACGCTCGGGATGCGGCTCGACAGCATCTACCCGGCCGACGATCCGCAGGTCGCGGTGGTCTCGGGCCACGGCTTGCGCCTGCGCCTCGACCAGCACCAGACGGGGGCCGCAGGGCACATCCGCATGCTGGCTCCCGACCCCGATGCCTTCGCGGGGGGCGCGCGCCACCTCGTCTCCCCCGGCGGCACGACCGTCGACATTCTCGAATCCGAGCCGCCTCTCATCCTGCCCGCGACCGAGCATGCCTTCGTCGTGCGCCGCCTTGCCGACCAGGCCCCCTGGGTCATCGGGCGCGCAGGGATGCATTACCGCGATCTCGTGCCGTCGCGGCTTGGCGGCGCGATGATCGCAAGCCACATCCGCATTCCCGACGGCGGGCCGGTGCCCGATATGGTCCACTTCCACCGCGTCGGCTTCCAGCTCATCTTCTGCATCCGGGGTTGGGTCGATGTGGTCTACGA
>JANPJD010000083.1:0-22668 GCA_031425325.1 Rhodobacterales bacterium | reverse complement strand
CGGTCAGCAAAGACCTGCACGCGCTGGCGCCGATCCTGACCGAGCGGCATTCGCCCTACCTCTGTTTTTGTACCGACGACCGCAATCCGCTCGACATCGCCGAGCACGGGCATCTCGACCACATGATCCGCACGGCGATCGCGCTGGGCTGCCCGCCTCTGGCGGTCTATCGCGCGGCCAGCCTGTCGGCCGCGGAAGCCTTCGGACTGAAGGATCGCGGCCTGATTGCGCCGGGCAAGCGCGCCGACATCGCGGTGATCGACAGCCTCGAGGGGTGCCACGCGTCGCTGGTGCTGGCGGGCGGCGTGGCGGCGAATGACGCGGCCTATGCGGCCCGGCGTAGCGTCGCCCCGGTGGGCCGAGGGTCGGTGAAGGCACGGTCGGTGACGGCCGAGGATTTCCGCGCGACCGGGAACAGGGATGCGACGCCAGTTATCGGCATCGTGCCGGGCAAGATCATCACAGAACATCTGACCTTTGATATTCCGACCGGAGACGGCAACAAGCGAACCGACCTTGCGCGCGATCTGGTGAAGATCGCGGTAGTGGAGCGGCACGGGGTGAACGGCAATCTGGCCACGGGGTTCGTCAAGGGCTTCGGTCTGCGGCGGGGCGCGATCGCCTCGACCCTATGCCACGATCACCATAACATCGCTGTCGTGGGGGTGGACGAGGCGGACATGGCCTTTGCGGTCACGCGCCTCGGGCAGATCGAGGGCGGCTTCGTCGTGGTCGAAGAGGGCAGGGTGCTTGCGGAACTGGCCCTGCCTGTCGCGGGCCTGATGAGCCTCGAGCCGTTCGAGGTCGTGCGAGACGGGCTTGTGGCCTTGCGCGCCGCTGCGCGCAGCCTTGGCGTCACGCTGGACGAGCCGTTCCTGCAACTGGCGTTCCTCTGCCTGCCGGTGATCCCGCACCTCAAGATCACCGACCGCGGCATGGTCGACGTGGACCGCTTCGAGATCCTCTGAAGGCCTTTGCCCCGCGACCTGATGGAGGCCCGTTCCGGGCCATTCCCTTTGTCTCGGGGGTCGCGTGCCGCGACCCCCTCGGCTGCGGCTCCGCCGGGGGTATTTACGTCCGATGAGAATGAGGGGTCAGCGCCCGATGAGTGCCTGTCCCGCAGGGCCGACAAGGCCGCGCGTCAGGCTGCCGGTCGCGGGCAAGAGCGGGACGAGGCAGGCCTGGAGCGCGTGGTAGAGGTCGGGCTTGCCGGTGAAGACGCGGGTGACGGGCGCGAGATCGTCGTCGAGTTCGGGATGCCAGCCACCATGTTCGCGGTCGATCACATGGGTCGCAACGAAGCTCCAGATGCGGCGATACCACATCTCGAAGCGTGGATCGTCCGAGACCTGGCGCAGCACCGAGGCGGCGGCGATTCCTTCGGCGAGCGGCCACCAGTAGCGGTCGGTGCGGGTCGGGCGGTCCTGCCAGTCGAGGGTGTAGTAGAACCCGCCCTTTGCTTCGTCCCAGCCGATCCGGCAGGTGGTGAGAAAGAGGGCCTTGGCCGCCTCGGGCATCCAGGGGTGGGTTCGGCTGCCAAGCTCCCACAACTGCACGAGGAGGCGCGCCCATTCGAGGGCGTGGCCCGACGTCGTGCCCGCCGGGCGGAACATCGGGTCGCCCTCGTAGGCGCGGTCGACCGTCCAGTCCGCATGGAAATGCTCGGGGACCCGCCAGCCCGCGGCCCTGGCGTTGCGGTCGATGATGAGAGAGGCGATCCGCTCGGCCATGTCGAGGTACCGTCGCTCGCCTGTCGCCTCGAAGGCCGCCATCAGCGCCTCGGTCAGGTGCATGTTCGAGTTCTGGCCGCGATAGTCCCCAAGGGGTTGCCAGTCGGCGCTGTACTCTTCGGTCGTGGCCCCTGCCGCCTCGTCCCAGAAGCGGCGGTGCAGCACCTCGGTCACCTCGGAGAGAAGTGCATCCGCGTCCGGGTGGCCCGCGACCTTGGCCGAGGCGGCGGCAAGGAGCACGAAGGCGTGGCCGTAGGCCTGTTTCGTCGCATCGACGGGGCCGGTGTCGTCGACGCGCCAGAACCAGCCGCCGTGCTGCCCGTCGCGGTGGCCCTGCGTGAGGTAGGCCATGCCGTGATCCACCATCCGGTCTGCCCCCGGCAGGCCCATCAGGTGCGCGGCCGAGAAGCAGTGGATCATCCGCGTCGTGTCGTGCAGGCCGCGCACCGTGCCGCCCGGCCCGGCGGGCGGGATCGGCTGGCCCGCCCGGTCGAGGCCGAAGAAGCCCCCGGCGGGGTTGAGGGCGGTGCTGCGGAACATCTCGATGAGGCTGGTCGCCTGACCAAGCAGCCAGGCGCGGTGCGCGGGCCGGTCGGCGAAGGCGGGCGGCGCGCTGCCGATCCAGTCGGACGTGGGGGACATGGCGGACTCCGTTGGCTGCGAGGGGGTGATAGCATGGGCGGCGCGGCTGTCGATCACATGTCGCGAGCAACCCGCCTCGTGATAGACTGCGCCCATGTCAGCCCTTTGCCGCGACTGCCTGACCGAGTTCGCCGCCGGTGCGCGTTGCCCCGCCTGCCGCTCGCCGCGCATGGTCTCGCATCCCGAGTTGGCGCAACTGTCCATCGCGCACATGGATTGCGACGCCTTCTATGCCTCGGTCGAGAAGCGCGACAATCCCGCGCTGCGGGATCAGCCCGTGATCGTGGGTGGCGGCACTCGCGGTGTCGTTTCGACCTGCTGCTACATCGCCCGCATCCACGGCGTGCGCTCGGCAATGCCGATGTTCCAGGCGCTGAAGCTTTGCCCGCAGGCGGTGATCGTGAAGCCCCGGATGGACGTCTATGTCGGCGTTTCGCGGGCAATCCGCGCGATGATGGAGGACCTCACGCCCGCCATCGAGCCGCTGTCGCTTGACGAGGCGTTTCTCGACCTGACCGGCACGGCGCGGCTGCATGGAGCCTCGCCCGCCGTTTTGCTGGCCCGACTGGTGCGGCGGATGGAGGACGAACTGGGCATCACCGGCTCGGTCGGGCTGTCGCACAACAAGTTCCTCGCCAAGATCGCGTCCGACCTCGACAAGCCGCGCGGCTTCTCGGTGATCGGACAAGCCGAGACGCAAAGGTTCTTGGCCGCCAAGTCGGTGCGGATCATCTGGGGCGTGGGCGAGGCGGGGCAGGCGGCGCTGGCGCAGGCGGGCATCCGCACCATCGCGGACCTGCTGCGCTGGGACCGGCGCGATCTGAACGCACGGTTCGGCGGCATGGGCGACAGGCTCTGGCACCTTGCGCGCGGCGAGGATGCACGGCGTGTCACGCGCGACGAGCGGATGAAGTCGATCTCGGCCGAGACGACGTTCGACGAGGATACGGGCGATCCCGATATCCTCGACGGCCATCTCTGGCGTCTGGCCGAGCGGGTCGCGGACCGCGCAAAGGCCAAGGGCCTGTCCGGGCGGACCGTGACGATGAAGCTCAAGCGCGCGGATTTCACGGCGATCACGCGGCGGCACGGGCTGGGCGATGCGACGCAGACGGCAGACCGCCTGTACCGCGAAGCACGGGCGCTTTACGAAGCAGCGGGCGAGCCGGGGCCGTTTCGCCTGATCGGCGTGGGGTTGTCGGACCTCGGCGACGCGCAGGATGCGGACCGCACGCTCGACCTTCTGGATCCTCAGGCAGGACGGCGGCGTGCGGCCGAGCGCGCAACCGACGCGATCCGCGCCCGATTCGGTCAGCGCGCGATCATCAAGGGGCGTGCGCTGCGCTGATCACTCGGCCGCAAGCGGCAGGCGCGCGCGGCCGATGCCCGCGATCCGGGCGACGATGCCGGTCATCATGCCGAGAAACTCGGCGAAGTCGGCGCGGCGCAGGATACGCGCCTCGTCCATATAGAGGCTCCGGTCGATCTCGACCTGAACGACGTGCTGGCCGCGCGACGGACGGCCATAGGCCTGGGCGATGTATGCCCCGGCGAAGGGTGCGTTGCGCGCGACGCGCAGGCCTGCTTCGGCGAAGGCGGCTTCGACCTCGTCCATCACGTCGCGCCCGGCTGCGGCCCCGAAGCGGTCGCCGAGCACGACGTCGGGGCGGGCGTGGCCGGGACGGGCATGTGCCTCGATCGCCTCGTGCGGCATCGAGTGGCAGTCGATCAGAACCGCCTGGCCGAACTGCGACAGGCTTTCGTCGAGCAGCCCCCGCAGCGCCCGGTGATATGGATGCCAGACCGAGTCGATGCGGGCTTGCGCCTCGGCCAACGCGATCTTGCCCCGATAGATCGCCCGGCCGTTCGCCACGACCCGCGGGATCACGCCCAGCCCCGAATTGACGCGCGGGTTGTGCGGCGTGCGGGCGACGCCCTCGATCAGCGCGGGGTCAAGCTCGTCCGCCGCGCGGTTGAGGTCGATCCAGGCGCGCGGCATCCGCGCCGCGATCAGCGGGGCGCCCTGACCCGGCGCGCCCGAGAAGAGGTCGTCCACGAACGCATCCTCGGACGACCGGATCGCCTGCTCGTCGAGCGCGGTACGGGCCAGCAGAGCCGCCGGATAGTCCTTGCCGCTGTGGGGCGACGAGAAGATCACCGGGGTAAGGCGGCGGTCGGGCTGGCGGATGATGTAGGCGGAAGATGTCATGCACGCTCCTCGTCGTTCGATATAGCCACATTTCCTTGCGCGCCAAAACCTCTTGAACAGGGGTGCGACTCCTTTTATAGCCCCTGCAACCGACGCGGTCCCGCCCGCGTCCTTCTTGTTTTGGGGGCAACCCCATCCGGGGAAGCCGGGCGGGGTTGATCGGCGTGGGCGGTTAGCTCAGCGGTAGAGCACTACGTTGACATCGTAGTGGCCACTGGTTCGATCCCAGTACCGCCCACCATGGATTGCCCCGGACTTGTCCGGGCAAGGTGTTTTCATTGGCGCGGACGCGCCGCGAAGAAGGAGAAGCTCGATGAAGGTTGCGAACTCGCTCCGCTCGCTGAAGACGCGTCATCGCGATTGCCAGGTCGTGCGCCGCAAGGGCCGCGTCTATGTGATCAACAAGACGCAGAAGCGCTACAAGGCCCGCCAGGGCTGAGCGCCGGCGACACGAACGCAAGGATCAGGCCGCCACGCGAAACCGTGGCGGCCTTGTTCGTTCCGGGGGACAGATGCATCCAAATCCCGCCTTCCGCCAGACGCCCGCAACACGCAATCTCGACTTCGTGCGGATGCGCGGCTTCGGCATGCTTGCGGTCAATGGCCCGGCGGGGCCGCTTGGCGCGCATGTGCCTTTCCTTCTGTCGGATGACGGCAAGGTGGCCGAGTTGCACCTTGCCCGGTCGAACGAGGTCGCACGGGCCGGCTTGCCCGCCCCGGCAATGATCGTCGTTATGGGGCCGGACGCCTATATCTCGCCCGACTGGTACGGCGTCGCCGACCAGGTGCCGACCTGGAATTACGTCGCGGTCCACCTGCGCGGGGTGCTGGAGCCTTTGCCGGTCGAGACGCTGCGGGCCCATGCCGATGCGCTCTCGGCCCGATTCGAGGCCGACCTTCTGCCCAAGCCGCCCTGGCGATCGGGCAAGATGGCCGAGGGGGTGATGGAGCGGATGATGCGGATGATCCTGCCGTTCCGTCTGTGCATCGAGACGGTCGACGGCACCTGGAAGCTGAACCAGAACAAACCCGCCGAGGTTCGCCTTGCCGCCGCCAAGGCCCTCGCGGCACAGGCACGAGACGACCACGCGACGGCGCTTGCGCGATTGATGCGCGAGGCAGACTGACTGGACAGGGCCGGCGGGCCGGGCCTAGTCTGGCAACCTATTCCGACGGCGACGCAAAGAAGGATCGGCCATGCGCCTCTACCACTCGGCAACCTCGCCTTACGTGCGAAAGGTCATGGTCGTGCTGCACGAGACGGCGCAATTTGCCGAGGTGTCGCTGGTGACGGCCTCGGGCACGCCCGTCGATGCGGGGTCGATGCCCCTCGCGCTAAACCCGCTGGGCAAGATCCCGGCGCTCGAGCGTGACGACGGGCCTGCGCTGTACGACAGCCGCGTGATCTGCCGCTTTCTCGATGACCGCGCAGCGGCGGGGCTTTACCCGGCCGGTGCCCGCCTTTGGGATACTTTGACACTCGAGGCGACGGCGGACGGCATGCTCGATGCCGCGATCCTTATGGTCTACGAATGGCGCGTGCGACCCGAGGACAAGCGGATGCCCGACTGGGTCGAAGGACAGTGGGCCAAGGTCGCCCGCGCGCTCGATGCGATCGAGACACGCTGGATGAGCCATCTCGCGGGCCGTCTCGACATCGGACAGATCGCGGTCGGCTGCGCGCTGGGCTATCTAGACTTCCGCCACGCGGACCGCGATTGGCGGGCCGGTCGGCCCGCTCTGGCGGCCTGGGCAGCCGCATTCGATCAGCGGCCCTCGATGCTTGCGACCCGCCCACCGGCCTGACGGTCGTGTGAGGCGGCGGCCTGCGCCCCTTTGTCCGCTGGACGGATGCGAAGCGGCGCACTAGAACGCACCATCGAGGTAGCGGGAAACCGCCGCCCCAACAGGTTATGGGCCGAGCGGCCCTGGAATGGAGAACGAACGTGTCCCATGCTGATGACACACCAGGCTCCCGTCGGGATTTCCTGTTTTATGCCACCGGTGCCGCCGGTGCCGTCGCGGTCGGCGCCGCGGTCTGGCCGCTCGTCAACCAGATGAACCCCTCGGCGGACGTGCGCGGTTTGTCGTCGATCTTCGTCGATATCAGCGCGGTCGAGCCCGGCACGCAACTGACGGTGAAATGGCGCGGCAAGCCCGTGTTCATCCGCCGCCGCACCCCGGAAGAGATCGAGGCGGCCCGCGCGGTTCCGCTTGCCGACCTGGTGGACTTAAGCGCCGAGAACCCGAACCTCCAGGGCGAGGCAGATGCTTCCGACCAGAACCGGACGCTTGACGAAGCCGGCGAGTGGCTTGTGATGATGGGCGTCTGCACGCATCTCGGCTGCGTCCCGCTGGGCGACGGCGCGGGCGATTTCGGCGGCTGGTTCTGCCCTTGCCACGGATCGCACTACGACACGGCCGGGCGGATCCGGCGGGGCCCGGCGCCCCGCAACCTGCCGGTGCCGGTCGCGGCATTCACCGATGAAACGACGATCAAGCTCGGATAAGGACATCAAGATGGCTGGCATTCCGCACGATCACTACGAACCACGCTCGGCCGGCGAAAAGTGGCTGCATCGTCGCCTACCGATCGTAGGTCTCCTTCATGCTACTCTGACCCTTCCCACACCCAAGAACCTTAACTGGATGTGGATCTGGGGCATCGTGCTGACGTTCTGCCTCGCGATGCAGATCGTCACCGGCATCGTTCTCGTGATGCACTACACCCCGCATGTCGACATGGCTTTCGCCTCGGTCGAGCACATCATGCGTAACGTGAATGGCGGACACATGATCCGCTATCTGCACCAGAACGGGGCATCGCTGTTCTTCTTCGCGGTCTACCTGCACATCTTCCGGGGCCTCTACTACGGGTCGTACAAGACCCCGCGCGAAGTGACGTGGATCATCGGCATGCTGATCTATGTGTTGATGATGGCGACGGCGTTCATGGGTTACGTTCTGCCCTGGGGCCAGATGTCCTTCTGGGGTGCGACCGTGATCACCGGCCTGTTCGGGGCGATCCCCGGCATCGGCGAGCCCATCCAGACCTGGCTTCTGGGCGGTCCCGCAGTGGACAACGCGACTCTCAACCGCTTCTTCTCGCTGCACTATCTGCTGCCGTTCGTGATTGCGGCGCTGGTGATGACCCACATCTGGGCCTTCCACACCACCGGCAACAACAACCCGACCGGGGTCGAGGTGCGTCGCACCTCGAAAGCCGAGGCGGAGCGTGACACCCTGCCGTTCTGGCCATACTTCGTGATGAAGGACCTGTTCGCGCTGGCGGTGATCCTGGCGCTCTTCTTCGCGGTCGTCGGCTTCATGCCGAACTACCTCGGGCACCCCGACAACTATATCGAGGCGAACCCGCTCGCGACCCCCGCGCATATCGTGCCGGAATGGTACTTCCTGCCGTTCTACGCGATCCTGCGCGCCTTCACGGCGGATGTGTGGTTGGTGCAGGCGGTCGATTTCCTCAGCTTCGGGATCATCGACGCCAAGTTTTTCGGCGTGCTGGCCATGTTCGGCGCCATCATCGTGATGGCGCTGGCCCCCTGGCTGGATACGTCGAGCGTGCGGTCGGGCCGGTATCGCCCGATGTTCAAGTGGTGGTTCGCCCTGCTCGCAGTGAACTTCGTCGTGCTGACCTGGGTCGGCGCGATGCCGGCCGAGGGGATCTACACGTGGATCTCGCTCATCGCCTCGACCTACTGGTTCGCCTACTTCCTGGTGATCCTGCCGTTGCTCGGCGTCATCGAAAAGCCGCTGCCGATCCCGGCGACCATCGAGGACGACTACAACGCCCACTATTCTGCGAGCACGGGCGGCACCAAGACCGTCGCGGCCGAGTGAAAAGGAACTGACATGACGATCAGGAAACTGGCACTCGCCGCAGCGGCGACCCTTTCTCTGGCGGCAGGCCCCGTGCTTGCCGCCGCGGAATCGCACCGGGTGATCCCGGATGTGGCCTTCAGCTTCGAAGGTCCGTTCGGCACCTACGACCGGAACCAGCTGCAACGGGGCCTTCAGGTGTACACCGAGGTTTGCGCGGCCTGTCACGGGATGGTGCAGGTGCCGCTCCGCAGCCTCTCCGAGCCGGGCGGCCCGGAGTTGCCCGAAGATCAGGTGCGGGCCTATGCCGAACAGTACGAGATCTTCGACGCGGCGCTAGACGATTTTCGTCCGCGCACGCCGAACGATCACTTCCCCGCCTCGGGAATGGAGAACGCGCCGGACCTCAGCCTGATGGCGAAGGCCCGGAAGGGCTTTGAGGGGCCGTACGGCACGGGGATCAACCAGTTGATCAACGGCATCGGCGGGCCCGAATACATTCATGCCCTGCTGACCGGATACACCGGCGAGGAAAAAGAAGAGGCTGGGTCCATCTTCTACGCGAACACCGCCTTCGAGGGCGGCTGGATCGCGATGCCGCAGCCGCTTTACGACGATCAGGTGACCTACGCCGATGGGACAGCGACAACGCTGGACCAGATGTCGATGGACGTGTCGGCCTTCCTGATGTGGGCCGCCGAACCCAAGATGATGGCCCGCAAGCAGGCAGGCTTTACGGCCGTTATCTTCCTTGGCGTGCTGGCGGTGCTTTTGTATCTGACCAACAAGCGCATCTGGGCGAATGTGAAGCACGGCCGACGGACGGCCTGACGCCCTGCCAAGCTATCGTAAAACCCCGCCTCGGCGGGGTTTTTTCATGGGCGGCCAAGATAGTCGCGCAAGGCAGGCGGGGGGGCGGCGAAGAGCGCGCCGGTGGCCCGGGGCGCATGGGCCTGACCGTCCGCGACGAGGATCGTCCGGTCCGAAAAGCCGATCGCCTCTTCGGGGTCGTGGGTCACCAGCAGGACGAGGGCGCCCGCCTCGGCCGCGACCTCTCGCACCAGATCGAGCATCTCGGCCTTGAGGGCGGGACCGAGCGCTGCGAAGGGCTCGTCGAGAAGCAGGACCGGCCGAGATCGCAACAGAACCCGCGCAAGTGCGGCACGGCCTTGCTGCCCGCCGGACAGATCGGCCGGCCGTCGATCGGCAAGCCCCTGAAGGCCGACGCGCGCAAGAGCGTCCGAGATCCGAGCGCTGTCCGCCGAGGACAGTCTCAGGCGAGGCGAAAGGCCAAGGCCCAGGTTCTGGGTAACGCTCAGGTGCGGAAAGAGGTTCTGATCCTGAAAGAGGATGCTCACCGGACGCTCGCCGGGGGCAAGGCTGGTCAGATCGCGCCCGTCCCACAGCACACGCCCCGAGACCGGCGCCACGAATCCCGCGATGGCCATCAGAAGCGTCGACTTGCCTGCGCCGGACGGACCGACGACGGCGATCCGTTCGCCCGGCGCCAGCGACCAGTCGGCGGTCAGGCGGAACGACCCGAGTTGGAGGTCCAGCGCGTCAGCGATCAGCATGTCGCCCCGCCCGATCAAAGAGCCAGAAAAGCGCAAAGGTAAGCGTGACGAGCACCAACGAGACACCCGACGCGGCCTCCATCCGGTAGGCCCCGATCAACCGCTGCACCAGAAGCGGCAGCGTCACCCCTTGCTCGCCCGCAAAGAGCGCCACGACGCCAAGGTCCCCCATCGCAAGGGCCGCGACGAGGCCGCCCGCAAAGCCAAGCACGGGGCGCAGCCGGGGAAGCACAAGCCAGCGCAACCGCGCCATCCCCGTCAGACCGAGCGCATCGGCCAGCCGCCCGTGCGCCGCCTCGATCCGGATCAGCGCAGGCAGCACAAGGCGGAGGGCGAAGGGCAGGGCAAGGGCTGCGTTCACCAGGGCCGTCACCGGAAGGGCCAGCGCCTCGGGCGAGGCGAGGGGGTGAATGACAAGAAAGAGGCCGGTCCCGAGCACCAGCGACGATGAGGCAAGCGGCAGCATCCCCGCCGTCTCGAGCCAGCGCGGTGCACCTTGGCGGACGATGGCGATCGCAAGCAGCAGTGTCGCTGCAAGGCAGAGCGCCGTCGAGCCGAGTGCCACCGCGACCGAGCGCATTGCGGCAGGCCAGACCGCGTCTGGCAGGCGCGACAGCCCGCCGAGACCGCCCAGCACGATGAAGGCCAGCGGCACCAGCAGAAAGGCCGCGGCCCCGGCAATGGCTGCCTCGTCGATCAAGCGATGACCCTTTCCCGCCACATCCCACCGCGCCGCCACGCGGTCCACCCCCGCACCGAAGCCCGAAAGCCGGACGAGGCGCGAGGCCGCCAGGACCGCAATGGCGCAGATCACGACCTGTACGCCCGCCAGGGCCGCAGCGCGGTCAAGGTCGAACTCGAACCTGACCGCCTGATAGATCGCAAGCTCGACCGTCGTTGCAGCGGGACCGCCGCCCAGGGTTAGGGCGACCGCAAAGCTGGTTGTGCAGACCAGGAAGATGGCGAGCAGGACACCCGGCACCGTCTCGCGCAGCATCGGTCGCTCGATGTGCCGGAAGATGTCGCGCGCCGAGAAGCCGAGCGAGGCGGCAAGGGTGAAGCGCTCGGCAGGGATCGCCTGCCACGCGGCCAGGATCATCCGCACCGCGAGCGGCAGGTTGAAGAAGACATGCGCCAGCACGACGCCATGAAAGCCATAGATCGAAACGGGCGGCAAGCCCGCTGCCTCGAGCGTCCGGTTGACAATGCCCGAGCGGCCGAAGACCTGAAGCAAGGCGAGCACCGCGACGACGGCGGGCAACAGGAACGGCGCGCCCATAAGGGATACCAGCAGGCCGCGCCCGGCGAAGCGGCGGCGGGCAAGGGCGCGGGCGACCGGCACGGCAAGGCCGACCGACACCAGCGCCGAAACCGCCGCCTGAACCACCGTAAAGCTGATCGCCGCCCAGTCGGCAGGGCCGAGCGAGGCCCCGCCCGCGCGCCAGAGCACGACGCCCAGCGTGCCGAGGGTCAGAAGGATCAGCGCCGCGCCGACCGCGACGCCACCCCCGTTCAGCGCGCCAGCGCTGCGCGCCATTCGTCGACTGCCGGGCCGCGCAGGGCCTCTGCCTCGGCGGGGCCGAGATACAGGCTTTCCGGGGAAATCAGGGTATCGAACCCTGCCGGAAGACCGGCTTCGGCAACGCGTGCCGGATACATCCAGTTGGTCGTAGGGATCACCGACTGGGCCGCATCGGACAAAAGGAACGCAAGGAAACGATCCGCGAGTTCGGGCTGATCGCTTGCCGCAAGTTTGCCGGCCACCTCGATCTGAAGATAGTGCCCCTCTTCGAACAAGGCTGCGGCCTTGGTCGGATCATCCTCGGCGATCAGGTGATAGGCGGGCGATGTGCTGTAGCTCAGCACCATGTCGGCCTCGCCCGCCAGGAACAGCCCATAGGCCTCGGACCAGCCTGGCGTGACCGTCACGATGTTGTCGGCAAGCCCCTTCCAGATTTCGGCCGCCCGGTCGCCATAGGCAGCGCGGACCCACAAAAGCAGGCCAAGGCCCGGAGTGGACGAGCGGGGGTCCTGGATCACGATGGACACATCCGACGCGGCGAGGCTTTCGAACGAGGTCGGCGCCTCGGCGAGGCGGGTCTTGTCATGCACGAAAGCGAACCAGCCCCAGTCGAACGGCACGAAGACCGGATCGTCGAACGCCACAGGCAGATCGACGGACGGCACCCCGCCATGCGGCGCAAAAAGCCCTGTCTCGGTCGCCGCTGCCACCAGGGCGGTGTCGAGGCCAAGCACGACATCGGCGTCGCTTGCAGCGCCCTCAAGCTGGATGCGCGCCAGCAGGGCTGCGCCGTCGCCCGCCGTCACGAACCGCAGGTCGCAGGCACACTCGGCCTCGAACGCAGTCTCGATCGCGGGGCCTGGGCCCCATTCGGACGTGAAGCTGTCATAGGCAAGCACAGTCAGGACGGGTGGCTCTGCGGTCGCCGTCGTGGCGATCAGGCAAAACCCCGCAGCAAAGATGGAAGACTTCATGTCTCTCTCCATGTGCGACGGGACAGGTCGGGCAGGAGAGTTCCTTGCACCTTCCCTCCGCCGGTATGATCCGGTTCAGGTTCGACGGGTTCGCTTTCGCATCTCAGCCTGTCGCCAGGCACCCCGAGGTGTTGGGAAGATTAGTCGAATGGCGCGCCGACGCAAGCGCCTCTAGCTGACTTCGGTTTCGAAGTTCCGGCGCAGTCGCAGGGTGACGATCAGCCCCTTGGGGTTCCAGTCATGATCGATCGTGCCGCCAAGCTGGTTGGTCACGCTCAACCTCACCATGCGGCTGCCGAACCCCTGACCCTCTTCGGGCGGCGCGACGGGGGGGCCGCCGTGCTCCATCCAGACAAGGACCAGTTCGTCGTCGTGGATCTCGGCCGTGATATGCAGCGAGCCCAGAGCCTCGGAAAGCGCGCCGTATTTCAGAGCGTTCGTCGCCAATTCATGGATCACCAGCGCCAGCGCCATCGGCGCGGGCTCGGTCAGTGCGACGCGGGGAACCGAGACGCGGATGCGGTCGTTCAGGCGGTCGTCATCCTCGTAGGGCGAAAGAAGAACCGAGATGAGGTCGGCCAGAAGGACCGAGGCGGCGGGCTGCCCGTGCTTCGGCCGCACGAGGTCGTTGGCCCGCCCCAGGGCCGACAGCCTCTGGGTCAGCGCCTCGGCCATGCCGCTGACATCCTTGGCGGACCGCGACGAGATTGCCGTCAGGCTTGTCGCGATGGTCAGCAGGTTCTTGACCCTGTGGCTCATCTCTCCTGCCAGCAGTTCGTTCGCTTCTTCGGCCTGCTTGCGGTAGGTCACGTCAAGGAAGATGCCGAACATTTGCGAGCCGTCCCGTTCGGAATCGCCGCCGTTGCCGCGGGTCGAGATCCATCGGATCTCGTTGCCGAACATGATCCGGAAGTCGATCTCGTAAGGGCCCGCGATCTGCCGGGTCGCTTCAAAAGCCGCGCGGACACGCTCGAGGTCGGCCGGGTGGATGCGGGCGGACAAGTCCTCGAATGATACATCGGCTGATACCTCCAGCCCCCAGAGGGTGAAGGACTTGTCGTCCAGGACAAGTCGGTCCGTGTCGAGGTTCCAGGACCAGAGGGCGACTCCGGCCGCCTCGATGGCCTGCCGAAGGTGGCGGTCACTCCATTTCGGGCTTGTCGAAGCATTGCCACTCATCCACGGGCACCTTTTTGATGAGCTGCCGTTTTCACCCATCATCCGCTGCGCTGCAACCTTCAACCTCGGTATCGGTCGGCGGGGATACCAATCCATGGCAGGATTGGACCCTGTGATGTTGTGACGAGACGCCGCCTGCGCTACATTCGCCCTCCCTTCCCAAATCGGACAGTTTCGTGCTCGTAGAGATTTTGATCGTGGCGGCGTTGATCGTGCTCAACGGTGTGCTTGCGATGTCCGAGCTGGCCGTGGTCTCGTCCCGTCCGGCGCGGCTGAGACCGATGGCGGAAGCGGGGAGGCGGGGCGCAGAGGTCGCCCTGCGGCTGGGCCAAGAGCCGGGTCGGTTCCTGTCGACCGTGCAGATCGGCATCACGCTGGTTGGTGTCCTGTCGGGGGCCTATTCCGGGGCGACCTTGGGCGCGCGCCTGTCGGGATGGCTTGTCGAGCAGGGCGTGTCCGGGCAACTGGCCTACACGCTGGGGGTCGGCGGCGTGGTCGTCGTGCTGACCTATCTTTCGCTGATCGTTGGCGAACTGGTGCCCAAGCAGATTGCGCTTCGCAACCCCGAGGCCGTGGCGGTGCGGGTCGCACCGACCATGATGATGCTGTCGCGGATCGGTGCGCCGATCGTCTGGCTTCTCGATGTTTCCGGGCGCGGCCTGCTTGCCTTGCTGGGGCAGACCTCCGAGGGCAAATCGCGCGTGACCGACGAAGAGGTCCGCTCGCTTCTGGCCGAGGCGCACCACGAAGGCGTGATCGAGACGGAAGAACAGCAGATGCTGACGGGCGTCATGCGCCTTGCCGACCGCTCGGCGCGCGCGCTGATGACGCCGCGCCGCGATGTCGAGCTTCTGGACCTCGGCTCGACCCCGGACGAGACGCTGGCCGCGATCCGGCGCATCGCACGGCCCCGCATTCCCGTCCGCAACCGCGAGACCGACGAAGTGCTGGGCGTCCTCTACCTGACCGACGCCTTTGCCGCGATGTCGAGCGGCATGCCGCTCGATCTTGCAGCCCTGATGCGCGAGGTGCCGGTGGTGTCGGACCGGGCCGACGCGATCGACGTGATCGAGATCCTGCGCGCCTCGCCGAACCACATGGCGCTGGTCTATGACGAATATGGCAGCTTCGAGGGGCTGATCACCACGGGCGACATCCTCGAGGCGATCACGGGCACCTTCCGCGAGCAGCAGGCGGAAGAGCCTGCGATAGTCCGCCGTGAGGATGGCAGCTATCTGGTTTCGGGCTGGATGCCGGCGGACGAGTTCCGCGACGCGCTGTCGTTCCCCAGCGATGGAGGCGACTACGAAACGGTCGCCGGGCTTGTCATCGACCACCTGCGCCGCTTGCCCGCGCTGGGCGATACCTTCACCTTGAACGGCTGGCGGTTCGAGGTAATCGACCTCGACGACCGGCGGATCGACAAGCTGCTGGTGTCACGCGCCTGAAGCACCGGAAAGGGCGGGGCGGCCAGGCTGGCCCCCCGCCCGTCTTTGTCACTGGACGGTTTCTGCCGTCACCGCCTTGACCTCGACATCGGCGCCACGGGCAATCTCGATCCGGCGGGGTTTCAGCGCCTCGGGCGTCTCGCGCACCAGGTCGATGTGCAGCATGCCAAGGTCGTGGGCGGCCCCCGTCACGCGGACATGATCCGCCAGCGCGAAGCGACGCTCGAACGCGCGGGTCGCGATGCCGCGGTGCAGATAGGTCCGGCCCTCCGGTTCCGGCGCCTTGCGCGCGGCGACGTGAAGCGAGCCGTCCTTCACCTCGACGGTCAGCTCGTCAGCCGTAAAGCCCGCGACCGCGATCGAGATGCGATAGGCATTCTCGTCGGTCTTCTCGATGTTGTAGGGCGGATAGGTGGGCTGGGCCATGTCGCTGGCAAGAACGCGGTCCATCAGGTCGGCCACGCGGTCGAAGCCGACGGTGGCGCGGTAGAGCGGAGCAAGGTCGAAGGTTCGCATGTTTCATCCTCGTCAAGCGATGGTTTGGTCCCTCCCGTCAAGGCGGGCAGGGCCATGCCGGACCCATCATGGCGACCGGCACGCGATGGATCTGGGAAAAGCGCCGGGCGGTTTCAAGACCCTCAGGGCTTGACGAAGCGCGCCCCGATATCTCGCGTCTCGCTGCCCGGCGCAAGGCGGCGCACGGGCGGCGGGGGGGCGTCCGCACCCTCGGCCTTCAGCACGCCGCGTCCGCTTCGCAGGGCGGCCTTCAACTCGGCCACCGGGCCGGTCAACTCCATGCCAAGCGAGATGACGCCACTGTCATCCCGGCTGCCTGCCGAGATGATCGAAACGATGCGGGCTCGTGTTCCCGACATGTCGAACACGGGTGCACCGGATGATCCGTGGTCGACATCGCAGTCGAAGCCAAGCAATCCGCCCTGCCGCCCGACGACGAAGCAGCGGCGCTGCCAACTGAGGGTATCGCTGCGGCCACGGGCATAGGACACCACGCTGACCGCGCTGCCGCGCGACGGCGACTGCACCACGAAGGGCGCGGCGGTCGCGGCCGGGATCGCGCGGTCAAGCGCCAGCAGGGCCACGTCGCGCAGGACGTTGGCCTGCGACATCGGTGCAGTCGGATCATAGCCCGGATGCGCCACCGCGCGTGCCACGCGCGCATCGGCGATGGTGGCCCCTCCGCCAAGCCCCGGACGGAACAGGAGGTCGCCGACCGGCTGCGGCTGACCCGTCTCGGGATCGAACAGACAATGCGCCGCCGTCAGCACAAGGTCCGGCGCGATCAGCGTGCCGGTGCAATAGCCCCGGTCCGCTATGTCGAGGCGGCCCACCGCCTCCCAGCCGAGCGTCTTCTCGCGGCGGTCCAGCGCATCCAGGCCCGTACCCTGCGCTGCGACGGAGCCTGCACAGATGACCAGCGCAATGGCCAGAAAGGCCTGCCTCATGGCCGCACGAACTTGGCGCCGCCCGCGTCGGGCAACAGCCGCACCTTCGGGTCACCCTGCACGAAGGCCGGCAGTCCGCCCTCGAGCGTTGCCATCAGATCGGCGAGCGGCTTTTCCAGCGAGACGCCGAGCGCCACCTTCTCGCCCTCGAGGACCGCCTTCGCCGAAACGACCGAGACGATCCGGGCCACCCCGTCGCGCATCGCGAAGACCGGCGCACCGCTCGATCCGAAATCGACGTTGCACGACAGCACGAACACCCCAGGCTGCCCGCCGAGGACATGGCACATGTCCTGCAAGGACGGCACCTCGGCCCGGTCCTGCGCGTAGGATACGACACCCACCGTGTCGCCGGTGCGTGGGGCGGATGCCGTGGCGAAGGGTTTGATCGAACCGAGGCGGATCGGCTGGTCGAGTTGCAGAAGTGCCAGGTCATGCATGACCCGCGACAGCCGATCGGGTGCGTCGAAGTCGTATCCCGGATGGACGATCACGCGCCGCACCCCGCGATAGGCTTCGGCCCGCCCGTTCCGCCACCCCGCCAGGAACTGGATATCCTCGGCCTGAAGGCGGGTGCCCTGCGACTTGTCGAACAGGCAATGCGCGGCGGTCAGCACGATCTGCGGTGCGATCAACGTCGCCGTGCAGAAACCGCCATCCTCGATGTCAAGCCGCCCGACTGCATTCCAGCCCCGGCTGTCATCGCCGGTGACAAGCTGCGTCAGGCCCGATTCCTGCGCCTGCACGCCGGCCGCAGCCAGCAGAAAAAGGACCAACAGCAGAACGCGGCGCATCGGCAACTCCGTCTCACTCCGACAGGAGTAGACGGCTCTCCGGGCAAATTTAAGGCTGATCTTCACGAAGGGCCGCAGGCTGTGGCCCTCCGGTCGCCCAGTCTAGCAGTTCGACCGTATGGACCACCGGAATCGCCGTGCCCGAGCCGATCTGCATCATGCAGCCGATGTTGCCAGCCGCGATCACCTGCGGGGCCCGCGCCTCGAGCGTGCGGACCTTGCGCGCCTTCAGATCTGCCGAGATTGCAGGCTGCAAAAGGTTGTAGGTGCCCGCCGAACCGCAGCAAAGATGGCTGTCGGCAGGCTCCACGACCTCGAAGCCCGCGCGCTTCAGCAGGTCCTTCGGCGCCGTCTTGATCTGCTGGCCGTGCTGTAACGAACAGGCCGCGTGATAGGCGACGCGCAGTCCCTTCGGCGCGCCTTGCGGCGGGTCCAGCCGCACGAGCAGTTCCGAGACGTCGAGTGCCAGGCCCGCGACGGTCGCGGCATCCGCGGCGAGGGCGTCGCCCCGGAACATATGTCCGTAATCCTTGATCGTCGTGCCGCAGCCGCTTGTGTTGATGACGATGGCGTCCAGACCCTCGCCGCGCGCTTCGGCCATGAAGGCATGGATCATTTCCGCCGCACTCGCATGCGCCTCGGTCTCGCGGCCCATGTGGTGGGTCAGCGCACCGCAGCAGCGCTGCCCCTTCGCGATCACCACCTCGCAGCCGAGCCGAGTCAGAAGCCGGATCGTCGCGTCGTTGATATCGGTGTTGAGCGCCTTCTGGGCGCAGCCCGTCATCAGCCCGACCCGCATCCGGCGCGGCCCCTCTGCCGCGAACACCTGCGCGTCGTCGTTCCGGCTGACCGGAGGAATGCGCTTGGGGGCCATCGCCAGCATCGCGCGCAGCCGGGCGTCCGGCATCAGCCGCGCAAGGGGGCGGCCAATCTTCGCGCCGAGCAAGGCCAGGCGAAAGCGCGTCGGATACGGGATCACCTTCGCCAGAACCCAGCGCAGCGCGCGGTCCGACAAGGGGCGGCGATAGGTCTTTTCGATATGCGCGCGGGCATGGTCGACAAGGTGCATGTAATGCACGCCCGACGGGCAGGTCGTCATGCAGGCAAGGCAGGACAGGCAGCGGTCGATGTGCTTGACCGTTCGCTCGTCCGCAGGTCGCCCGCTTTCGAGCATGTCCTTGATCAGGTAGATGCGCCCCCTCGGACTGTCGAGTTCGTCGCCCAGCACCTGATAGGTGGGGCAGGTCGCGGTACAGAACCCGCAATGCACGCAGGACCGCAGAATCTCGTTCGAGCGGGCGGTCGCGGGATCGGCAAGTTGCTCGGCAGTGAAGGTGGTCTGCACGGGGCCGCCCTTTCGCGGTCAGGCCATCAGGCCGGGATTGAGGATGCCGCGCGGATCGAACCGGGCGCGCAGACCGGCGGCAAGGGCGGCAAGCGGCGCCGCCTCGGGCTGGAACCGGGCGATGTGCGTGGCGGGTGCCGCCCGCACCAACGTTGCGTGCCCCGCGAAGGGCCCGAGGCGTGCGCGCAGGTCTGTGCCCTCGGGCACCAGCGCCCAGACAAGGCCGCCGCCCCAGTCGTACAGCAGCGCCTCGGCCTCGGTCCGGGCGCCGATCAGGGCGGCGTCGCCCGGCATGACCGACAGCCGCCAGACATCCCCGGCCCGGCCGTGGAACGGTGCCACGTCGCGGATGTCGCGCCACAGCGCCTCGGTCTCGGCCGCATCCATTCGCGCCGCCGCGCCATGCCCGGCCAGCAGCCGCTCCAGGCTTGCGCTGCGGTGTGCGACCTGCTCGGGGAAGCCCTCGATCCGCAGGAAGGTGCCCCGGCCCGGCCAGTGCGCCGCGCCCGATACCTCGAACGGCGAGCCGAGCGCCTGCGTCATCGCCTGCAGCGCCCCGGCATCGGTCAACCCCTCGAACCGCAACGTGGCGGTCGCGCGCGGCATCGGCAGCACCTTGAAGCTGACCTCGGTCAGCACCCCCAGCGTGCCGTGGCTGCCCGCGAGAAGCTTCACGAGGTCGTAGCCCGTGACGTTCTTCATCACGCGCCCGCCGTTCTTGACGACCATCCCGGTTCCATCGACGAAGCGCACCCCGATCAGGCTGTCGCGGCAGGCCCCCGCAAGCAGTCGGCGCGGGCCCGAGGCGTTGGTCGCGATCATGCCGCCCAGCGTCGGCGTCCCGGTGCGGCCCAGCAGCCCCCGCAGGTCGGTTGGCTCGAAGGGCAGGCGCTGGCCCTCGGCGGCCAGCATCGCCTCCACTTCGGCCAGCGGCGTTCCGGCTAAGGCGACCAGGGTCAGCGCGCCGGGTTCGTACAAAGTCACACCGCTCAGTCCCGAGACATGAAGTGCGGCACCTGTCCCCGCCCCGCTCCGCGTGCCGCCGCCGACAATCCGCAGCGGGCCGGGCGCGACCCGCACCGCCTCGGCGATCTCCGCCTCGGTTGCGGGGCGAACGTCTTCTGCCATTTTCTGTCCCCAAATATCCTCGGGGGTCCGGGGGGCGAGCCCCCCGGTTCCCCCGGTCAGGCCGCGCGCCGCGTTTCGGTGATTGCCAGCGGGAACACCTTGGCGGGGTTCAACAGCCAGCCGGGATCGAAAACGTCCTTGACCCGCATCTGCGCCTCCATGTCGGCGGGGGCGAACTGCACGCCCATCAGGTCGCGCTTCTCGATGCCGACGCCATGCTCGCCGGTCAGGCAGCCGCCGACCTCGACGCAGAGCTTCAGGATCTCGGCCCCAAGCGCCTCGCAGCGCTCGAGGTCGCCGGGTTTGTTTGCGTCGAACAGGATCAGCGGGTGCATGTTGCCGTCGCCCGCATGGAAGACATTGGCGACGTCGAGCCCGAACTCGACACTCATCTCGCCGATCCGCCGCAGCACATGCGGCAGGGCCGACACAGGGATCGTGCCGTCTAGGCACATGTAGTCGTTGATCTGCCCCATCGCGCCGAAGGCCGATTTGCGGCCCAGCCAGATACGCTTGGACTCGTCCTCGCTTCGGCTTTCGCGCAATTCGACCGGATCATGGCGCAGCGCGATCTCCTTGATGAGTGCAAGCTGCTCGTCGATCTCGGCGGGCGAGCCCTCGACCTCGACGATCAAAAGCGCCTCGCAGTCTGGGTAGCCCGCCTTGGCGAAGGCCTCGCAGGCGCGGATGCAGGGCCGGTCCATGAACTCGATGGCGACTGGCAGGACACCCGCCTTGATGATGTCGCTGACGCAGGCCCCCGCGACCTCGTTCGCGGCAAACCCCATAAGGATCGGACGCGCGCCTTCGGGCTTGGGCAGAATCCGCAAGGTGGCTTCGGTCACGACGCCAAGCTGCCCTTCCGAGCCGCAGATCACCCCCAGCAGATCCAGCCCCGGCGCGTCCATCCAAGGCCCGCCGATTTCCAGGATCGTGCCGTCCATCGTGACCAGCGTGACGCCGAGCAGGTTGTTGGTCGTGACCCCGTATTTCAGGCAATGCGCCCCGCCCGAGTTCATCGCGATATTGCCCGCGATGGCGCAGGCAAGCTGGCTGGACGGATCAGGGGCGTAGAAAAAGCCTTCGGCCTCGACAGCGCCCGTCACGCTCAGGTTCGTGCGCCCGGATTGCACGCGGATGAAACGGTTGTCGTAGTCTGTTTCAAGGACGCTATTCATGCGCGCTACGCCCAGGATCACGCAATCCGCCGTCGGCAGCGCCCCGCCCGCAAGCGACGTGCCCGACCCGCGCGGCACGACGGGAACCCCCTCGGCATGACAAAGCCGCAGCACCGCCGCGACCTCCGCCGTCGACCGGGGCAGTACAACCGCGAGCGGCGGACAGCGATAGGCGGTCAGGCCGTCGCATTCATAAGCCCGCGTTTCGGTCGGCTCATGGATCACGGCATCCGGGGGGAGAACGGCAAACAGTTGCGAGACGATCCGTGCCTTGCGCGCAAGGATCGAGGCATCGGGTACAGGCATCTGCATCGTCATTTCCCCTCGGCGCCCCTATCTGGTAAAATAATATAACCAATTCTGGCCTCTGGCAAGCCTGCCGTGCCAAGGCTACCATCGCCGGATGGATATTCCACTTCTCGTCGCGTCGTTCGGACCTGTCGATGCCATCGCCCTGGGGTATCTCTGGGCGGCCTGGCTGGGGATCGGCTGGGTGATCGAGCATCCGCCCGCGTCTCGACCTTCGGTCACCTATCTCATGTCCGCCTACCGGCACGACTGGATGCGCCAGTTCGTCACGCGCCAGCCGCGCATCTTCGATGCGACGATGATCGACAGCCTTCGCCAGGGCACGGCCTTCTTCGCCTCGGCCTGCATGATCGCGATCGGCGGCGGTGTCGCATTGCTGGGCAACCCCGCCAGCCTTGCAGGCGTGGCCGAGGATTTCGCTCCCGCCGCAGCGGTCGAGGGGATCGAGTTGCGGATCATTCCGGTGATCCTGTTCCTCGCCACGTCGCTGCTCAAGTTCATCTGGGCGCACCGGCTGTTCGGCTATTGTTCGATCTTGATGGCAGCAGTGCCGAACGATCCGGGCGACCCGCTGGCCTTTCACAGGGCGGCGCAGGCGGCCGAGATCAACATCACGGCCGCGCGCAGCTTCAACCGGGGGCTGCGCGGCGTCTATTTCGCGCTTGCTGCCCTCGCCTGGTTGCTTGGCCCCTGGGCGCTGATCGTGGGAACCACGCTGTCGCTTGGCGTCATCCTGCGGCGCGAATTCGCGTCAGACTCACGCGCCGTTATTCTGCGCCGCGATCCGTGACGGGCCGCGACGGCCCTCCAGCAGCCACGCCGCGACTGCGAGGACCGAGGCGAGCAGCAGCATCATCCAGGGCGGCAGGAAGGGTGCGATGGACACATCCTCGGTCACATAGGCGTCGCGCGGGATGATGCCGATCCAGCCGCGCCCCGAGGCGACGCGCCCCTCGCGCACCGCGCGGATGTCTGGCGCACCGTCCTCAAGCCGCAGGATGCCGCCCCGCATCGCCTCTGCCACGGGCGCCAGCACCGTGTCGCTTGCAATCGTCTGCTCGAACTCGCGCGGGGCCGAGGGGCCAAGCGCCACGACCGTTGCCATGTCGCCCTGCTCAAGCCGGTAAAGGCCGATGTCGGGGGCCTCCCATTCCACTTGATACCGGCCAGGTGCCACCTCTGGCATTTCGAGCAGCGTCTCGGTGCCGTCGGGGCCGGTGATCGTGACGGGCCCCGGCGGGTCGCCGATGGTCCGCCGCGTCACGGTCAGCGTTTGGCCTTCGGCGGTGGCGGTCAGGGCCTCTTCTTCAAGTTCGGGCTCTTTCAGCATCCAGTG
>JANPJD010000082.1:0-5773 GCA_031425325.1 Rhodobacterales bacterium | reverse complement strand
CGGGAAGCAGGCGATCAAAGGGCTGTCCGGCGCGATCATCCTGGGCCGGGCAAATCTGTCGAACCGGAGTCAATTCACAGGACCGTCACGCTTGCAGGCCCATGGACCCCCTCTTATATACCCCTCGAAGCCGGACCGGGGCGGCCAGCCCTGCCGGATCTCGCTGGGATCGGGGGCAGAGGCCGCAACGGGTCTGACCCCATAACATCGCCGAAAGAAGAGGTAGCTTTACATGGCCAAAGTCATCGGGATTGACCTCGGGACCACGAACTCCTGCGTTGCGATCATGGACGGCGCGCAGCCCCGTGTCATCGAGAACGCGGAAGGGGCCCGCACCACGCCCTCCATCGTCGGTTTCACCGAAACCGAACGCCTCGTCGGCCAGCCGGCCAAACGCCAGGCGGTCACGAACCCGTCCAACACCGTGTTCGCCGTCAAGCGCCTGATCGGGCGCCGCCTGAACGACAGCATGGTCGCGAAGGACAAGAAGAACCTGCCCTACACCCTGGTCGACGGCGGCAACGGCGACGCCTGGGTCGAAGTGCGTGGCGAGAAGTATTCGCCGAGCCAGATCAGTGCCTTCATCCTTCAGAAGATGAAGGAAACCGCCGAGTCCTATCTTGGCGAGACGGTCACGCAGGCCGTCATCACGGTGCCCGCCTACTTCAATGACGCCCAGCGCCAGGCCACCAAGGACGCAGGCAAGATCGCGGGCCTCGAGGTGCTGCGGATCATCAACGAGCCGACGGCGGCGGCGCTTGCCTACGGTCTCGACAAGAAGGAAGCGCGCACGATCGCGGTCTATGACCTTGGCGGCGGCACGTTCGACATCACGATCCTCGAGATCGACGATGGCCTGTTCGAAGTGAAGTCGACCAACGGGGACACGTTCCTCGGGGGCGAGGACTTCGACATGCGGATCGTCAACCACCTCGCCGAGGAGTTCAAGAAAGAGCATGGCGTCGACCTGACGCTGGACAAGATGGCGCTTCAGCGCCTGAAGGAAGCGGCGGAAAAGGCCAAGATCGAGCTCAGCTCGGCCAGCCAGACCGAGATCAACCAGCCCTTCATCAGCATGAACTCTAACACCGGACAGCCGCTGCACCTGGTGGTCAAGATGACCCGTGCCAAGCTGGAAAGCCTTGTCGGCGACCTTATCAAGGCGTCGATCAAGCCCTGCCAGGCTGCGCTGAAGGATGCCGGCCTGTCGGTCGGCGACATCGACGAGGTGGTGCTCGTTGGCGGCATGACGCGGATGCCCCGCGTGATCGAGGAAGTGACCAAATTCTTCGGGAAAGAGCCCCACAAGGGCGTCAACCCCGATGAGGTCGTGGCACTGGGTGCCGCCATCCAGGCGGGCGTGCTGCAGGGCGACGTCAAGGACGTGGTGCTGCTCGACGTGACGCCGCTGTCGCTGGGGATCGAGACGCTGGGCGGCGTGTTCACCCGCCTGATCGACCGCAACACCACCATCCCGACCAAGAAGAGCCAGATCTTCTCGACCGCCGAGGACAACCAGAACGCGGTCACGATCCGGGTCTTCCAGGGCGAGCGTGAGATGGCCGCCGACAACAAGATGCTCGGCCAGTTCAATCTCGAGCAGATCCCGCCCGCACCGCGCGGCATGCCGCAGATCGAGGTCACGTTCGACATCGACGCGAACGGCATCGTCAGCGTGAACGCCAAGGACAAGGGCACTGGCCGCACGCAGGCGATCACGATCCAGGCCTCGGGCGGTCTGTCGGATGACGAGATCGAGAAGATGGTCAAGGACGCCGAGGCGAATGCCGACGCCGACAAGGCCCGCCGCGAGCTGGTCGAGACGCGCAACCAGGCCGAAAGCCTGCTGCACTCGACCCGCAAGTCGATCGAGGAGCATGGCGACAAGGTCGATCCCTCGACCGTCGAGGCGATCGAGCTTGCGATGGGCGCACTGGAAGAGACGCTGAAGACCGAGGATGCCGGCAAGATCAAGGGCGGCATCCAGAACGTCACCGAAGCTGCGATGCGGCTGGGCGAGGCGATCTACAAGGCGAGCCAGGCCGAGGCCGAAGCGGGTGAAAGCGACGGCCCGCGCGGTGTCGACGATGACATCGTGGATGCCGACTTCGAAGATCTCGGCGACAACAAGCGGAAGTGACGCCGCAGCAGACGCAAGAGAGGGCGGCCCCGATGCGGGCCGCCCCTTTCGTTGTGCCAAGGGAATGAGCGATGGCAAAACGTGATTTCTACGATGTGCTCGGCGTCTCGCGCTCGGCTTCGGCGGAAGAGCTGAAGAAGGCCTACCGGGCCAAGGCGAAGGAACTTCACCCCGACCGCAACTCGGACAATCCCGAGGCCGAGGCGCAGTTCAAGGAAGTGAACGAGGCCTACGACACACTGAAGGACGCCGACAAGAAAGCCGCCTATGACCGCTATGGCCATGCCGCCTTCGAGGGTGGCCGTCCGACCGGCGCGGGTGGGCAGGGCGACTTTGCAAGCGCCTTCTCGGATGTGTTCGAAGACCTGTTCGGCGATTTCATGGGCGGGCGTGGCGGGCAGCCGGGCGCGCGGTCGCGCGCCCAGCGCGGGTCTGACCTGCGCTACAACCTGCGGGTCACGCTGGAAGACGCCTATTCGGGCGTCCAGAAGGCCATCAACGTTCCCTCCTCCACCGCCTGCGAGGTCTGCCGTGGCACCGGGGCCGAAGGCGGGGCAGAACCCGTCACCTGTCCGACCTGTTCGGGCATGGGCAAGGTCCGCGCGCAGCAGGGCTTCTTCACGGTCGAGCGGACCTGCCCCACCTGCAGCGGGATGGGCCAGATCGTCAAGAACCCCTGCCGGAACTGCGGCGGGGCGGGGCGGATCGAGAAGGAGCGTGCACTGTCGGTCAACATTCCGGCCGGCGTCGAAACAGGCACGCGCATCCGGTTGGCGGGCGAGGGCGAGGCGGGCCTGCGCGGCGGGCCGTCAGGCGATCTCTACATCTTCATCGAGGTGCGCGAGCACGCGATCTTCCAGCGCGACGGCCAGACGCTTTACTGCCGCGTGCCGGTCAGCATCGCGACCGCAGCGCTCGGCGGCGAGGTCGAGGTGCCGACCATCGACGGCGGCAAGAGCCGCGTGAAGGTGCCGCCGGGCAGTCAGACCGGCAAACAGATGCGCCTGCGCGCCAAGGGGATGCCCGCCCTGCGCGGCGGCGGACAGGGCGACATGCTTATCGAGATGGCCGTCGAGACACCCGTGAACCTGACGCAGCGCCAGAAGGACCTGCTGCGCGAGTTCGAGAAGCTGTCCGAGGACAACAACCCCGAAAGCTCGTCCTTCTTCTCGAAGGTGCGGACCTTCTGGGATGGTATGAAGGGCTGAGCGCGGGTGGAGAGGCCCGGGGGTCCTCGGGACCCCCGGAGGATTTTTGGGAACAGAAGAATTAACGGTCTGTTCACCAAGTCAGGCGAAGGTCGGCGCATGACTCGGACCCAGAGCTTCGCCGAATCCATGCCGGGGCTGTTCGCGCCCGGAGACGCCGACGAGGCCGAGGGCGCGGCCCTGCCGGAACGGCTGCCATCCTACATCCGGGATCATCGGAAACGCCTGCGCGAGCGGTTCCGCCAAGGCGGGGCGGCAGCGCTGCCGGACTACGAATTGCTGGAACTTGTGCTGTTCGGTGCCGTGGATCGGCAGGACATGAAACCCCTGGCGCGGCTGTTGCTTGACACCTTTGGCGACTTCAACCGGGTCATAGCGGCCCCAATCCCACGGCTTTTGCAGGTGCGGGGCGTGGGCGAGGCAATCGTCACGCAGTTGAAGATCGTCGAGGCGGCGGGGCAGCGCATGGCGCGGGCCCGCGTCATGAACCGTGCGGTCCTGACGTCTTGGGATGCGCTTCTGGACTACTGTCACACCGCCATGGCGCACCGTGAGACCGAGCAGTTCCGTATCCTTTTCCTTGACCGCAAGAATGTGCTCATCGCCGATGAAGAGCAGGCGCGCGGCACGGTCGATCACGTCCCTGTCTATCCGCGAGAGGTGGTGAAGCGGGCGCTGGAACTGAACGCCAGCGCGCTGATCCTTGTGCACAATCATCCGTCGGGCGATCCGACACCGTCAGAAGCGGATATTGCCATGACGGCGCAGATCCAGGACGCGGCTCAGGTGTTGGGTATCACCCTGCACGATCACCTGATCGTCGGGCGCTCGCGCGAGGTCAGTTTCCGGTCGCTGGGGTATCTTTGATCGGCCCGACCCACACCTCGACGCGCCGGTTCAGATGTCGGCCGATGGCGCTTTCGTCGCAAGCGAGCGGCAGCGCCTCGCCGAAGGCCTGAACCTCCAGACGCACGCGCAGGTCGCCGAGATCCGGCACGGCCTCGGCAATGGCTTCCTGAAGCTGCTCTGCCCGACGACGCGACACGTCGATATTGGCGGGCGCCGCCCCGGAGCCGTCCGAAAAGCCGGCAAGCGTCAGTTGACGGTCCTCAAACAGTCCCGCCTCGATCAACCGGACCAGCTTATCGAGGTTCGCGCGAGACGCCGCATCGAACCTGTCCGATCCCTCCTCGAAGCGGAAGGAAAGCGCAAGGCGCTCCCTGTCCTTCATCGAGACGGTCAAGCGCTGCAACTCGGCCACGCCAGTCTCCTCCCCGGCGGCCCGGATCGCATTCGCGAGGCGGCGTCCGTCGGCAAGGAGCGGCTCGGTCGGGACCAGACCTGCACCCTGGCCCAACGCAGTCGTCGCCGGTAGCGCGAGAAAGGCGAGGAACTCGCGCGCAACAAGGGGCAGGCGGCGCCTGGGCTGGACAACGTAGGTCTGCTGCACCAGCGGGTAGTCCTGTGCCATTACGGACAGGGGCGTCGGCTGCAGATGAAAGCCGCAGCTGTCCACGAGGTCGAGAACACGGGAACCTGTGACCGCGCCCGCTCGGGTCAGTGCAATGCCCCAGGGGTCGCGGGCGATGGCGGCATCAAGGGCCGCCCCGTCGGGATGCAACCGATTGGCGACGACCGGCTGGCCGATTCCCGCTTCGACGGCCCGGACGAAGCCCGACGCAGGCGCCAGCCCGTGCAGGACAAGCGGCAGGTCGGGGCCGCCGAGCACCGCCCAATTGGCGACCTCGCCCGCCAGCACGCGCGCGAGATCGCCCGACGAGATCGTCCGGACAGGGTTCTCGGGCGAGACGACGGCAACCAGCGCTTCGGAGCCAAGGCCCATCGCGACGTGATCCGCAACGGGCATCGGCGAAAGGCCGAAATCGGCGTTGCCCTCACGCAAGGCGCGGTCGACGGCGCTATCATCCATGTGGCGCAAGACGAAGCGCGCAACAGCCAGTTCGTCCTGCCCGCGCGACAGGGTAAAGACCATGCCGCCATCCTCGGGCGCGACGGAGAGGGCAAGGCCCTTCTGCCCCGCGAAACCGCCGATCAGTCCGGGCAGATAGCGCGCGCCCGCCTCGGCCTCACCAACGAGGCGAACCTCGGCCACATATCCGGTAAGGTCGGGACAGGCGGGACCGTCGCAGAGCACGCCTTGGGCATCGACCGTTAGAAGGCCGAATCGGCTGGAAATGCGATAAAACTCGCCGTCGAAACTGCGGAACTCGCCCGATATCTCGAGCGTCCCGTCAAGCGATGTGAGGGTCACGTCCTGAGACCAGGCGGGGGCAAACGACCACAAAAGCGCGGCCATCGCCGCCGCGCACCGCTTCGCCCCTTTGTTCAACCGGAAATCCGCCCCTTAGTCGACAGAAGCGAGTGTCACGTCCGGCAGAGGATTTTTCAACACAAGATAGTCACC
>JANPJD010000081.1:0-13925 GCA_031425325.1 Rhodobacterales bacterium | reverse complement strand
CCCGCGCGCCAGCACCCCCCGAATCACCGGCACCTTGTGCGCGCCCCCGGCCGCGAGGATCACGTTCGGGATGGGGCCGAGGTCGTCGAGGCCGATGCCGATCACCCGCTCGTTGATCGGGTGGTCGATCGGGCGCCCCCCTTCGTCGATGACCGTGCCCAGGATGTCGCCCACGCCCCCCGCCGCGACCAGTTCCTCGATCGTCATCCCCGAGGGCAGCCCGTCGCGCATCAGAAGCGACAGGGGCGACAGGTCCCCCGCCGCCATCGCCATCGCGTCGACCGAGCGCAGCTTCTCCAGCACCTCGCGGAACACGTCCTGTTCCAGGATCGCATCGCGCGAGGCGGGCGATCCGGCGTAGAGGGGGGCCGTGAAGTAGCTGTGCTGCGCGCCCATCAGGTCCGCGAGCCGCGTCGTGATCTCGAAGCTGTTGAGGTCCGAGCCGCGGGTGAGCCCGCCCATGACCGAGATCACCTCGAGGTCGGGGCGTTCCATCGCCGCGACAAAGCGCGTCGCGATGTTCAGCGTGCCGCCCCAGGACATGCCGAAGAGACGGATCGCGGGATCGGCCAGCACCTCGGTCAGAAGGTGGCCGAGCGCCGCCCCTACGATCATCTGCACATCCCTGGGATCAAGCGGCGCGGGGGCCACGTAGGCCTGCTTCAGGCCCCAGCGCGCCACAAGTGCTGCTTCCAGCTCGGCGCAGGCCGCGAAAGCCGTGTTGAAGGTGATCCGCACCAGGCCCCGCCGATGCGCCTCGGAGATCGCCTTGTTGACGCGCAGCCGCGTCACGCCCAGCTTGTCGGCCACCGCCTCTTGCGTCAGGCTTTCGACGTAATAGGCCCAGGCAACCTGCGCCAGAAACCGCTCTTCGGTGTCGACCCTGGGCAGCTTCGGCGGACGCGGCATGGACCCTCGTTACTTCACAGCGCCCATCGTCAGGCCGCGCACGAGGTGTTTTGAGGCCAGAAGCGCAAAGATCAAGACGGGGATGACGATCAGCGTCGAGGTCGCCATGATCTTGCCGTAGGGCACGTCATAGCCTTCCATGAAGGTGATCGCCATCGCCGGCGCGGTCTTGGCGGCCTTCGGGGCCAGGATGTAGGCGAAGAGAAGCTCGTTCCACGAGAAGATGAACGACAGGATCGAGCTGACCGCCACGCCCGGCATTGCCAGCGGCAGACAGATCGAGCGGAAGATGCGCCATTGCGACGCGCCCTCCAGCAGCGCCGCCTCGTCCAGCTCCTTCGGGATCGAGCGGAACTGGTCAGTGCAGATCCAGATCACGATAGGCAGCGTGAAGGTCAGATACATCAGGATAAGCGCCAGGTGCGTGTCGCGCAGGCCAAGCTCTCGACTGATGAGGAACACCGGAAAGGCCAGCACGACGGGCGAGACGAAGCGGTTGGTGATGAACCAGAACCAGAGGTCCGTCTTGCCGCGAAACTCGAACCGCGCCAGCGCATAGGCGGCAGGGGTGCCAAGGCAGACGGCGAGCATCGTCGTGCTGACCGCGACGATCAGCGAGTTGATCAGGGCCACGCCCACGCGGTCCTCGAACAGGACCTCGGTGTAGTTGGCAAGCGTGGGCGTGAACCACCAGACCGGCGGCGATTGCAGGGCGACCACCTGCGTCTTCAGGCTGGTCGTGACCATCCAGTAGAACGGGAAGACGCAGAAGAGCCCGATCGCCAGAAGCAGCAGCGCCTCGAGCGCAAGCCCCCGGCTGCGATGCGTGACGCGCGGGGCGGCGACGGCACGCGGGGCGGACAGGTCGGAGACGGCCATCAGCGGACCTCGCGGTAGAAAAGGCGGATGTAAAGCCGCGCGAGAAGGATGGTGATGACCAGCATGATCATCGACTGCGCGCTTGCCAGCCCGATGTCGAACTGCCGGTTGCCGACCCGCTCGATCAGGATGGCGATGAACTCGGTCGCCGAACCGGGGCCGCCCCGCGTCATCGTGAAGGGCATGTCAAACAGCTTGAGCGTGTCGGCGGTCCGCAGGATCAGCACCGCGACGAGGCTTGGGATCAGGAAGGGCAGTTGCACATGGCGCAGCACCGTCCAGGCCGAACGCGTCTCAAGCTGCGCTGCCTCCTCGATCTCGGGCGGGACGGTCGAAAGGCCCGCGAGCAGTACGAGCGCCACGAAGGGCGTCCATTGCCAGATGTCCCAGAAGACCACGGCGATGAAGGCGTTGGTCGGATCGCCGATGAAGTTGATCGCGTCGACGCCCAGCCAGCCGAGCATCTGGTTGATGACGCCGTATTTCTGGTTGAGCATGACCTGCGCCAGCAACCCGACCACGGCATAGGTCGTGGCCATCGGCAGCACGAGCGCAAGGCGCGTCAGCGTTTTCCACAGTGTCAGGCCGGGACGGTGCAGCACCAGCGCGATGGTCAGGCCGAGCGCGATCTGCACCGGCACCGACAGAAAGAACAGCAGTGCCGTGCGCCCCATCGCCTGCCAGAAGACCGGATCGGTCAGCACAAAGGCATAATTGTCGAGCCCGACGAAGCGTTGGCCTGCCAACTTGGTCAGGTTGAAGTAGTGCAGGCTTTTCCACAGCGCATACAGCAGCGGCACGATCCCCACGACAAGCAGCGCCGCGACGGCGGGGCCGAGGAAGGCCAGAAGGGTGCTGCGCGGAACGCGGGTGGTCATGGGCGTGCCTCCTGGCACCGGGTGGTCATGGTCGACAGTCTGGAAAAAGCCTCTCCCCCAGCCCCTCTCCGAGTCGGAGAGGGGAGCGCGGCGTTACCACCAGCGCATCCCCTCTCCCGTGAGAGAGGGGATGGGGGAGAGGTTGTGGTCACTGCGCGAGTGGCTTGTTGCCGTCGTAATAGCCGGCTTCCTGCAGCACGGCCTCCATCCGCTCGCCGATGGTGCTGGCACCCTCCTCGACCGAGACTTCGCCGAGCATCATCTTGGTGCCCCACTCCTGCACGATCTCGGTGATGGCGGGCCATTCGGCGAAGCGCGGGCGGAACTCGGGCACGCCGTCCTTCCAGCTTTCGACCAGCGCCGGGATGAAGGTGAACTTCTCGGCCAGCGCCGGGTCGGCATAGGCTGACTGCCGCGCGGGCACGCCGCCCAACTCAAGATAGCGTCCGGCATTTGCGGCCGAGGTCACCCACTGGATGAACAGCCATCCCGCCGCCTGCTCGGCCTCGTCGGCCTGGCTTGCGACCGCAAGGCTGAAGCCGCCAAGCGCGGGCTTGCGGCCGGCGGGACCCATCGGCTCGGGTGCCACGGCAAGGCAATCGCCCAGCGTCGAGGTCTCGGGGTCGCGCAAGGTCGAGTAGAAGGCCGACCATTCGGTGATGATCGCGACATCGCCCTGTGCCAGCCCGTTGACCGTCTCGGCGTGGTCCCAGGCGACGATCCCCTCGGGCATGTACTGCATCAGGTCCTGGCGGAACTGAAGACCCGCCTGGCTTTCGGGCGAGTTCAGGTTCGAGCGGAACTCGGCGTTCAGGAAGCTGCCGCCGAACGGCCAGAGCATCCGGGCGAAGCTGTCGGCGCTTTGCGTCTCGTTGCGCTTGGATTGCAGCGCGAAGGCATACTTGCCGTCCTTGGTCAGCGCAGGGCCGTAGACGTCCTTCAGTTCCTGCCACGTCTCGGGGGGGCCGTCGAAGCCCGCCTCTTCCAGCATGCAACGGTTGTAGAACATCAGGCCGGAATAGTTGTCGAAGGGCAGGCCATAGGTGACGCCGTTCCAGCCGCCGAAGGCGTTCACCACCAGCGGGAAGAAGTCGTCCATGTTCAGCGCGGGGTCCGCGAGGTCCGCGTTCGCTGTGAAGGTCTCGATCGGGACGATCCAGCCGTTCTCGGCGAAGTTGCCGATCCAGACGAGGTCGATCAGCGCGATATCAAGATCGCCGCCCGCCACGAAATCGCGGACCTGCTCGCCCAGCGCATTCTCGTAGGGGACGGTCGTGTAGTTGACCTTGATCCCGGTCGCCGCCTCGAACTCGGGCAGCATCTGGATCGCGGCATTGTAGCCCGGACGGTCGAGGAACAGCACCTCGAGTTCGGTCCCGGCATAAGGCTTTGCCGCCTCCTCGAGCGACCAGGCCTGCGCCTGTCCGCCCGCGACCATCACGGCCGAGGCAGCAAGTGCGAACGCACTTGTTTGCAGCTTCAGTTTCATCGTGTCCTCCCAGGGATGCGGCGTTTCGCAGTTGACTTCCATTTGTAACGCCGCCGATATGAATGTATCGAATGGCCCCCGAGTCAACGACAAAAAGCGGGTCTGGGACAGGAAGGAGGCGCGGCGGATGGCCGAGGTCAGGCTGGAGTCGGTCAACAAGTTCTACGGCGCGCAGCAGGCGCTGCACGGCATCGATCTTGACATCGCCGATGGCGAGTTCGCGGTTTTCGTCGGCCCGTCCGGTTGCGGCAAATCCACGCTTCTGCGCTCGATCGCGGGGCTCGAGCCGATCTCGTCGGGCATGATCTCGATCGGCGGGCGTGATGTGTCGCAGCTTGCGCCGTCCGAGCGGGACGTGGCGATGGTCTTCCAGTCCTACGCGCTCTACCCCCACATGACGGTGCGCGAGAACATGGATTTCGGCATGAAGGTCAACAAGGTGGCGCCCGAACTTCGTGCATCCCGCCTGGCCGAGGCCGCGCGCATCCTGCAACTCGAGCCCTATCTCGACCGCAAGCCGGGCCAGCTGTCGGGCGGCCAGCGCCAGCGCGTCGCCATCGGGCGGGCCATCGTCAAGCAGCCCAAGGTCTTTCTCTTCGACGAGCCGCTGTCGAACCTTGACGCAAAACTGCGTGTGCAGATGCGGGTCGAGCTTGAATCCTTGCACCGCGACCTCAAGGCCACGATGATCTACGTCACGCACGACCAGGTCGAGGCGATGACCATGGCCGACAAGATCGTCGTGCTTCAGGCAGGACGGATCGAGCAGGTGGGCACCCCGATGGACCTCTATCACCGCCCGCGCACCGCCTTTGTCGCGGGCTTCATCGGTGCGCCGGCGATGAACTTCCTGCCGGTCACGGTTCAGGGCGGGCGGGTCGTCAGCGGCGGCACCCCGCTGACCGCCGCCCCGATCCCGGGGGCCGTGCAGCTTGGCATCCGCCCAGAACACCTTCAGCTACTCCCCGAGGGTCAGGGCGACCTTCAGGCGACGGTCAGCCTGCGCGAGACGCTCGGCGGCGACGCCTATCTTTACGTGCGGACGGAAAGCGGCGAAGCGCTTGTCGTGCGGGCCGAGGGCGACACCCCGCTCGATCACGGGGCGCGGGTCGGCCTGGGCCTGCCCCCGGCCCGTGTCCACCTCTTTGCCGCCGACGGGCAGACCCTGTCATCGGGTGGGATCGCGGCATGACGACGGCACGCCTGATCGCCGATGCCGTCGCCCGCTCTGCCTCGGTCGCCGAGGTGCTGGTCGGACCGGGGCGGCTCGCCGAGGCGGGCGCGCTCTACACCCGCCATTTCTCCGGTCCCGCCTGCCTTGTCGCCGACGAGAACACCTGGGCGGCCGCGGGGCCCGCGACCGAGGCCGCCTTGCAGGCAAGCGGCATCGCCACGCGCCGCCACATCCTGCCCGCCCGGCCTCAGCCAAAGCCGACCGTCGAGTTGGCCGATCAGCTGCGCGCGGTGCTTGCGACCGATGCCTCCACCCCCGTCGCCATCGGCTCGGGTGTGCTGAACGACGTCGTGAAGCACGCGGCCTTCGGGCTCGACCGGCCCTATCTCTGCATTGCGACCGCCGCCTCGATGGACGGCTACACCTCGGCAGGCTCGCCTTTGTCCGAGCGCGGCTTCAAGAAGACCATCCAGTGCCGCCCGGCCCGCGCCATTCTGGGCGACCTTGACGTGATCGCCGCCGCCCCCGCCCCGATGACCGGTTGGGGCTATGGCGACCTTGCGGGCAAGGTGCCCGCCGGGGCCGACTGGATCGTGGCCGACGCGCTGGGGATCGAGGCCATCGACGATGTGGCCTGGCCTCTGGTTCAAAGTGGCCTGCGTGGCTGGCTGGCCGAGCCTGCGCGCATCGCCGCAGGCGACCGCGCGGCGATGGAGGGGCTGTTCGCCGGGCTGACGGTGGTGGGCCTTGCGATGGAACTGCACGGCTCGTCGCGTCCTGCCTCTGGGGCCGATCACCAGATCGCGCACCTGTGGGAGATGGACAACCTTTCGTTCAACGGCGAACGGGTCAGCCACGGAGCCTGCGTCGCCATCGGCTGCCTCGCGTCGCTGGCGCTCTATGACTGGCTTCTGCGGCAGGACCTGACCAAGCTTGACCCCCGCGCTATCGTGGCCTGCGCCCCGTCGATGGAGGCCAAGGCCGAAGCGATCCGCGCGGCCTTCGGTCCGGGCGAGATTGCGGCCCGCGCGCTGGACGAAACGCGCGCCAAGCACGCGACCCCCGAAGTCCTGCACGCACGGCTGGCCCGGCTGGCAAAGGTCTGGCCCGACCTGCATGCGAGGCTGACCGCGCAGGTGATGACGCCCGAGGCGATGCGCGCGGCCCTGCGGGCGGCAGGCGCGCCGGGCACAGCCGCCGAGATCGGCGTCGACACGACCACGCTGCGCCGCACGATCCTTGCCGCGCGCTTCCTGCGAAGCCGCTACACGGTGCTGGACGTCCTGGACGAGACGGGCCTGCTTGAGGCTGCGGTCGACGCGACGGTGGAGGGGCTATGATGGATTTTGCCGCGCGCGCCGCAGGGGCTGCCGACGAGATCCGCGACGCGGTGCTGCGCGTCGATCCGGGCGACATCGGCGGCATGGTCGACGAAATCGCCGCCGCCCGCCGGATCGTCTGCCACGGCGTCGGGCGCGAGGGGCTGATGATGCGCGCGCTGGCGATGCGGCTTTATCACCTTGGCCTCGACGCGCATGTCGTGGGCGACATGAGCGCGCCGCCCGTGGGCCGGGGCGACCTGCTGGTCGTCAGCGCCGGTCCCGGCTCGTTCTCGACGGTCGAGGCGCTGGTGGGCGTCGCGCGTGACGCCGGCGCGCGGACCGCCTGCGTGACGGCGCAGCCCGGCGGTACGGTGCCGCGCGCCTGCGACCGGGTGCTGACGATCCCCGCGCAGACGATGGCCGACGACCATGCGCCCGCCTCGATCCTGCCGATGGGCTCGCTGTTCGAGGGGGCGCAATACCTGACCTTCGAACTTCTCGTGCTGGCGCTGCGCGATCGTCTGGGCACCGCGCCCGAGGCGATGCGGGCGCGCCACACCAACCTGGAGTGATCCCGATGCCGGACTGGGTGAAAAGGTTCTCGATAGAAGGCCGCAAGGCGATGGTCACGGGTGCCTCGAAAGGCATCGGGGCCGAGATCGCCCGCGTCTTCGCCGATGCGGGGGCCGACGTCGTGGCGGTCGCGCGCGACGCGGGAGGCCTCGAGGAAACGGCGGCGGCAGTGCGCGCGCAGGGACGGCGCTGCCTGACGATCGAGGCGGAACTCGCCGACCCCGCCGCCTGCAAGTCGGTCGCGGCGCAGGCGCTGGCCGAATGGGGCACCATCGACATTCTCGTGAACTCGGCCGGGATCGGCCGCGTCGGCCCTGCCGAGACCTTCTCGCTCGCGGACTGGGACGAGGTCATGGCCGTGAACCTGCGCGCGCCCTTCCTGCTGTCTCAGGCGCTGGGGTCTGCGATGATCGCTCAGCGCTGGGGCAAGATCATCAACATCTCCAGCCAGACGGGCGTGGTGGCACTTGACGACCACGCGGCATACGCAAGCTCGAAGGGCGGGCTGAATGCGCTGACGAAATCTCTTTGCGCGGAATGGGCGCGCCACAACGTGCAGGTCAACGCGATCTGTCCGACCGTGGTGATGACGCCCATGGGCATCAAGGTCTGGTCTGCCCCGGAAAAGAGCGGCCCGATGCTGGCCAAGACCCCTTTGGGCCGGTTCGGCGAGGCGGTGGAGATCGCGGACGCGGCCCTCTACCTCGCCTCGCCCGCCGCCGAACTTGTGAACGGCGCGGTCCTGATGGTCGAGGGCGGGTATACGAGCCTTTGAAGCGGCAGGCGTGACGGCAAGGCGGCGTGACGTGCGGTGAGCGCGAGCGGGGGAGTTTCACACCCCCCGCACCCCCCGTGGGATACTTGTGGACAGAAAATGAAAAGGGGGGGGGGGCGGCGCTTGGCCGCAGAGGGAACATGCGGCCCCTTGGGGTGGTTGGCCCCGTCTGTCGCTGAAGGATGCGCCCATGCCGATCCCGCCCCCGCTGCATGCCGTGCTCGACGGTCTGTCTGCCGCCGCCCTGATGGCGGCGCCCTGGCCCGCACGCATCCGCACGCCGATGCGCGCGCTCGGGGCGGGGGTCGCCGCCTACTCGCTGGCGACGGCCTATGTCGCTGACCAACGCCGCCCGATCCCGATGCGGCGGCACCTTGCACTTGACGCCGTGCAGGGGGCGGGTGTCCTGCTCGCAGCGGCGGCGATGCGCGATCTCGACCGCCGGGCGCGGCTGGCGATGGCCGCCTATGGCATCGTGTCGCTAGCCGCAGCGGCGCTGACCGACAGCCGCCCTGCCCCGTCGACCCGACAGATCGCGCTGCCATCCAAAGCGCTTGTGGGGCGGCCGAGGCAAGGCGGGCCGCGCGCTGTCGCGCCGGATGTGGCTTGCAAGCGCCTAGGGATCGTCAATGTCGTCTTCCTCGGCACGCCGGGGCGCTGGGTGCTTGTCGATGCAGGGCTGCGCGGCACGGCAGGCTTGATCGTCGCGGCGGCGGAGCGCCGCTTCGGGCCCGGCGCGCGGCCCCAGGCCATCCTCCTCACGCATGGGCATTTCGACCACGTCGGCGCGCTGAGGCGGCTCGCCGAGCGCTGGGACGTGCCGATCTACGCGCATCCGCATGAGTTTCCCTACCTGACTGGCTGGAACCGCTACCCACCTGCACGCCCCGAGCAGGGCGGTGGGCTGATGGCGGCGATCTCGCCGCTTTACCCGACGCGGCCCGCCGACGTTTCGGACCGCCTGCGCGCCTTGCCGCCTGACGGGCGGGTGCCGGGCGCTCCGGGCTGGATATGGCTGCATACGCCGGGCCATAGCCCGGGCCATGTCTCGTTTTGGGACGAGGCGCGGCGCATCCTGATCTCGGGCGATGCCGTCATCACCACGCGGCAGGAATCCGCGACCGCGGTGGCCCTTCAGACGGCGGAACTGCATGGCCCGCCCGCCTATTTCACCCCCGACTGGGAGGACGCCGCCGCGACGATCCGCCGTCTGGCCGACCTCGGCCCGCAGGTGATCGTGCCCGGTCACGGGCGCCCGGTGAGGGCGGCCTGGCTCGCGCGCCGTCTGGGCCAACTCGCCGGGCTTCAGGCGCGGATCGGGCGCAGCGTCGCAACGCCCGTGGTGGCGGGGCGCGCCGGATGACGCGGATTGCCCTTTGCCTTGCCGGCGGGAATGCGCTTGGTGCCTATCACGCCGGTGCCGTCTCGCATCTGCTCGACCGGGGCCACGAGATCGCGCATGCCGCCGGCACCTCGATCGGGGCTGTTGTGGCAGGTCTGATTGCGGGGAACCCGCCCGAGCGGCGCGTGGCGGCCTTGCGGGCCTTCTGCGAGACGGCGGCGCAATCCTCGACCGGCCCGGTCAACCCGTTCACGACACGGCGCGCCGACCAACGGCTTTCGGCGGTCGGGACGTTGCTGCGCGGGTGTCCGGGGTTGTTCGGGCCGTCGTTCCCCGGCCTCGCCTCGATCATGCCGGGCATCGTTCCGGACGTCGCACTTTTCCGGCGCAGCCAGATGCGCGCGGAACTTGAGCGGCTGGTCGACTTTGACCGACTGAACGGGGGCGCCATGCGTCTTTCGGCACCCGCAATCGACGTGCGAAGCGGCGAGATCGAGGTGTTCGACACCACCCGGACGCGGATCACCGTCGATCATCTGTTGGCCGCCACTGCCTTTCCGGGACTATTCGAGCCGGTGACGCTGGACGGGCGCACCTTTGTCGATGGGGCGCTTGCGATGAACCTGCCGGTGGCCCCGCTGTGCAATGGAGAAACCTTGCCCATCGTCGCCTTCGATCTGTTCCGGATGCAGGGCGACGCGCCGGGGTCGCTCGACGCCGCAGCGCACCGGGCGCAGGACATCGCCTTTGCCCATCAAGGCGCGCAGGCACTGCGCGCAGCCGAGGGCCGCACGGTCCTTTACAAGAGCTACGCCCACCCCGAGGAGACGGCGCTGAAGACACTCGACTTCAGCCGCCCCGCCCTGCGGCGGCGGTGGGAGGCGGGCGTGCAGGATGCAGCGCTGGTCGATGCGGCGCTGTCGGGCCTTGCCGCCGACGCGGGCCTCGTGCGGCTCGATCCGGCCCTTCAGGCGACCTCGTAGGGCGCAAGGCGGGCGCGGTCGAACACCACGCCCGTACCCGGCGTGTCCGGGGCGAGGCAGTGCAGCCCGTCGAGGACGAGCGGGCGCTCGGTGTAGCGGTCGATGGGAAAGCTGTGGACCTCGACCCAGCCCGCGTTCGGTTGCGCGCCGACGAGGCTGACGTGCAGTTCCTGCATTCCGTGCGAGCAGACGGGGATCCCGTTTGCCCCGCAAAGTTGGGCCACGCGCAGCCAGCCGGTGATGCCGCCGCAGTTCGAGGCGTCGGGCTGAAGATAGGCGCAGCGCGCCTGTGCAACGGCATACTCGAACTCGTGGATCGTGTGCAGGTTCTCGCCCATCGCAAGCGGCACGCCGGTCGCCTCGGCTATGCGCGCATAGCCCGCGTAGTCATCGGGGATCGTCGGCTCTTCGAACCACAGAAGGTCAAGCGGGCGGAAGCCCTCGGCGGCGCGGATCGCCTGATCGACGCTCCAGCCGTAGTTCGCGTCGACCATGAAGGCGCGGTCGGGGCCGAGAAGGTCGCGCACCGCCTCGGCCCGGGCGAAGTCGTCGCGCATGTCCTTTTGCCCGACCTTGATCTTGACGCCCCGGTAGCCCTCGTCGATGTAGCCGCGCACGTTGTCGAGGAGTTTCCCAAGCGGGAAGTTCAGGTCGATGGCCCCCCGGTAGGCGCGGCTGCGGTCCGACGCACCGCCCGCCATGCGCCACAACGGCTGGTCCGTCGCGCGCCCCCGGACGTCCCACAGCGCGATGTCGATGGCCGAAATCGCGAAAGACGCGATGCCGCCCCGCGCGACGTAGTGGACGCGCCACTGCATCGCGTCGTGCAGCGCCTCGACCGGGCCAGCATCCTGCCCCAGCAGGAAGGGGCGCAGGTCGTGCTGGATCATGGCCATGATCGCGCGCCCGCCGAAGCCGCCGGTATAGGTATAGCCCGTGCCCTGCACGCCGTCGGCCGTGCTGACGGTCACCGTCACCAGCTCGAAATGCGTGTGATCGCCGTGCTTGGCGTCGGACATCACCTCGTCGAGCGGGACGCGGTAGAGGCGGGCCTGAAGGTCGGTAATGATGTGCATGGGGGTCAGCGCTTTCGGGCGAGGCGGGCTTGCAGAAGGATGACGACCAGCAGGAACGCGCCCCGGATGACGGATTGCCAGTGCGCCGACAGGCTGATCGTGCCGCGCCCATTCTCGAAGTTGAGGATGTTGAAGATCAGCCCGAACAGAAGCGCCCCCGCCACCGTCGCGGGGACCGAGCCCATGCCCCCTGTCAGCAGCGTGCCGCCCACCACGACCGAGGCGATGGCCGCAAGCTCCCACCCCGCGCCTTCAAGGGGCTGGCCCGCGCCGTAGCCCGAGGCGAGGAACACGCCCGCAAACCCCGCACAGCCGCCCGAGACGAGGTAGACGAAGATCTCGGCCCGGCGCGTCTTGAGGCCCATCAGATGCGCCGCCTCGGCATTGCCGCCAACCGCAAGGACGGTGCGGCCAAGCGAGGTCTGCTCGACGATGAGCCAGGCGAGGGCCACGACGACAAGGGTCACGACGATCGTCCAGGGGAGCAGCGGCCCGAGCTTGTTCATCCCCAGCGCGGTGAAGTCCGACGCCCAGTCGACCGGCACCGTGCGGTTGCCCGAGAGCCACAGCGCCGCACCCTTGGCCGCGAGCATGGTGGCCAGCGTCGCCATGAAGGGCGGCAGGCGCAGCCCGGTGATGAGGGCCGCGTTCAGCAGCCCGACGGCAAGGCCCGTCGCAAGGCCCGCCGGCAGCGCCACGATCAGCCCCTGCGGCGAGAGATAGGCCGCGACCACGCTTGCGAGTGCCGCGACCGTGCCGACCGACAGGTCGATCCCGCCCGTCATGATGACAAGGCACATCCCCACCGCGATCAGGATGAACATCGAGTTATAGCCGAGGAAGGACGAGATGTTGTAGGCCGAGGCGAAGTTCTCGTACCGCAGGAAGCCGAACAGCATCAGCGCCAGCAGCGCCGCCCAGACGGCCAGATGCGCGCCCTCGCGGCGGGTGCGGATAGCGGGCGCCGCCGTCATCTCTGCCGTCATGTGCGCCGCCCCCGTTGCAGCCAGACGGCGGCCACGATGATGCCTGCGGTCACGACCAGCGTCGCCTCGTCAGGTACGCCGTTCGCGATCAGCGTGTAGCCCATCAGCTGGATGAACATGGCGCCCAGAAGCGTGCCGACGATAGGCGCGCGACCGCCCTGCAGCGCCGCTCCGCCGACGACCGAGGCCGCGATGGCGTCCAGCTCCATCAGTTGCCCGATGCGCGCGGCATCCGCCGCCGAGTTGATCGCGACGACGATCAGCCCCGCAAGCCCCGCTAGCACGGCGGCGATGACATAGGTTGCGACCTTGACGCGCGCGACTGGCACGCCCGCCAGCGCCGCCGCCCGCTCGTTGCCGCCGACCGACAGCACGTAGCGCCCGTAAAGCGTGCGCCGCACGACGAGCGCGATCAGGACGGTCAGCACCAGCGCGAGCCAGCCCTGCACCGGCAGCCCCAGGATGCGCCCCGTGCCGATCCAGGTGAAGGACGGGTTGGTGAAGGTCTGAAGGTTGCCGTTCGTCATCACCTGCGCGATGCCGCGCCCCGAGATGAAGAGGATCAGCGTCGCGATGATCGGCTGCACGCCCAGAAAGCTGATGAGCGTGCCGTTGAACAGCCCGCAGAGCGCCGCCGCCAGCAAGGGAAGCAGGATCGAGGCCACAAGCCCGATGCCCGGGTTCTCGCGCGCCCAGTCCGACAGGAAGATGATCGGCGCAAGCGCCCCCGCAACGGCCATGACCGCGCCCACCGACAGGTCGATGCCGCCCGTGGCGATCACCAGCGTCATGCCCAGCGCCACGATGGCGATGGTCGCGACCTGGCTGATGTTGACGGCCAGCGTCTGCACCTGAAGGAAGTTGGGCGTGATGGCGACGTTTAGAACGGCGAGTGCTGTGAGCGCCACCAGCAGCCCGACGAGGCGGGGTTCCAGCGCCAGCCTCATGCGTCGCCCGCCGCGATGGCGTGGATCAGGCGGGCCTCGGTCACGCCGGGGTTGGTCAGGCGGCTGGTGCTGCGCCCGTCCTGCATGACGACGATCTCGTGTGCGCCCTCGATCAGCTCCTCGAACTCGGACGAGATCAGAAGGACAGCGCAGCCCTGTTCGACCTTCCGCGCAATGATCGCCTGGATCTCGCGCTTGGCGCCAACGTCGACGCCGCGCGTCGGCTCGTCCAGGATCAGCAGACGCGGCTCGAGCGCAAGCCAGCGGCCGAGCAGCACCTTCTGTTGGTTGCCGCCCGACAGCTCGCGGATCGGCTGATCCATATGCGCTGTCTTGATCCCCAGCGCCTTGACGAAGCCCTCGACGATGCGCCGCTCTCGCGCGCGGTCGACGATGCCCATTCGCGCAAGGCGCGGCAGAAGCGCCAGCGTCAGGTTCTCGCGCACCGACAGGTCGGGGATGATGCCTTCGGTCTTGCGGTCCTCGGTGAGGTAGGCAAGGCCCGCGGCAATCGCCTCGCGCGGGGTGGCGGGGGCGCTTGAGCCTGCAAGCCGCACCTCGCCGCCGGTGCGGCGGTCGAGCCCGAAAAGCG
>JANPJD010000080.1:0-11537 GCA_031425325.1 Rhodobacterales bacterium | reverse complement strand
CGCCGCCAACGGCTGACCGCGACGGGCGGCGTCAGCCGCCCTGCCCGGTCTTGTTGACGATTGCCTGAAACCCGCCCCAGAACATGCGCTGTCCGTTCATGGGCGGATCGTTTCCCATCATCTCGGACATCTCGTTGCCCGACTCGGCCATCACCGCCGCATTGACCCGGTCGCGCGTTTCGCGGTCGGGATAGGTGATCCAAGAAAAGACGACGATCTCGTCCGGCTCCAGCTTCAGGGCCATGGGAAACGACGTATGGGTGCCGTCGGGCACATCATCGCCCACGGCTTCGACAACCTGAAGCGCGCCATGGCGCAGCCACGCCTCGGCCATCCTGGCCGCAATGGCGCGGTAATCCTCGATCCGGTCACGCTTTACCGGCACGACAAACCCATCGACATACATGTCGGGCTCCTCCTCTGGGGTGGAACCTAAACCCGTGCCGCGCCGATCCGTTCCTCGACCGCCGCCGCCAGCGCCTCGGCCCGCGCCGCAAGCTCTGCCATCGTCTCGGTCACATGCGCGGGCACGTCGCCGGTGCCTGCCTTCATATGCGCCGCGCGCGCCTCGAGCGAGGCCGCATGCGCCTTGGTCGCGCGCAACTCGTCTTCCAGCGCCGCCGTGCGGTCGGCCAGCATCAGCGCCGACATCAGCAGCATTCGCGCCTCGGGCATCCGGCCCATCTGCGCGACAAGGGGCTGCGCCTCGTTGTCGAGAAGCGTCGCTGCGGCGCGCAGGAAGTGATCCTCGCCTGGCTGGCAGGCGACCTGGAAGGTCCGCCCTCCGATGAAAATCTCGACATCAGGCATCCTGCACCTCTGCAATCAGCGGTTTCAGTTCGGCTAGGATCTCGTCCATCTCGGCGATCTCGCTCGCGCGCGTCACGCGCAGCGCGTCAAGCTCGGCCAGAAGCGCACTGTTCAGAAGATGCGCCTCGACCCCGCTTGCCTGCGCCTCGCGCAGAGCGCGCACCGTCTCGCGCAGTTGCACCACGTTCTGGCGCATCCGCTGCACGTCAAGGCCCTGCGCGTCCAGCTGCGCGGTCAGCCGGGCCACCGTCTCGCGCAGGCCCTGCGCCTCGGCGATTTCCCGCTCGGCAGCGCGCAGCCGGGCCGCCATGTCTGCGGTCTCGTCGCGCTCGGCCTGAAGCGCCTCTTGCAGGGCCATCTGCGAGCTTTCGGCAGGCAGGTCGGCCAGCGCGGCAGTGGCGTCTCCGGCAGGCAGCGCGTCAATCGCAAGGCCAATCCGTTCAAGGGCTGCGGCGATGCGTCCTTCAAGCTCGTTCACGTCGCTCATGGAAATCGTCCTTCGCCTGTCGGTCGGGTCCGCACGAATCGCGGCCCGACCCCGTTTCGCGATCTTAGCCAAACGCCAAGGCGATGCGAGCCTTTTGGCCCAAGCTGTTGCGGGGCGCGCTTGATCTTGCCGCAGGGGCTGGTATGGAACCCTTCGCACCCTTTCCCGTCGTCGCGGCCCGCCAGACGCCGCCCCTCACGAAGGACCGCCCCCGTGGACATCGCGACCCTGCGCCAGACGCATCCCGAGCATTGGACCAAAGCCTGCGCGATCCGCGTTCTGACGCTGGATGCCGTCGCTGCCGCCAATTCGGGCCATTCGGGGATGCCGATGGGCATGGCCGATGTAGCGACCGTGCTGTTCGGCAAGCACATGAAATTCGATGTGGCCGCCCCCGAATGGCCGGACCGCGACCGGTTCATCCTGTCTGCCGGCCACGGCTCGATGCTGATCTATGCGCTCTTGCACCTGATGGGCGACGTCGAGTTTCCCATCGAGCAGATCCGCAACTTCCGCCAGTGGGGTTCGCGCACGGCGGGCCACCCCGAGAACTTCCTCGCCAAGGCGATCGAGACGACGACCGGCCCGCTTGGCCAGGGCCTTGCGAACGCAGTCGGCTTCGCCATCGCCGAGGCTGGCTTGCGCGCGCGGTGGGGCGCCAAGGTGATGGACCACCACACCTACGTCATTGCGGGCGACGGCTGCCTGATGGAAGGCGTCAGCCACGAGGCCATCGGCCTTGCGGGCAAGCTGGAGCTGTCACGCCTGATCGTGCTGTGGGACAACAACGGCATCACCATCGACGGCAAGGTCTCGCTTTCCGACATCACCGACCAGAAGGCACGCTTCGCGGCTTCGGGCTGGGACGTGTTCGAGTGTGACGGCCACGACCCTGCCGACATCGACCGCGCCTTGACCCAGGCGAAGGCAAGCCCGCGCCCCGCCTTCGTCGCATGCGCCACGCATATCGCGCTGGGGTCTTCGGCGCAGGACACGTCCAAGGGCCACGGCGCGCTGACGGACGCCAAGCTGATCGCAGACACGCGCGCCGCCTACGGCTGGACCCATGCGCCCTTCGTGATCCCGGCAGATGTGAAATCCGCGTGGGAAGCCATCGGCGCGCGCGGGTCTGCCGACCGCGCCGCATGGGACGCGCGGCTCGCCGCCCTGCCCGCCGGCAAGCAGGCCGAGTTCCGCCGCATCTTCGCCGGCGAGCCGTCGGGCAAGCTTGCGGGCGCGATCCGCGCCGTCAAGAAATCCGCCGTCGAGGCGCTGCCCAAGGTCGCCACCCGCCGAGCGAGCGAAATGGTGCTCGAGGCCGTCAACCCGGTGATGACCGAAACCATCGGCGGCTCGGCGGACCTGACGGGGTCGAACAACACCAAGACCGCCGATCTGGGCGTGTTCGACGCCGCGAACCCCAAGGGTCGCTACGTCTATTACGGCATCCGCGAGCATGGCATGGCGTCCGCGATGAACGGCATGGCGCTGCATGGCGGCGTGCGGCCCTATGGCGGCACCTTCATGTGCTTTACCGACTACGCGCGTCCGGCGATGCGCCTGTCCGCGCTTATGGGCGTGCCGGTCGTCTATGTGATGACGCACGATTCCATCGGTCTGGGCGAGGATGGCCCGACCCACCAGCCGGTCGAGCATCTTGCGATCAGCCGCGCCACGCCCAACACCTGGGTGTTCCGCCCCGCCGATCTGGTCGAGACGGCCGAGGCGTGGGAACTGGCGCTGTCGTCGAAAACGACGCCTTCGGTCATGGCCCTGTCGCGGCAGAACCTGCCTGCGGTCCGCAAGGTCCACATGGGACAGAACATGGTCGCTCGCGGCGGCTATGTGCTGGCCGAGGCGACCGGAAAGCGGCAGGCGATCCTGATGGCAACGGGCTCCGAGGTCGAGATCGCGCTGGCTGCCCGCGACCTGCTGGAAGCGGACGGGATCGGCACGCGTGTCGTCTCGATGCCCTGCTGGGAGCTGTTCGAGGAACAGGACGCCGCCTGGCGCAAGAAGGTGTTGCCCGCAGGCCCCGTGCGCGTCGCGGTCGAGGCGGGCATCCGCTTTGGCTGGGATCGCTGGCTGTTCGGCGAGGGCGGCAAGCGCGAGAAGTCGGGCTTCATCGGGATGCACGGCTTTGGCGCATCCGCCCCGGCGGATCGGCTTTATGCCGAGTTCGGGATCACCGCCGAGGCGACAGCCGCCAAGGTCAGGGGCCTGCTGGGCCTCTGATCAGTCGCGGCCAAGGGCGCTGACGTTGGCCTGCTCCTCGGGGTCGTCCCCGTCGAGTTCGTCCTCGTCTTCGTCGTCGTCTTCATCGTCTTCTTCATCGTCGAGGTCGTCGTCATCCTCGTCCAGGTCGTCCGCGTCCTCGTCGTCGAGATTGTCGTCATCAACGAGGATCGCTTGATCCGCTGACGCGTCGAACAGAGGTTGATCGACAAGGCCGTCGTCGTTGAGGTCCGTGTCGTCTGCGTCTTCGTCCTCGCCGTATTCGTCGGTGGTGACGTCCGCATCGGCGACAGAGACCTCGGGCAGGTCGATCAGCGCCACATCCTCGTCGGGCAGCACGCCGCCGGTCTCGGACGCATCGCCGTCCGACAGGCGGATATTGTCCTCGTCATCCTCTGCGCCGCTTTCATGGTCGGGGAACACCTGCTCGTCGCCCTGATCGCGCAGGGTCGGGAACTCGCCGAGGTTGCCCTGGATCGACGCCTCCTCGACCATCGGCTCGGCGGCCTCGTCGGGGTCCAGGCCGGGCAGGTGGACCTCTTCGATCGCCACCAGCTCGCGGGCCTGGTCGGCGTAAAGCTCCGCCCCGCCTTCGGGCTGCCCCCGCTCGTCCCACATGCGCTCTGCACGGGCCTGGACCCGCGCCTCGAAAGCCTCGAACTCTTCGCGTCTCATGGCGGATCTCCGGGTGTTGATTGCGTGCGCTCAACCCGGATCGCGGGGCGGAAGTTCCGTCAGTGCGCCTCGCCCTTGCGTCCCATGAGGCCCGCAACGAGCGGCCCGATCACCCGCGTCGCGACCGGGATCAGCACAAGGCCCAGCGCCAGCCCGAAGATCCCGTCCATTGCGGCCTTGGCCGCCCATTCGACCGCCGCCTCCGCCTGCGGCACCGCATGGGCGGCGGCCGCCGCAAGGTCGTGGATGTGGTGGCCAAGCCAGCCCCAGCCCAGCACCTCGAGCCCGTGAACCACGATCGAGCCGCCGACCCACAACATCGCCGCCGTCCCGACGGTTGACAGAAGCCGCATGAAGGGCGGCATCCCCTTGACCAGACCCCGCCCCAGTCCCCGCGTAAGCCCAAGCCGACCGCGCGCCGCCATGTGCAACCCGAGGTCGTCCATCTTCACGATCAGCGCGACCCCGCCATAGACAACCGCCGTGATGCCCGCACCGACCGCCGCCAGGGTGACCGCCTCGCTCACGATGTCGCTTGCCGGGATCGCGGCCAGAGCAATGGTCATGATCTCGGCGGACAGGATGAAGTCGGTCTTGATCGCCCCCGCGATGCGCGTCTCTTCCAGACGCTTCGGATCGCCGGTGTCGAGGTCGGCCTCGACCGCGTGATCCTGGTGCGGAAAGAGCGCATGAAAGACCTTCTCGGCCCCTTCGAAGCACAGATAGGCCCCGCCGATCATCAGAAGCGGCGTGATCGCCTGCGGCAGAAGGTTCGACAGCAGAAGCGCGGCTGGCAGCAGGATCACCAGCTTGTTGAACAGCGAGCCGCGCGCGATGCGCCAGATGATCGGCAACTCACGCGCCGCCTCGAACCCGTGGACGTATTTCGGTGTCACGGCGGCGTCGTCGATCACCACCCCCGCGGCCTTGGCCCCGGCCTTGGCCGCCGCCCCCGCGATGTCGTCGACAGAAGCAGCGGCGACCTTGGCAATCGCCGCCACATCGTCGAGAAGTGCCAGAAGTCCGCTCATGTGCCGCCTGTTCTTGGATCACGGGGTTAACTTTCCGACGCTATCCTGCCCGCATGGCATCGGCAAAGGCCAACACGGCGGTGCGCGCGCGGTTCCCCGCACCGGTATGCCGAAGAGAGGCGATGGAATGTCGGCACGCACGTCCCTGCTGATCGGCGCAGCCATCCTTGCTCTGGCTGCCATCGACCTTGGCGTTGTCCAAAGCGGGGCCACGTTGTTCATCTTGCGTAAACTCGCCGGTCTCGTGGATTATCTCGTCTTCTGGCGTTAGGGTGCCGCGCGAGAGGTTGCAAATCAGGGCGAAGCCATGATGTTTGCGCCAACAGCGGGAACGACCCCGGTCCCGTCCGGTTCGTTCAGGATCAGCAAGGAGACGGCTCATGACGGTCAAGGTGGCAATCAACGGCTTCGGCCGGATCGGGCGCAACGTGCTGCGCGCGATCATCGAATCCGGGCGCACCGACATCGAGGTCGTGGCGATCAACGACCTCGGTCCGGTCGAGACGAACGCGCACCTGCTGCGCTTCGATTCGGTGCATGGCCGCTTTCCCGCGACCGTCACGACCACCGCAACCACGATCGACGTCGGGCGCGGCCCGATGGAGGTCAGCGCCATCAAGAACCCGGCGGACCTGCCCTGGGCGCATGTCGACATCGTCATGGAATGCACCGGTATCTTCACCGACAAGGAGAAGGCCAAGATCCACCTCGAGAACGGGGCGAGCCGGGTGCTGGTGTCCGCGCCCTCGGGCGGCGCCGACAAGACCATCGTCTACGGCGTGAACCATGACACGCTGACCAAGGACGACCTCATCGTCTCGAACGCGTCCTGCACGACGAACTGCCTGTCGCCCGTGGCCTTCGTGCTGAACCGCGAGATCGGCATGACGCGCGGCTTCATGACCACGATCCACAGCTACACCGGCGACCAGCCGACGCTCGATACCATGCACAAGGACCTCTACCGCGCGCGCGCCGCCGCGCTGTCGATGATCCCGACTTCGACGGGCGCGGCCAAGGCCGTGGGCCTCGTGCTGCCCGAACTTGCGGGAAAGCTCGACGGGGTGGCGATCCGGGTGCCCCCGCCGAACGTCTCGGTCGTGGACCTTGTGTTCGAGGCGAGCCGGCCCACCTCGGTCGACGAGGTGAACGCGGCGATCCGGGCTGCTGCCGACGGGCCGCTCAAGGGCATTCTGGGCTATACCGACCAGCCGAACGTCAGCACCGACTTCAACCACGATCCGCATTCGTCGATCTTCCACATGGACCAGACCAAGGTCATGGACGGCACGATGGTCCGCATCCTCGCGTGGTACGACAACGAATGGGGCTTCTCGAACCGCATGGCCGACACTGCTGTCGCGATGGGCAAGCTGATCTGACAGCGTCCGACATACGCGCTGTTTCAGGCCGGTCACCGAACGTGACCGGCCTTTTTCATTCCCCGGTGGTCACACCGGCCCCGGCCCGCTATCCGATAAGTCATGGAGCTTGCGGTCATCCTTGGCGTCCTCGCGGCGCTTTTCGTGGTCATCGCGCTGTGCGAGCCCCTCGCAGCGCGGCTGCGACTGCCCGTGACGGTGATCCTGGCGCTTGCGGGGATCGCGATCGGGGCGGCTGCGGGGTTTTTCTGGTTCACCGAGTTCACCGATGCGTTGAACCCCGTGGCGCTTGCAATCCTGCGGCTGCCGATCTCGTCGGACGTGTTCCTCTTCGTGTTCCTGCCCACGCTGATCTTCCAGGCGGTGCTGACCTTCGAAGTGCGTCGGATGCTGGACGACTGGGTGCCGATCCTGGTCCTGGCAATTGTGGCGGTCGCGGTCGCGACGGCGGTCGTCGGGGCGGCGCTTCTGCCGGTGGCGGGCCTTCCGCTGATGGCCTGCCTTCTGATCGGCTCGATCGTCTCGACGACTGACCCATCGGCGGTCGTCAGCATCTTCCGCTCGACCCCCGCGCCGCTGCGGCTCGCGCGGATCGTCGAGGGCGAAAGCCTGCTGAACGACGCGGCCGCCATTGCGCTCTTTGGTGTCTTTGTAGGCTTCGTGACGATCGGGGCCGAGAATCCCGGCCTTGGTGCCGCCCTGCTGGGTTTCCCGTGGCTGATGCTGGGCGGGGCCGCGACCGGCTGGTTCATAGCGCGCCTCGCGGTCACGCTGATGGCCCGGCTGGGGGAGTATCCGCTGGGCCAGATCTCGGTCTCGGTCGCGGTGCCCTATGCGACCTTCGTCATTGCGAACGACCTTCTGTCAGTGTCGGGCGTGGTCGCAGTCGTGGCGGCGGGGCTGACCGTCAACCTCGCGGCACCGGGGCGGTTGTCGCCGCCGTCCTATCAGCTTTTGCGCGACACCTGGGACCTTCTGGCCTACTGGGCCGGGTCGCTCATCTTCATGCTGGCCGCCATCCTGATCCCGCGTCTGTTGCAGGACCTGCGGCTTGCCGACCTCGGGGTAATCGCGGTGACGGTCGTCGCGGCCTTCGTCGCGCGGGCCATCGTGCTGTACGGGCTCTTGCCGCTTCTGACCGTCGCGCGGCTCTCGCCCCGGGTCGAGGGACCCTACCGGCTGGCGATCCTCTGGGGCGGCCTGCGCGGCGCGGTCACGCTGGCGCTGGCGCTCGCCGTCACGGAAAGCCCCGGTATCGCGCCCGAGATCAAGCGGCAGGTCGGCATCATCGCGACCGGCTTCACGATGTTCACGCTGCTCGTGCAGGGCACGACGCTGCGCCGGGTGATCGCCTGGCTCGGCCTCGACCGGCTGTCGCCGCTCGACCGCGCGCTGTCGGACCAGGTGGTGGCCGTCGCGCTGCAAAGCGTGCGCGAGACGGTCGCGACCACCACCAAGGAGTTCGGGCTGCAACAGCCCATCGTCCGCGACGAGGCCAAGCGGTTCGGCGAACGGCTCGACGCGGCGGTGACCCGAGCGGATGACGGGCAGGACATCCTCGACCGCGACCGGGTCACGCTGGGCCTCGTGGCGCTGGCTGGCCGCGAGCGCGACCTCGTCCTCGAGGCGTTCCGCGACCGGCTGATCCCGGCGCGGCTGGCCGACCGGCTGCTCGGTGGCGCGGACCGGCTGATCGAGGCGACCCGCTCGGGCGGGCGCAGCGGCTACCGCGCCGAGGCACGCCGCGCGCTGCGCCCCGTGCGCGGGCATCGCCTGGCCGAGACGCTGCACAACCGCCTCGGGCTGACCCGCCCGCTCGAACGTCTGACCGCCGAGCGGTTCGAGCGCATCGTCGCGCTGACGCTGATCCTGCGCCAGTTGCACGGCTTCATCGACAGCCGCATCCTGCGAATTCATGGCCGCCGCGTTGCCGACCTGCTGCACGAACTTGTCCACCGCCGCGAGGACGAGACGGCGACCGAGCTCGAGGCGCTTCGCCTGCAATATCCGGGCTATGCCGAAGAGATGGAGCGCCGCGTCATCCGCCGCACCACGCTGCAACTCGAGCAGGCCGAATACGACCAGCTGACGCAGGACGGGCTGATCGGCCCCGAATTGCGCTCGGGCCTGATGGCCGAACTCGACGAACGCAGGCGGCGGCTCGAGGACCGCCAGTCGCTCGACCTTGCCCTTCAGAAAGAGGAACTCGTCCGCCTCTTCCCGCTGTTCGAGGGCATGGAGGCGGCCCCCCGCGCCCGGCTGGCGGCCAAGCTGCGGACGGTCTACGCGCGGCCGGGCAATGTGCTGCTGCGCCGCGACGAGATGCCCCGCAAGGTCTGGTTCATCGCCTCGGGCGCAGTCGAGGCGGTGACCGCAAACCAAAAGACCCTGCTCGGGCGGGGCGAGATGTTCGGACAGGTCGCCATCTTGCAGCGCAGGCCGCGCCGGGTGCAGGTCACGGCGATCACGCATTGCACGCTGCTGACGCTCGACGAGCCCGCGTTCCTTGCGCTGCTGCAAGCCAGCGAACCGCTCGCCGCAGCCGTCTCGGAACAGGCGGCGCGGCGCGGCATCCAGCTTGACCTCTCGGCGCTGGCAGACACGCCGCCGCCTTCCCGCCGCCGGTTCTGGCCCGGAAGGTCCACCGGGTAACGGCGCGCGCTGCAACCCCCATGCATCCAGCGCATGGCTCCACGGCGGGAACGGGCGTTGTTAGCGCCACCGGGATGCTCACATGTTGGGCACGGAGGCGGCCACCGGGCCGCCCACCGCCTGAAGGACGAAAGACATGAAAGACTTCATCCAGACTCTCGTGGCCGCCGCGCGCACCAATGCGCGGTACCGCCAAACCCGCGACGAGATCGCGCGGCTTCCGACCGACATCGCGCTCGACCTCGGACTCTATCCGGGCGACGCGGACGAAATCGCCCGCAAGGCCGTCTACGGTCGCTAAGGCCTTAGCCGAAGCGCGCCCGAAGCGCCGCCTGCACGGGCGGCGTCACGAACTTCGACACATCGCCGCCCAGCCGGGCGATCTCCTTGACGAGCTTCGAGGCGATCGCCTGGCGCCGCGCGTCGGCCATCATGAACACCGTCTCGATGCTGGCATCAAGCGCGCGGTTCATGCCGACCATCTGAAACTCATACTCGAAATCCGCGACCGCGCGCAGGCCGCGCACGATGACGCCGGCACCGACGTCGCGGGCGCAGTCGATCAGCAGATTCTCGAACGGATGCACAACAATCTCGCCGCCCGTGCGCGCGACGATCGCCGCGCACTCCGCCTCGACCATCGCGACGCGCTCTTCCAGCGAGAAGAGCGGCCCCTTGTCGCGATTGATCGCAACCCCGATGACCAGCCGGTCGACCAGCGCCATCGCGCGCTGGATGATGTCGGTGTGGCCCAGCGTGACGGGATCGAACGTCCCCGGATACAGCCCGATACGCATGACGATCCCCTTCGCGTTCGGGGCATACGCAACATTATTGCGTCCCGAGATGCAATCCGAAAGCGTCCGGTCAGAAACCCTTGATCATCCCCTCGAGCGCTTCCTTCTCCATCGCAAGCTCGTCCAGCCGCGCCTTCACCACATCGCCGATCGAGATGAAGCCCACCATTTCGTCGCCCTCCATCACCGGCATGTGGCGAAACCGCCCCTCGGTCATCTTCTGCATGACGTCGGTCGCGCGGTCGGCCCGTGTGCAGCCGACGATCTTCGTCGTCATCACCCGTTCCACCAGATCGCCAAGGCAGGCGGCCCCGCGGCGGCCCAACTCGCGCACGATGTCGCGCTCGGAAAGGATGCCCGCGACGCGCTTGCCGTCCTGCGAGATCACGACCGCGCCGATCCGCCGGGCCGACAGGGTCTCGGCGGCCTGGCCGATGGTCGCCGTCGGCGGCAGCGTCACGGTCGGCATCTCGCCCTTCAACTTCAGGATGCGCTGCACGGTCATGGTCGTCCCTCCTCCCAAAGGTCTGGCACCAAGCGTCACGCCGCCGGGCGGACCTGTCAAGCCGCGCCTGTGGAACGGGGGTTTCCGGTACGACGCGGCACGGCTAAAGAGACGGGACAAAGGGAGAGACGCCATGCAGGACCTGACGCACTGGATCGACGGAAAGCACGTGGCGGGCACGTCCGGCCGCTTCGCCGACGTCTACAATCCCGCCACCGGAGAGGTGCAGGCCCGCGTGCCGCTGGCCTCGCGCGCCGAGATGGATGCGGCCGTCGCCAGTGCCGCAGCCGCCCAGCCGAAATGGGGGGCCACCAACCCGCAGCGCCGCGCCCGCGTGATGATGGAATTCGTCCGCCTTCTGAACCGTGACATGGACAAGCTGGCCGAGGCGCTCAGCCGCGAGCATGGCAAGACAATCCCTGATGCCAAGGGCGACATCCAGCGCGGGCTCGAGGTGATCGAATTCTGCATCGGCGCGCCGCACCTGCTGAAGGGCGAGTTCACCGACAGCGCCGGCCCCGGCATCGACATGTATTCGATGCGCCAGCCCGTCGGCGTGGCTGCGGGCATCACGCCCTTCAACTTCCCCGCCATGATTCCGCTGTGGAAGATGGGTCCTGCGCTTGCCTGCGGAAACGCCTTCATCCTCAAGCCTTCGGAGCGTGACCCCTCGGTTCCCCTGATGCTGGCCGAACTCATGCAAGAAGCGGGGCTGCCCGACGGCGTGCTTCAGGTCGTGAACGGCGACAAGGAGGCAGTGGACGCGATCCTCGACCATCCGCAGATCGCCGCCGTCGGCTTCGTCGGCTCGACCCCCATCGCGGAATACATCTACTCGCGCGCCACCGCGACGGGCAAGCGCGCCCAGTGCTTCGGCGGCGCCAAGAACCACATGATCATCATGCCCGACGCCGACCTCGACCAGGCCGCCGACGCGCTGGTGGGCGCGGGCTATGGTGCGGC
>JANPJD010000079.1:0-4967 GCA_031425325.1 Rhodobacterales bacterium | reverse complement strand
GCGGCCAAGCTCTTTCTGCACCAGCTTCAGCGCGGCGAAGATCGGCCGCTCGGGGCAGCCGGTGCAGAAGCCGGGCGGGCGGACGGGCACGGTGCGCGCAAGGTCCGGCACCGGCGGGCGGTCCTCGTTCGGCGCGCGGATCCGGGCGGGGACAAGCTGCGGGGCCGCCGCCTTGAGGAAGGCCGTCACCGCGTCGAGCATGACCTGACCGGTATATTCCCCCGCCATGGGGAAGGTGTCCTTGCCGTGCAGCCGCGTCTGGCGGCCGGCGCGGTAGAGGGCGGTCGCCAGCGCCTGCTCGATGAACTCGGGCTGGCCTTCCTCGACGACGAGGAGGTGGTCCTTGCCGCGCGCGAAATCGAGGAACTCGGACGCGACGACCGGATAGGCGACGTTCAGAACGTAAAGCGGCACCTGCGTCTCGCCGTAGAGGTCGGCAAGGCCGAGGCGTTGCAGCGCGCGGACGACGCCGTTGTACATCCCGCCCTGCAGCACGATCCCGAACGGGGCCTCGGCGGGGCCAAACTGCTCGTTCAGCCCGCGCTCGACGATGAAGCGCTCGGCGGCGGGCCAACGGGTCTTCACCTTGTCCTGTTCGTGAACATAGGACATCGGCGGCAGCACGACGCGGGCGAAATCGCTGCGCGGCGCGCTCAGCGCCTCGCGCACCGACAGCGGCGGCGGGCGGTTGTCGCGCGCGGTGAACTGGCCGGTGACGTGACAGGACCGAATGCGGACCATCAGCATGACCGGCGTGTTCGTGGCCTCTGACAAATCGAACCCGTCGCCCACCGCCTTGACGATCGAAGGCAGGTTCGGGCGGGGGTCCAGAAGCCAGATCTGGGACTTCATCGCAAAGGCGTGGCTGCGCTCCTGCATGATCGAGCTGCCTTCGCCGTAATCCTCGCCGACGATCACGAGGGCACCACCCGTCACCCCCGACGAGGCGAGGTTCGCCAGGGCATCCGAGGCAACGTTGACCCCAACGGGTCCCTTGAACGTCACCGCCCCCCGGATCGGGTAATGCACGCTCGCGGCCAGCATGGCGGCGGCGGCGGCCTCGTTGGCGCTTGCCTCGAAACGGATGCCGAGGTCGGCCAACAGCCCTTGGGCATCGGCAAGCACGTCCATCAGGTGGCTGATCGGCGCGCCCTGATAGCCCCCGACATAACCCACGCCGTTTTCGAGCAGCGCCTTGGTGATGGCAAGGATGCCCTCGCCGGTGAAGGTCTGCCCCTCACCCAGCCGCAGGTCGGCGATCTCGGCGGTGAAGGAGCGTTCGGCCATGGGTCAGATCTCGTGCTTGCGGATGTTGGAGAGCATCGTCTGCAAGGTCGCCACGAAGGCGCGCCGCTCGGACTCGGGCACGCCGCGGAACATCCGATCATGCGCCTCGGCCATGTGCGGCCAGAGCGTCTCGAACACGAGGCGGCCCGCTTCGGTCAGGTGGACCCGCGTACCGCGCGTATCCTGCGCGTCGGGCTCGCGCCGCACCAGCCCCTCGGCCACCAGCCCGTCGAGGGCGCGGCTGAGGGTCGACGGATCGACGACAGCATAGACCGCTAGGTCGCGGATCAGGGGCCCGTCGATCACCGCAAGCACCGCCAGCGCCCGCATCTTGGGCGTGGTCAGGCCAAGCCCCGCCATCTCGTCGCGCAGGCTGGCGTTGTAGCGCCCCATCAGGCGGTTCATCAGGTAGGGCGCGAAGTTGGCAAGGCCGATCTCGTCCAGCCGCGCGCCGGTGCCAGACGCCAGCCCCGCGAGGCGTTCGACCGACACCGTCAGGCCCGTGGCACGAGGGCCAGCGCCCGGATGGGCGAGCCTGTGCCATGTTCGATCTTCAGCGGCGCTGCGATCAGGATCGCGCCCTTGGGCGGCAGACGGTCGAGGTTGGCGAGCGAGGCAAGGCCGAAGCGGTTCGCCTTGTGCAGCAGGTTGTGCGCTGGGTAGGGCGGCGTCATGCCCCCCGCTTGCCCCGCATCGGTGCCGATGCACTGGCTGCCCCAGCCGACGATCCCCTTGCCGATCAGGTACTCGATCACTTCGGGGGTGGGGCCGGGGGTATGCGGCCCGGTCTCGTTCGCATTCAGGAACGCCGCCTCGTCATGTGCGCGCTTGTCCCAGTCGGACCGCAGCACAACCCACTCGCCCGCATTGATGGCCCCGTGCCGCCCTTCCCAGACCTGCACGTCCTCGACCGTCAGCAGAAAGTCGGGATCGACCCGGCATTCGCCCGAGAAGTCGAGGACGTTGACGGGGGCCACAACGCGCTGAACGGCGAGCGTATCGGTATAACCGTCGGGATAGTCGCGCCCCGTGATCCAGTGGTGCGGCGCGTCGAAATGGGTGCCCGAGTGTTCGCCGAGCTTCAGCCAGTTCCAAGCCCAGAACGGACCGTCCTGATCGTATTCGCTGATCCGATGTATCTCGATGGGCGGCGTATCGCGGGCAAAATCGGGCGGAAGCTTCAGCAGGGGCGTGCCGGGCCCAAGGGTGCCCGAACAGTCCACCACCTCGATCTCGCCCGAAAGAAGCATTGCGCCAAAGTGTTCCAGTGTCTTGCTTGCCGACATCGCCCGCTCCTCATCCCCTGCGGGACGAAGGCTACGCCCGTTCCATGCATTTGCAAGCGTTGCGTGGCGGATTGCCTATGCCTTGATTCCGCCCAAGTCGACGCACGGGAAACAATCGGACTCCATCCGCAACCAAAAACCGTCTAATGTGTTAATGCGTCAGGCCGTCCCGCACGCTGCCGCGACTCGCGGGATCATGTCGGGCAGCACGGCGATTGGCATGGTCGGGGGGCCATTGCACATGAAAGACGTACAGATCGACGGCCCGGACATGGGGCAGACGCCGGACGAGCATCGGGCCGTGATCGAACTCATGAAGTCCGACGCATGGGAAAGGCGGCTCGAGCGCGCGCGCGAGGCTCGTGCCGAAGTGCTGGCCGCGCGGGCCGCGAACGAGGCGCGGCCCCGGATGCGCCGCGTGGAGGAACCCTCGGCCCGCGACCTTGCGCGGACCCGGCTGGTGCCCAAGATGGATATCGCAAGGCCACCCGAACCGCTGACGCTCGTGGCACCTGTCGCGATTGAATCGGTCCCCACGCCCGTGGCGGCGACCGCCCTGCCGAAGCATCGGGGCCCGCGCAGCGTCGCAGGGTTCGCGGGCGGACTTGTGCTGGGGGTTCTGATTGTCGCGATCCCGCTCGGTCTGCGGTCTGACCTGGGAAGTGCCGCGACCAGTTGGCTGACCTCGCCAGGGACCGACACGCTGGCGGCGCCTCCTGGGGTGATAGACACACCGCCGCCCATCGGAGTTCAGCCCGCCGAGCCGGCGGCCGCCGTCGCAGCGCTGCCCGCCACGGTCATGGCGCCCGCGCCCACGCCCTTCGCGCCGGTCACCCCTTCCCCCCAGCAAGACGGCACCCCCGCTGCGGTCCTGCAGGCCACCCCGCCTGCGATCTTCGAGGCAGTTGCGGGTTTGGCCGACCCCGCCCCGGGCCAAAGTCTGCCCGCCTTGCCACAGACCAACGCGAGGCTTGTGTCCGCACTGGCCGTGGCCGCAACGGCCCCGGACGCCACGGCAGAAGGACTGCCGGTGATCGTGGTCGGCTTGCCGATGCGCCCCGAGGCGATGACCGAGGCGCCGCAGGCAATTGACCGTTCAAATGCGGTGGACGCCGCCGCCCCGCCTGCGTCGCTTCCTGCACCCGGAGCCGTGCAGATTGCCCTCGCCCCGTCGACGGACGGCCCGGATCGGCCGATCGCGGCACCGGGTCTGCCACCCCAGCCCGAAATCGAGCGACACCCGGTCGTCGTCTTTGCGCCCGCCACGCTGGCGGATGACCGTGTGGTCCTTGTCGCAGGCGCCCTCGACGCGGCGGGGTTCGACAGCGACGAAGCAAGGCGTGTGCCTTTCACGGTCAAGACAAGCCACGTCCGCTATTACCACGCCGCGGATGCGGAATTGGCAGCGGATGTCGCCCGCGCGATCACCGGGCAGGCGCGCGACTTTACCTCGGGCGCGGACCGCCCCCCGCCCGGGACCATTGAGGTCTGGCTGGAGGGACGCGCCCCGCAATCGGTCGCCGCCGCGAAACCGAAGGCTCCGGCGCGGGCACGGACGGCGCAGCAGCGCCAGCCCGCACCCGTTGTGGTGCAGGAAGACCCACAGGTTGCGGCGCTGCGGGCAAAGATCATCGCGCAACTGCGCCAGGGAAATTGAATGACCGAGATAGCCCTTCGTGGCTGCGGCAGATGGAGTTTTTGACATGAACGGATTCAAGGCATTCGGACGGGCGGGCGTACTGGTCGCGGCCTTCGGCGTCGGGCTTGCCGTGGCCCCGCCTGAGGCGCGGGCAGAATATTCGCTCGAGCAGTTGCAGAAGATCGACCGGTTCGTCTCGCGCAAGAACTGCTCGGGGCTGAAGTCGTTCTTGCGGGCCAATCCCCAGCTTCTTGCAAACCCGGACCCGCTGGCGTTCGAGTTGCGCGAGTTCTTCCAGAGTTCGAAAGGCGGCGGCCGCGATTGCCTGGACTCGCACGCATCCTCGATCCGCAGGGGGATGGACATGGTGCGAGAGACCGTGGCACGGCGCGCCACGGCCACCGCGCCGGCCGTGGGGCGCCCGGTTGCCACCCCTCCGGCTGTGCCTGTCGTGACGCCTCCGGTGTCGCCCGTAACGCCGCCAAGGGCGACGCCGCCCAGGGTCACGCCAGTGGCAACGCCGCCCAGCACCCCGACATCGCCCGAGGAACCGGACCCGACCGAATCGGTGGGAGCGCCCGGTTCGACCGGGGGTGAGACGGATGGCGAGACGGGCGGCACCGGCGGCGGCACGACGGGCGGCGCTGGCGACGGCACCGCAGGCGGCAGCGGAGGTGATGCCGGATCAGGCGCGGGTGGAACCGGCGGCGCTGGCGGCGAAGGTGAGGGAAGCGGCGGGAGTGACGGCGGCGGCG
>JANPJD010000078.1:0-10126 GCA_031425325.1 Rhodobacterales bacterium | reverse complement strand
GACGACGGCGACCGCCGCCATCATGCTGGCCGGGTTCCAGCAGTTCGGCCTGCAGCCCGGACCGCTTCTGTTCGCCACGAACCCGCAGCTTGTCTGGGGCCTGATCGCGAGCCTGCTGATCGCGAACGTGATGCTGGTCGTGCTGAACCTGCCGCTGATCGGCCTTTGGGTGAAGCTACTGACCATCCCCCGGCACTGGCTTTATGCCGGCATCCTGATGTTTGCGACGCTGGGCACCATCGGGGCGAACCCGTCGGCGGTAGAACTTGGGATGCTCCTCGTCTTCGGCGTTATGGGCTATCTGATGCGGCTTTACGGCTATCCCATCGCGCCGGTCGTGGTCGGTCTGATCCTTGGCCCGATGGCGGAACAGCAGTTGCGCCGGGCGCTTTCCATCGCACAGGGCGATCCGCTGACGCTGGTGCAGTCGCCGGTGGCGGCGGGGCTTCTTGCGCTGTCGCTTGTGGCGCTGGTGGTGCCGCTCATCCTGCGCGCCCGTGGTCGGGGTGCTGTGCTGTCGCAGGTCGCGGGCAACGAGGATTGAGCCTTGCGTGGTCTGCATAGCGGCCTGTCTGCCGCTGCCCGTTGCGCTGCAAGCCGCGCGTCACGATGTGATAGGGACAACGTCCTTAGCCTGGAACACCGTCATGTCTCGCCTTTTCGCCCGCTTCGCCCGTTTCGTGGCTACCGCCTCGGCGGTCTTCGGCGCGGTCGCCGCCTTGCGTGTCCATCACCGGCCATCCGCCGCCGATCTGCGCGAGATGGGCATTGAGCCCAAGGATTTCACCGTCCGGTTCTGATCCCGCATTCTTGACCCTTTGCCCCGACTGGGCTAGGGGTTCGATCGCACGCGGGCGTTGTGTAATGGTAAGACCTTAGCCTTCCAAGCTAAAGACGCGGGTTCGATTCCCGCCGCCCGCTCCAAGCCATTCAGGTCACAGGTTTTCCGGCTGCGGCATGCCCAGCACGTGATAGCCGCCGTCGACCCGCACGATCTCGCCGGTCGTGAACCCGCCCCAGTCCGATGCCAGGTAGACCGCCGTGCCGCCGACTGCCTCGAGCGTCGCGTTGGAACGCAGCGGGGCATTGGCCTCGGTCTGCCGGAATGTCGCCCGCGCCCCGCCAATGGCGGCACCCGCCAGCGTCTTCATCGGGCCGGGAGAGATCGCGTTGACCCTGATCTTCTGCGGGCCGAGGTCGTTGGCGAGATAGCGAACTGCCGATTCCAGCGCGGCCTTAGCCACACCCATGACGTTGTAGTTCGGCGTCACCCGGTTCGACCCCTGGAAGGTCAGGGTCAGCAGCGTGCCGCCGTCGGGCATCATCGCGCTTGCGCGTCGCGCCACGTCGATGAAGCTGAAGCACGAGATTTCCATCGTCGTGCGAAAGTTGCCCCGCGTCGTGTTGCTGAACCGGCCCGTCAGTTCCGACTTGTCGGAAAAGGCGATGGCATGGACGAGGAAGTCGAGCGTTCCCCAGCGGTCGGCGAGGGTGCCGAAGCAGGCATCCAGCGACGCCTCGTCAGTCACATCGACATCGACCAGAAAATCCGAGCCGACCGATGCCGCGAGCGGCTCCACCCGCTTGCCGAAGGCTTCGCCCTGATACGAGAAGGCAAGGGCGGCCCCCTCGTCGGCCAGCGCCTTGGCGATGCCCCAGGCGATCGAGCGTTCGTTCGCGACGCCCATGACAAGCCCGCGCTTGCCAGTCATCAATCCTGCCATGTGGCTTTGCCTATCCGAGATACTTGCTCATGATGAGGGTGGCATTGGTGCCGCCGAAGCCGAAGCTGTTGGACAGCACGGAATCAAGTGTAACCCCGTCGCGCATGGTCGTCTGGATCTCGCCCGGACGCAGTGCCGGATCGGGGGTCGTGACGTTGGCCGAGGCCGCGATGAAGCCCCGGTCCAGCATGATGAGCGAATAGATTGCCTCGTGGACGCCCGTGGCCCCCTGGCTGTGGCCGGTCAGCGACTTGGTCGAGGCGATGGGCGGCATAGCGCCCTCGCCAAAGACGCGGCGGATCGCCTCGACCTCGGTGATGTCGCCGACGGTGGTCGAGGTGCCGTGCGCGTTGATGTAATCCACGTGTCGGCCTTGGGGCAGCATCCCGAGCGCCATCCGCATCGCCCGCTCGCCGCCCTCGCCCGACGGGGCTACCATGTCCGAGCCGTCGGACGTGGCGCCATAGCCCGTAACCTCGGCATAGATACGTGCGCCGCGCGCCAGCGCATGCTCCAGTTCCTCGAGCACCACGATGCCGCCGCCGCCCGCGATCACGAAGCCGTCGCGCGTCGCGTCATAGGGCCGCGAGGCCGTCTCGGGCGTGTCGTTGTATTTCGAGGACATCGCGCCCATCGCGTCGAACAGACATGACAGCGTCCAGTCAAGTTCTTCCCCGCCGCCTGCGAACACGATGTCCTGCTTGCCCATCTGGATCAGTTCGGTGCCGTTGCCGATGCAATGCGCCGAGGTCGAGCAGGCCGAGGTGATGGAATAGTTCACGCCCTTGATCTTGAACGGCGTGGCAAGGCAGGCCGAGGTCGTTGACGACATGCCCTTGGTCACGCCGAACGGCCCGATCTTCTTCGGGCTGCCGGATTCGCGCACGATGTTGTGGGCGCGGTAGAATGATTTGGTCGACGGCCCGCCCGAGCCGACCACAAGGCCCGTGCGCTCGTTCGAGACGTCTGCGGGGTCGAGGCCTGCATCCGCAATGGCATCGCGCATGGCAATGAAGGCATAGGCTGCGCCGTCGCCCATGAAGCGCAGGTCGCGCTTGTCGATCTCGTCTTCCAGCACGATGTTCGGCTGGCCCTTTATGCGGCTGCGAAAGCCGTGCTCGGCATAGTCCTCGGCAAAGACGATGCCCGAGCGACCGGCCCGAAGCGACGCCTCGACCTCGGCCAGCGTGTTCCCGATGGGTGAGACGACGCCCATTCCCGTGATGACGACGCGACGCATGGGCATTCTCCTCAAGCAGCCGAAAGGGCGACCTTCATGTCCTTCACAAGGTAGATGACTTCGCCATCCGCCTCGACCCGGCCGTCGGCCACGCCCATCGTCAGGCGGCGCGATTGCACGGCCTTGGTGAAATCGACGTGGTAGCGCAGAAGTTTCCGGTCGGGACGGACCATTCCTGTCAGCTTGACCTCGCCCACGCCCAGCGCATAGCCGCGCCCTTCCCAGCCGCGCCAGCCAAGGTTGAAGCCGGTAAGTTGCCACAGCCCGTCAAGGCCGAGGCAGCCCGGCATGATCGGGTTCCCGGGAAAGTGGCAGGCGAAGAACCACAGGTCGGGGTGGATGTCGAACTCTGCCACGACATGGCCTTTGCCGTGCTCTCCGCCGTCCTCGCTGATCTCGGTGATGCGGTCCATCATCAGCATCGGCGGTTCGGGAAGCTGCGCGTTGCCCGGCCCGAACAGCTCGCCCCGCGCGCATTTCAGAAGGTCGTCGCGATCAAAGCTGGTGGGATATGCGGCCATCGCCCGTCTCCGTAGGCGCGCGCCGTGCGCGGTCACGCCGTGTTTCGTTGTGTTGCAATCCGTCTACCACCCCCTGTCAAGCCTAGGCAAGGGCGGCCCGAGCAGAGGTGCCGGGGACGGCGCGGGATGATTCCGTTTGAAAAAACCCGACCTCGCACCCTATATGTCTTGCGGGATCATGTGATCGGGCGGCGCGGATGACAATTGCAGTGGATCGGGGAACGGCTTGGCTGGCGCGCGGTGGCCTGCGTCCAACCCGTCAGAGGGTAGCACTTGCAGACCTTCTGGTCGGCGACGGGCAGGACCGGCACGTCACCGCGGAAAGCCTGTACGCCGCCAGTCGCGCCTCGGGCGAAAGGGTCAGTCTTGCAACCGTGTACAACACGCTGCGCGCTTTTTGCGACGCAGGTCTGATGCAGGAAGTGACCGTCGACGGGCATCGCAGCTATTTCGACACGCGTATGGATGACCATCCGCATTTCTACTGGGAAGATCGCAGCGAACTGACGGATGCACCCGCCGATGATCTGCGGATCGTGGGCCTGCCCGCAGCCCCCGACGGCACCGAGATCGCGCGTGTCGATGTCGTGATCCGCCTGCGCCGAACGGCGGATTAGGCGCACGGGCACCCGCCCTTCGCCCCGGATCATCGTCGCAAGAGTGACAGCCCTGGCAGCAAGATGGCCTGTGCCTCTGGAAATCTGAACCGATCGGTTTAGATGGAAGTGGTGAGGCCGTGCGGCCTGCACCAAGCCGAAGGAAGTTCTTGATGACCGAAGTTACGCTTTTCTCTCCGATCCGGGTCGGCGCGCTCGACCTCGCCAACCGCATCGTCATGGCGCCCCTGACGCGCAACCGCGCCCGGCCCGAGGATGACGCGCCCCATGCGCTGCACGCCGACTACTACGCGCAGCGCGCCTCGGCGGGCCTCATCATCACAGAAGCCTCGCAGATCTCGCCCGAGGGCAAGGGCTATGCCTGGACCCCCGGCATCCACAGCCGCGCCCAGATCGACGGCTGGAGGGCAGTGACCGAGGCAGTGCATGCCCGTGGCGGCAAGATTGTCATCCAGTTGTGGCACGTGGGCCGGGTCTCGCACACGAGCCTTCAGCCGGGCGGGCAGGCGCCCGTGGCACCCTCGGCCATCGGGGCGGACAGCAAGACCTTCGACGGGACCGGCATGGTCACAACCTCGGTTCCCCGCGCCCTCGAGACGGCCGAGATCGCCCGCGTGATTGCTGACTATGCCGCCGCGACGCGCAATGCGCGCGAGGCGGGCTTCGACGGCGTCGAGATCCACGCGGCGAACGGCTATCTGATCGACCAGTTCCTGCGCGACGGGTCCAACCATCGGACCGATGCCTATGGCGGCAGCGTCGAGAACCGCGCCCGCCTGCTGGCCGAGGTGATCGACGCTGTGGTCGGTGCCTGGGACAAGGATCACGTCGGCATCCGCCTGTCTCCCTTCTCGAACGCGAACAACGTCACGGACAGCGATCCGGTGCCGGTGTTCTCGCAGGCAGTCGACCTCGTCGAGCGGGCGGGCCTCGCCTATCTGCACATGGTCGAGGGGCAGACAGGCGGCTCGCGCGAGTTGCCCGAAGGCCATAGCATCGCCGCCCTGCGCCAAAGGTATTCGGGCGTCTACATCGCGAACAACGGCTACGACCGGACCCTTGCGATGACGGCCGTCTCGACGGGGGCTGCCGACCTTGTAGCCTTCGGCAAGCCGTTCATCTCGAACCCCGATCTGGTCGAGCGTCTGCGCGTGGATGCACCCCTTACCCCGCCGGATGTCGCGACCTTCTACGGCGGCGGGACGAAGGGCTATACCGACTATCCGACGCTGGCGGACCAGGCTGCCTGATAGACCGGGGCCGGGTCAGAACCACTGACCCGGCTCCATCATCCCAAGGTCCATCAACTGTGCCGAGGTCCAGTCGAACGGGACCGAGCGCGGCCAGAGGAACGAGCCGATCGCCTCGCGAGAGCCGGGGTTGGTCCGAAGGGCCTTGGCGGTGCGGAACGAACAGACCGCCGCCGTCACGTTGTGATGCCACTGGCAGGCCACCGTGTTGTATTCAGGGTCCGAGAAGGTGAAATCGGGCCGCATCTCGAGGCCCGGCTTGGCCCGAAAGAGCGCGATCCGGTCGATCCTGCGCCGGTCGTGGGGCACATGCTCGGCGAACCGCCAGCGCAGCCCGCCGTAGATGTCGACCTGCCGCTCCGCCGGGCGATACTCCTGCGCGGGGTCGAGCCTTGGGGTGCCGTGATAGCCCGCGCTGTCCATCTGTGCCGTCTCAAGCGAGACCGCGTCCGGAAAGCGCCCGAGGTCGGCCGCATAAAGGTCGATGACATGGCACAACATCGCGTCGCGTCGCTCTTCGGCATGGAAGGCCACGAGGTCGCAGACGGTGCGCGTCTCGCAGAACGGATGGAACAGATACTCGGCCGAATGACCCGCATAGAACCAGACGCCGGGGGCCTTGCGGATCATCCGGTTGACCGCATCGGGCAGCGCTGCAGGCTGATGCACGTCGTAGTCGATGCGGTGAATGCCGCCCTCGTCAGCGGGGTCGAGCTGCAGGTCGGGCCGCGCGAGCAGAACCACATCGGCAAAGCCCGCCTGCAGGTGGTGGCGCAGCGTCGAGGCGACCTCGACTTCGTCCTCGGCCAGGATGACGGCGACCGGCCCGCGCCCGAGGCCCGGCCCACGCGAAAGGAACGCCTCGACCCCGCCGTATCGCACCTCGTCCCCCCTCGCCCCGCCCCCACACGATCAGCAAAGCCACCCGGTTGGCAAGGCCGCCGCAAGCGTTGCGGACCTGTGGCCCTGTCGTGTATGCACCAGCCTTCGCAACCGCCCGGACCTTTGCCATGACCCAGCCGAAGAAGCTCTTCGTCAAGACCTATGGCTGTCAGATGAACGTCTACGACAGCGAGCGCATGGTCGAGACGCTGGGGGCCGAAGGCTATGTGCAGACGGACGATGCCGCCGAGGCGGACATGGTGCTGCTCAACACCTGCCATATCCGCGAAAAAGCGGCCGAGAAGGTCTATTCCGACCTTGGCCGCTTAAAGCCGCTGAAGCAGGCGAAGCCGGGGATGAAGATCGGTGTCGCGGGCTGCGTCGCGCAGGCCGAGGGCGAGGAGATCCTGCGGCGGATGCCGCTGGTCGACCTCGTGGTCGGCCCGCAAAGCTATCACCGTCTGCCCGCCATGATGGCCCGCCTTGCCGATGGCCAGCGCGCCGTCGACACCGAGTTTCCGCCCGAGGACAAGTTCGATCACCTGCCCGAGCGCAAGGCGCTGCGCGGGCCGAGCGCGTTCCTCACGGTGCAGGAAGGCTGCGACAAGTTCTGCGCCTTCTGCGTGGTCCCCTATACCCGCGGCGCCGAGGTCAGCCGCCCGCCCGCCCGCCTTCTGGCCGAGGCGCGTGACCTTGTGGCGCGCGGCGTGCGCGAGATCACGCTGCTGGGCCAGAACGTCAACGCCTACCGCGCCGACGGCTTTGGTCTTGCGCGCCTGATCCGCGAGATGGCCGGGATCGAGGGGCTGGAGCGGCTGCGCTATACCACCTCGCATCCGAACGACATGGAGGACGACCTGATCGCCGCCCATGGCGACGAGCCAAAACTGATGCCCTATCTGCATCTGCCGGTGCAGTCGGGCTCGGACCGCATCCTGAAGGCGATGAACCGCAAGCACACCGCCGAGGCCTATCTGCGACTGATCGACCGCATTCGCGCGGCGCGGCGCGACATCCTCTTGACCTCGGACTTCATCGTGGGCTTCCCCGGCGAGACCGAGGTCGATTTCGCGGCGACGCTCGACCTCATCCAGGCGGTGGGATTCGGCATGGCCTACAGCTTCCGCTATTCCGCCCGCCCCGGCACGCCGGCCGCCGAGAAGCCCGGTGTCGAGCCTGCGATTGCCGACGAGCGGTTGCAGCGGTTGCAGGCATTGGTGACGGCGCAGCAGCGCGCCGGGCAAGACGCCATGGTCGGGCGCGAGGTCAACGTGCTTTACGAAAAGCCGGGCAGGCTTCCGGGCCAGATGGTTGGGAAGTCGGACCATCTGCACGCGGTCCACGTCGCTGATCCGGGCGGGAGCGTCGGCCAACTTGTCCGCGTCAGGGTCTCAGCCGCATCCACGAACTCGCTGGCCGCCGTGCCGGTCGCGCCGACAATGACCGTTGCGTCGGCGGACTAGTCGGCGGCAAATCGTCCAACTGCGCCTGAAGAACCGAGATCGTCGCCAATTTTCTTGCCTTGGGAACGGTCCGGCCCCACTCTTTGTTACACAGCAAAGCCACGGTGAGTGACACGACAACCGTCATCATAAGGAGCCTTCCTTGGGCATCAGCGCGCTGACCCCCCCGACCCGTCCGGAAGATATCGTCGAGACGCTTCTGGAATTTCCCGACAATCGCCTGCTGATCGACCTCTGCGGCGAATTCGACAGGAACCTCGCGCAGATCGAGCACCAGACCGGAGTTCATATCCTGCGACGCGGAAACAGGCTGGCGGTCATCGGCGACAGGACGGCACGAGAGCAGGCATCGGCGGTGTTGCGTTCGCTTTATGTGCGGCTCGAGGCGGGGAAGGGTGTGGTGGCAGGCGACATCGACGCGCAGATGCGAATGGGCCGCCCGGCGCGCGAGACCCCGCGCGGAGACGGTCCGCACGAAGATGGGCAGATCGAGATGTTTACCGGCGAGCGGTACGAGCTTCGCACGCGGCGCAAGTCGGTGGAGCCCCGGACCGAGGCGCAGAAGGCCTATGTAGCACACCTGTTCGATAACGAGCTGGCCTTCGGGATCGGTCCGGCGGGGACGGGCAAGACCTATCTCGCTGTGGCTGTCGGTGTGACCATGCTTATCGGCGGGCATGTCGACAAGATCATCCTGAGCCGTCCCGCGGTCGAGGCGGGCGAGCGCCTCGGCTTCCTGCCCGGCGACATGAAGGACAAGGTCGATCCCTACATGCAGCCGTTGTACGACGCGCTGAACGACTTCCTGCCGCAGAAGCAGGTCCAGAAGCTGATGGAGGAAAAGCGGATCGAGATCGCTCCCTTGGCCTTCATGCGCGGGCGCACACTGGCCAACGCCTTCGTCGTGCTGGACGAGGCGCAGAACGCGACGACCATGCAGATGAAGATGTTCCTCACTCGTCTGGGCGAGGGTAGCCGCATGGTCATCACCGGCGACCGCACGCAGATCGACCTGCCGCGCGGCACGGCATCGGGCCTTGCAGACGCAGAGCGGCTGCTCAAGGGCGTCAAGGGCGTCAGCTTTAACTACTTCACCTCGAAGGACGTTGTGCGCCACCCGCTTGTCGCCCGCATCATCGAGGCTTATGAGCGCGACGATGGAGCCACTGGTTGATACGGTGATCGAGGACCCGCGCTGGGAAGGCATCGACCTTGCCGCGCGGGCCGAAGCTGCGGCACAGGCGACGCTGGTGGCCGTGGGGCTGGCTCCGGTCGGGTTTTCGGTGGTCGTGATGGGTTGCGATGATGCGCGCATCGCCGCCCTGAACGCGGATTTCCGGGGCAAATCCGTGCCGACCAACGTGCTGTCCTGGCCGTCCGAAGAGCGCAGCGCCGAGCATCCCGGCGCTGTGCCATCCTTGCCCCGGGCGGGTGCGCCCGATGATCCGGTGGAACTCGGCGACGTCGCCCTGGCGTTCGAGACCTGTGCCCGGGAAGCCGCCGAGCAGGGCAAGACTCTTCAAGCCCACACGAGCCATCTTGTCGCGCATGCCGTTCTGCATCTTCTGGGGTATGATCATCAGGTGGATGCGGATGCCGAACTGATGGAAGAAACCGAAACACGGGTGCTTGCGGAACTGGGCATCGCCAACCCATATCATTAGGCTGTTCTGGCCCGCCGTTGCGGGCGTCGCTTCAGGAAAGGGCACATGGGCAGTAGCATCGCCGGATCGGAGGCCGCGCAAGGCGCGGGGGACGATCCGACCGAGGAACCGCAGCGCGGCCTCCTCAGCCGCATTTTCAGCGCGCTGACACCTTCCGAACAACCGGCCGAGCTACGCCCGTCGAGCCCCGGCCTTCCGGTCGTGCAGCCCCAGAGCCTTCCGGGCATCGGCAACCTGCGGCGGCTGCGCGTCGACGATGTCGCGATCCCCAAGGTCGAGATCGTTGCCGTGCCTGTCAGCATCGGCAAGGATGAGCTGGTCGAGGTCTTCCGCGAACATGGCTTTTCGCGCCTCGCCGTCTACAAGGAGACACTGGATCAGCCGCTTGGCCTGGTGCTCCTCAAGGACCTCGCGTTGCAATTCGGGTTCGGTCAGGGCAACGGGCGCTTCTCGCTGAAGAAGATGCTGCGCCCGATCCTTTACGCCCCGCCCTCGATGCCGATCGGCGTGCTTTTGCAGAAGATGCAGAAGGAACGCGTCCACATGGCGCTGGTGATCGACGAATACGGCGGCGTCGACGGCCTTGTGACGATCGAGGACCTGATCGAGACCGTCATCGGAGAAATCGACGACGAGCACGACGAAGAGGATGCGAAGCTCTGGCTGATGGAAAAGCCGGGCGTCTACCTCGCACAGGCCCGCGCGCCGCTTGAAGAGCTTGAGGCGGCGATGGGCCTGCGCCTTCGGACCGACGAGGATGACGAA
>JANPJD010000077.1:0-14546 GCA_031425325.1 Rhodobacterales bacterium | reverse complement strand
ACCGTGACCGAGGCGAAGGCGACCGCATCGAAGGTCTGGAAGACCGCATCGCCCGCGGCGGGCGGTGTCTGCATGATGCGATTCGCGATGCGCCCGGCGAAATCGCTTTCGAACCAGCCAACCGGCTGGCGCAGCACGTGTCGGTGTGCGCGCCAGCGGATCATCGTGCCGAAGTTGGGCAGGATCGTATTGTGCAAGAGCGCGACATTGGCCACCAGCAGGATCGGCCGCAGCACAAGGACGGCCAACCCGACCAACATGATCTCGGTGCCGTAAAGCGACCAGACCTCGGCGGGGGTCGAGGTCGCCAGCAGATCGACAAGACGTCCGACATACCAGATGAGCGCCACATCGGCGAAGGCCGACACAACCGACAGCGCACCCGTCACCGCAAAGACAGCCCGGAATGGCCGGATGTAGTCCTTCAGAAAGGGCCACAGCCTCCGCGGCGGGGAATCATTCTCGGGATAGGCCGCGTAGGGGTCTACAAGGCCTTCGAAGAAGCGGAACACGGCAAAGGCCCTTGTCTGGATGCACAGGATATAGACCCGCAGCGGGCGAAGGGAAACGCCCGATCAGGCCTTCAGCAACTCATCGCGCGACAGGCGGAAGCCCGACGCGATCCAACGCGCCTCGAGTTCGGCCAGTTTTGCGCCAAGTGCTGGACCGGACAGCGCGGGCATGAGGTCGGACGCCGCAACCGGAAATCGCGCAGCCGCGCCGCGCCCGACGTCGGCTTCCCACCCTTCGGGCAGCGGCTGGCCCATCCAGGCGCCACGAATCCACAAGGCCAGGGTCGCATCCCGGGCGCCCAGGGCATGACCGACCTCTGCGGCGGATCGCGCCGACTGCGCGGCATTTCGAAGGGCCGCCAGGCGCGCGGCCTCGGCCCGGCTAAGGCGCAGCGCGTCCGTCACGCCCTCGCCGCCCAACACGGCAAGGCGGGACAGCCAGTCCGGCGGGACCGACGGGGTATCGGCCTCGAGGTGAACGAGGACCGGCAAAGCGCGTGCATCCGCGCCGGGCAGGACGCGCCCAAGGACGCCGATCTGCGCCATGGCTGCAACCGAGAGCGCAGGGTCTGGGGCCGCAAGCAGCTTTCGCATCTCCGCGCCGATCCGCTCGTGCGAAAGCTGCGCGATCCCGTCGGCAAGGTCGGCACAGGCTGCAAGTCCTTCGGGGTCAAGGCCGCCTGCCGGATCGCCATACCAGGCGTGGAACCGGAAGAAGCGAAGGATGCGAAGGTAGTCCTCGGCGATGCGGGCCGCCGGATCGCCGACAAAGCGCACCCGGCCCGCGCGCAGGTCCACGAGGCCACCCAGGGGGTCCACTACCTCTCCACTGCCCGTCGCGTAAAGGGCGTTCATCGTGAAATCGCGCCGGGCCGCATCCTCGTGCATGTCAGACGTGAACGAGACTGTGGCATGCCTGCCGAACGTCTCGACATCGCGGCGGAAAGTCGTCACCTCGTGCGGAACGCCGCGCGACAGAACCGTCACCGTCCCATGGACCGCTCCTGTCTGGACGACGCGCAGCCCTGCGCTTTCCGCAAGATCAGTGACGATTTCGGGCCGGGCGTTGGTCGCGATGTCGATATCGTCGACCGGCTGGCCCAGCAGGGCGTTCCTTACACATCCCCCGACGAAAAAAGCGGCCCACCCCGCGCCGGTCAGCACCCGAAAAACCTCAGCCGTTTCGGGGCGGCCAACCCAGACGCCCTCGACCCTCATGGGTGCAACCGGTCGGCCAGCCCACGCAGGATGCGCGCCGTCGCACCCCAGATGTAATGCGGGCCGTAGGGCACGGCGTAGTAGCGCCGCCACTCGCCGCGCCAGCGCCGACGCTCGACCCGGTACTTTGCGGGGTCAAGCAGGTGGCGCAGAGGCACGGTGAATACCTCGTCGACCTCGCCCGGCTCTGGCACGGGATCGACCGCGCCTGCAACCATCGCGAGGACCGGCGTCACGAGGTAGCCCGTCACGGTCTCGTGGACCGGCAGCGTGCCGATGACCGTCACCGCAGCCGTAGGCAGCCCCACCTCTTCCCAGGCCTCGCGCAGCGCGGCGGCGACGGGACCCTCGTCGGCAGGATCGACCTTGCCGCCCGGAAAGGCGATCTGGCCGGGATGGTGCTTCAGCCGCGACGAGCGGCGCGTCAGCAAGACTGCAGGGCCGCTGCGAGTCTCGCAGACAGCGACCAGCACCCCAGCGGGGCGCAACACCCGGTCGGCAGCAAGCACCGTCTGCGGATTGAGGTCGTAGTCTGAAGACGAGTCGATGGCCCGAGCGACGGCGCGGCGCAGGAAGTCAGGATCAACTGCGGTCATCTCCGCCCTCCTCGGCCCCGATGCCGAGCGTTGTTGGGTCGAACTCGTAATGCGCGCCGCAGAACTGACAGTCGGCGGTCAGGACCCCCTCGGGGGTAGTCATGTGGGAAATGTCCTTGGCGGAATAGATCGACAAAGACTGCCTCACCTTCTCCGCGGAACAAGAACAGCCGAAGCGCACCGGCTGGGCGTCGAAAACGCGCGGCCCTTCCTCGTGGAACAGGCGCACCAGAAGGTCGGTCGGGTGAACGGTCGGGCCGATCAGCTCCAGTTCTTCGACGGTATCGAGAAGCATGTTGGCGCGGTTCCAGTTCTCGCTTTCCGCGCCGTCAAGGATGTCCGCATGCGTGAGCAGCCCGCCATTGCCCGAGCCCCCTTCGGCGGCGATGCCGAGCGAGGATTTCGGCATGTGCTGCAGCATTACGCCCCCGGCGCGCCACAGCGGTGGCGCCCCAGGCATCTGCGAGCGTCCGTAGCTGACGGCAAAGCGGGTGGGCAACTGCTCGGATTGGGCGAAATACGTCTCTGCACAGGCCGAAAGTGACCCGCCCGTCAGCGGCGTGATGCCCTGATAGGGCACCATCCCCTCGCCCTGGTCGATCAGGATGACGAAATAGCCCTCGCCGATCAGGTCGAACGGCTCGTCCCGGTCGTCAAGCTGCGCCGCCTCGAAGCTTGCATAAGCCCGCATCCGGGCAGAGCCGCCATCCTCGGCCGGTCCATAATAGTCCGTCGCGATCATCTTGACCGCGCCGGTGCCCCTGATCTGCAGCGACAAGCGCCAACGCAGCTTCATCGCCTGCCCGATCAGCGCGGTCACGAGCGCTGCCTCGGCAACCAGCGCCTCGATCTTGGGCGGATAGGCGTGCTGCGACAGGACACGTTCCAGCACCCCGTCAAGCCGGGCCACGCGACCGCGAATGTCCGAGCGGTCAAGCTGGAATGGCAGGACGGTGTCATCCCAGGCGATCTGCGATCCGAGCATCATGGGGTTTCCTTGGCGGGCCGGCCTTGGCATACCGGACCTATATAGTCAGGGCAACCGACGCACCAAGGGTGGCGCATGATCCGCAGATACGGCGAGACGGCGGTGGCGGGACAGAACTATACCCGAAGGCCCGGTGTCTATGCCGTGCTTTTGCGGGGCGACAGCCTGCTTTCGACCTTTCAGGCAGACCCATTGCCCGAGTTCCAGTTGCCAGGCGGCGGCATCGACCGGGGCGAACATCCGATCGCGGCCCTGCACCGCGAGGTGATGGAAGAGACCGGATGGCGGATCGAGGTGCTGCGACGCGTCGGCGCGTTCCGTCGGTTCACCTACATGCCCGAATACGCGCTCTGGGCGGAAAAGGTCTGCACTGTCTACCTTGCCCGGCCGGTCCGCCGCCTCGGTCCGCCGACCGAGCCGGGGCACAGCGCAGTCTGGCTGCCCGTGGAAGAGGCGCTTCGGCTACTGGGCAATCCGGGCGACCGCGCGATGCTGGCAGGTCTCGTCGGCTAGGGGCCGCGATACTCGAACAGCACACCGGACACGTCGTCGCGAAAGTCGGCCCCGCCGGCGTGGTCCTGAAGGTCCCAGACGAGCGCCTCGAGAAAGGCGGCCCCGTCCAGCCCCGCATTGCGCCCAAGCATGCGGGCAAGCCCCTCTTCGGTCATTTCGGCTCCGGCGAGGTCGACGCATTCGGTCACACCGTCCGACATGAGGAAAAGCCGGTCGCCGGGCTGCAAACGGCAGTCCACACGCTCGTAGACAGCATCAGCAATCAGACCGATGGGCAGGCCGCCCGAGCCGAGGAACCGGACCGATCCGTCCGCACCAAGGATGACGGGATGGGGATGCCCCGCCTGCACAAGCGACACGCGGCCGGTCTGAAGGTCGACCTCGGCATAGCCAAGGGTGAAATACTGGTCGACCTGCATGTCCTCGATCATCATGCGGTTGAAACGGTGCGCCACCAGTTCCGGCGGCCATGTCTCGATTGCGCCCGTAGAACCCATCGCAAGCGCGAGGTTGTGCTCGGGCGAGGCGTGGGACAAGAGGCCGGCCAGCCGCGCCGTCATCATTGCAGAGGCCACGCCATGCCCTGACACGTCGATGGAATAGAGCGCCAGACGGCGCGCGTTGATCGGAAAGCAGCCCACCAGATCGCCGCCTACGTGGCCGGAAGGCCGAAGCAGGATCGAAACGATGCCCGACCCGAAATCGCGATGCCGCTCTCGCACAAGGGTCTGCTGCAGCTTGCGTGCCTCGATCAGGTCGCGGTCGAGCGAGTCGTAGACCGCCTGAAGCTTGTCGAGCGTCGTCCGCACAAGTCGGTTCTTCGCAACGAGCTCGCGGTGCATGGTCAGGATGCGCTCTCCCGCCCGCATCCGGGCGCGGAGTTCGTCGGGGTTGACGGGCTTGGACAGGAAGTCGTCCGCGCCACCGTCGAGGCCATCGGCAACCTCGGTCTTGTCCGACTTGGACGTCAGCAGGATGAAGTAGCCATACCCCTCTCCCTGCATCGCCCTGATCGCACGACAGAGCTCCAGCCCTGACAGTCCGGGCATCACCCAGTCGCTGAGGATGATGTCGAAAGGGGTTTCCCGGCAAAGCGCAAGCGCCGCATCGCCCGACGCGGCTTCGGTGACGCGGTAGCCCCAGCGGCGCAGGTGCAGCGACAGGACGCGGCGCTGTGCGGCGCTGTCGTCGACGACCAGAACCCCGCTCGACCCGGTGACGGGGCGGGCGGAGCAATCGTGGGCCGCGGTCGGTGACGGTTGGGGCTGCACCAAGGACTCCTTTTGTCCGAGGAAGCTATCGGCGGCGCGCCTTAAGCAGAGGTGAAACCTAAAGTTTTCATGTCTGCGTGCTTGGCGGATTACCGCACGTTAAGCGCGGTCAGTCATGTTGAGTGCGGGTGAGTTTCTGACCAAGGCGACTTGGAGGGTGTGATGATTGACTGGGACCGCGTGGCACAACTGCGCGAAGAGATCGGCACGAGCGATTTCAATGAAGTCGTCGAGATGTTTCTCGACGAGACCGACGAAGTGATCGGGCGGCTGGAAGCGGGTGCTCCGTATCCAACGCTGGAGGCAGAGCTGCATTTCCTCAAGGGGAGTGCGCTGAACCTTGGCCTGCGGCAACTCGCCGGGCTGTGCCATGCGGGCGAGAAGCTTGCGGCTTCGGGCGGGCAGGCCGACCTCGCGGCTGTGACCCAGAGCTATGCCGCGTCGCGACAGGCCTTTCGCAACGGTCTGCGGGGCCTCGATGCGGCCTAGATAAGGAACTCTGCCAATGCGTCGTCTTGCGTGATGTCGCGGTAGGTGAAACCGGCCTTGTCCATGCGGCCGAAAAGCTCGGCGAAATTCGTGGCGGCCTTCGTCTCGATCCCGATCAGGACCGAGCCGAAGTTGCGGGCGGATTTCTTGAGGTATTCGAATCGGGCGATGTCGTCGTCCGGTCCCAGCATCATGAGGAACTCGCGCAGCGCTCCGGGGCGCTGCGGCATCCGAAGGATGAAATATTTCTTCAGGCCGGCGAAGCGCTGCGCCCTCTCCTTCACCTCGGGCAATCGCTCAAAGTCGAAATTGCCGCCCGAGGTCACGCAGACCACGGTCCGTCCGCGGACCACATCTGCAAGGTCCGGCAGCACGTCCACGGCCAGCGCGCCCGCAGGCTCTAGCACGATCCCCTCGATGTTGAGGAACTGAAGCATCGTGACACAGATGCGGTCCTCAGGCGCCAGAAGGACATGCGCGGGATCAACCCAGTCGAGGCGCGCGTAGTTGCTGGCCCCGACCCGCGCCACGGCCGCACCGTCGACGAAGCTGTTGATCCGGGGCAAGGTCGCGGGCGTTCCGGCGGCCAACGCGGCCGTCAGACTGGCCCCGCCTAAAGGCTCGACAAAACGATAGGCGGTGCCGGGGGCAACTTCGCGCAGGAACCCCGTCACGCCCGAGGCCAGCCCGCCGCCGCCGACCGGCAGAACTACGAGGTCGGGCGCGCGGCCAAGCTGGGCCAGGATCTCGACCCCCACGCTCGCCTGACCCTCGATCACATCGGGATCGTCGAAGGGCGACAGGAAATGCGCGCCTCGGTCGGTGCAAAAGGCCTGCGCCGCCGCAAGGGTCTGGTCGAAATAGTCGCCAGTCAGCACGATCTCGACGGCATCGCCGCCAAAGGCGCGTGTCTTGTCGATCTTCTGCTGCGGGGTCGTGACCGGCATGAAAATAGTGCCTGTCACGCCGAAATGCCGACAGGCATATGCCACACCCTGCGCGTGGTTGCCCGCACTCGCACAGACGAAGGCGCGCTGCCCGGCATGGCGCGCCAGATGCTTTCGCATCGCGGTAAATGCCCCCCGCAGCTTGTAGCTGCGGACCGGGCTCAGATCCTCGCGCTTCAGCCAGATGTCTGCCTCGAACCGCTGGCTGAGGTGATCGTTGCGCTGAAGCGGCGTCTCGGGAAAGAGGTCGCGCAGGGCAAGAGTGGCGGCTTTGGCGTCATCGGCAAAGGACATGCGGCGAACGTAGCCCGGCTGGACAGGCCGCCACAAGGCCAGCCACTTGTCCGGCTTGGGAAAAGCCAATAGACGGCCCCGCAGTGCCAGCCGCCGGGGAACCCAGAATGTCCGCACCGAAGAAAGTCGTGCTTGCCTATTCCGGGGGCCTCGACACCTCAATCATCCTCAAGTGGCTCCAGACCGAGTATGGCTGCGAGGTCGTCACCTTCACCGCCGATCTGGGCCAGGGCGAAGAGTTGGAGCCTGCGCGCCAGAAGGCGATCCTGCTGGGGATCAAGCCTGAGAACATCTACATCGAGGATGTTCGCGAGGAGTTCGTGCGCGACTTCGTCTTCCCGATGTTCCGTGCGAACGCGCTTTACGAGGGGCTTTATCTTCTTGGCACGTCGATCGCCCGCCCGCTGATCTCGAAGCACCTCGTGCGGATCGCGGAAGAGACCGGGGCCGATGCGGTAGCGCATGGCGCGACCGGCAAGGGCAACGATCAGGTCAGGTTCGAGCTGTCGGCCTATGCGCTCAATCCCGGCATCCGGGTGATCGCGCCCTGGCGGGAATGGGACCTGACAAGCCGCACGAAGCTTCTAGAGTTTGCCGAGGCGAACCAGATCCCGATCGCCAAGGACAAGCGCGGCGAAGCGCCATTCTCGGTCGACGCAAACCTGCTGCACACCTCGTCCGAGGGAAAGGTCCTGGAAGACCCGGGACAAGAGCCGCCGCCTTACGTCTGGCAGCGCACGGTCGATCCCGAAGTGGCACCCGACACGCCCGAAATGGTCGAGATCACGTTCGAGCGTGGCGATGCGGTGGCGGTCGACGGCGTCGCCATGAGCCCGGCCACGCTTCTGGCGCACCTCAACGATCTGGGCGGGCGGCACGGCGTCGGGCGGCTTGACCTGGTGGAGAACCGCTTCGTCGGGATGAAGTCGCGCGGCGCCTACGAGACCCCCGGGGGCACGATCCTTCTCGAGGCGCATCGGGGGATCGAGCAGATCACGCTCGATGCCGGGGCGGGGCACCTTAAGGACAGCGTCATGCCGCGCTATGCCGAACTGATCTACAACGGCTTCTGGTTCAGCCCCGAGCGCGAGATGCTTCAGGCGCTGATCGACAAGAGCCAGGAGCATGTCAGCGGCACCGTGCGGGTGAAGCTTTTCAAGGGTATGGCCCGGACCGTCGCGCGGTGGTCCGACCATTCGCTCTATTCCGAGAAGCACGTGACGTTCGAAGAGGATGCGGGCGCCTATGACCAGAAGGATGCCGCAGGCTTCATCCGCCTGAACGCGCTCCGTCTGAAGCTGATCGCGACCCGGAACGCGCGCGTCCGGCGCTGAGGCCGTTCACCCTTGCGTGACACACGGCGCGGTGAGTGGACCGCGCCCTGTCGTCATGGGCATCTTCCGCTTCGCAATGGGAGACTGGACATGAAGACACCGGCCACGACACTTGCAGCCATCGCGCTTGCCTTTTGGGCAGGGCCGTCGCTTGCGGCCCAGCAGACCGCCGTCGTTGCAGGCGGCTGCTTCTGGTGCGTCGAGGCGGATTTCGAGAAGGTTCCGGGTGTGATCGAGGTCGTCTCGGGCTTTGCGGGCGGGTCCGTTGCCAACCCCAGCTACAAGCAGGTCGTGGCGGGCGGGACGGGCCATTACGAGGTGGTCGAGATCACCTTCGAGGATGCGCGCATCAGCTATGACGAGATCCTGCGGCTTTTCCTGCGCTCGGTCGATCCGACGGATGCCGGAGGGCAGTTCTGCGATCGCGGCGACAGCTACCGGACAGCGATCTTCGCGACGCCCGAACAGACTTCGGCCGCCGAACGCGCCGTAGCAGAGGCGCAGGCGGCTCTGGGCAGCACGGTGGTGACCCCGGTTCTGGGGGCCGAGCCCTTCTATCCAGCCGAGGACTATCATCAGGACTATTACAAGAGCACCGACATCATCCTGACGCGCTTCGGGCCGCGACAGAAAGCAACGGCCTATGACCTCTACCGCGAGTCCTGTGGCCGGGACGCGCGGGTCAAGGCAATCTGGGGCGACGCGGCCGCCTTCGTGAAGTAAGTCGATGCTTTCCGGCGCCGGGCCCCTTCGCTAGGGTCGGGCGCGGACCGGGGGGCGTGGCTTGGGCGACGACAGCGTGACGCCAATGATGGCGCAATATCTGGAGATCAGGGCCGCCAATCCGGGCGCGCTCCTGTTCTACCGGATGGGCGATTTCTACGAGATGTTCTTCGAAGACGCGGTCGCCGCGAGCGCCGCACTCGATATTGCGCTGACCAAGCGGGGCAAGCACCTTGGCCGTGACATCGAGATGTGCGGCGTGCCGGTCCACGCCTCGGAAGGGTATCTGCTGACGCTTATCCGCAAGGGCTTTCGCGTCGCCATCGCCGAGCAGCTTGAAGACCCGGCCGAAGCGAAAAAGCGCGGCTCGAAATCCGTCGTGAAGCGGGACGTGGTCCGGCTGGTCACGCCGGGTACGCTGACCGAGGACAGTCTGCTCGAGGCGCGGCGGCACAACTATCTTTGCGCCTTTGCCGAAGTGCGTGACGAGTGCGCACTTGCCTGGGTCGACATCTCGACGGGCGATCTGCGGGTGATGGTCTGTCCGGCGGTGCGGCTGGGGCCGGAACTAGCGCGGCTTGCCCCCCGCGAGGTTCTGCTGAGCGAAGCGCGCGAGGCGGACTGGCGCGGGATTGTGACCGAGGCAGGGGCGGCAGCGACGCCGGTCGCGCGATCAGCATTCGACAGTACGGCGGCCGAGGGTCGTCTGTGCCGCCTGTTTGGGGTGTCGACCCTCGACGCGTTCGGCAGCTTCGGGCGCGCCGAGGTCTCGGCCCTTGGCGCCATCGTCGAGTACCTCGAGATCACGCAGCGCGGACGCCTGCCGCTGCTGCGCCCGCCAGTGCGAGAGCGGATCGGCGGGGCGATGCAGATCGACGCGGCGACGCGGCGGAACCTTGAGATCACGCAGGCTCTGTCGGGCGGGCGTGATGGGTCACTTCTGGCTGCCATCGACCGGACGGTGACCGCCGGCGGGGCGAGGCTGCTCGACCGCCGCCTGTCGGCACCATCCTGCCACTTGCCCATCATCCACGCGCGACTGGAGTCCGTCACCTTCCTCGCCGCGGGGGATCGCCTGCGGCGCGACCTGCGCGACGCGCTGCGCCTTGTACCCGACATCGACCGCGCCTTGTCGCGGCTCGCGCTCGACCGGGGCGGGCCGCGCGACATGGTGGCGATCCGCACGGGCCTGTCGCAGGCGCGCCGGATCGCGGCCTTGCTGACCGATGCACCGCCCCTGCTGGCCGAGGCGGTGGCGGATCTTGGCGGACACGAGCCGCTCATCGCGCGGCTGGATGCAGCGCTGGTCGACGAGCCGCCGCTACTGATGCGCGATGGCGGATTCATTGCCCCTGGGCGTGACGCCGAACTCGACGAGACGCGGGCCTTGCGCGACGAAGGGCGTGCAGTCATCGCGGCGATGCAGGCCGAGTATGCGGTGCAGGCCGGGGTGCCCGGTCTGAAGATCAAGCACAATGCGGTACTTGGCTATTTCATCGAGACGACGGACACCCACGCTGACAAGATGCGCGCTCCGGAGGTGGCGGACCTCTTCGTTCACCGCCAGACGACCGCCAACCTGATGCGCTTCACGACCGTGCGCCTTGCCGAGACCGAGTCGCGCATTCTGAACGCGGGCAATCACGCGCTGGCGATCGAAAAGCAGCTCTATGACGCCTTGCGCGCCGACCTGCTGGAATTGGCGGGTCCGATCTCGCGCTGTGCTCGCGGGCTGGCCGAGATCGACGTAGCGGCCGCTCTGGCCGATCTTGCGATCACCGAGCGTTGGTGCGCGCCGGTGGTGGATGACAGCCGTGCGCTGCTGATCGAGGCGGGCCGGCATCCGGTGGTCGAGCGGGCGCTTCAGCGGGCTGGAAGCGGTCCGTTCATCGCGAACGACTGTAACCTAAGTGACGGCGAGGCCCCCGCCATCTGGCTGCTGACCGGCCCGAACATGGCGGGCAAATCGACCTTCCTGCGGCAAACCGCCCTGATCGCCCTGCTCGCCCAAACGGGGAGTTTCGTTCCGGCCACTTCGGCCCGCATCGGTCTGGTCAGCCAGTTGTTCAGCCGGGTCGGCGCGTCGGACGATCTGGCGCGGGGGCGGTCGACCTTCATGGTCGAGATGGTCGAGACGGCGGCCATCCTCAACCAGGCCGACGACCGGGCGCTCGTGATCCTAGATGAGATCGGGCGGGGAACCTCGACTTACGATGGACTGTCCATCGCCTGGGCTGTTCTGGAGCATCTGCATGACGCGAACCGCTGCCGCGGGCTGTTTGCCACGCATTATCACGAGATGACGGGTCTCGCCGCGCGTCTTGCGGGGGTCGAGAATGCGACGGTGGCCGTCAAGGAGTGGAACGGCGAGGTCGTTTTTCTGCACGAGGTCCGCAAGGGGGCGGCAGACCGGTCCTACGGTGTGCAGGTCGCCCGGCTTGCAGGTCTTCCCGCGCCCGTCATCGAGCGGGCGCGGGAAGTTCTGGAGGTACTCGAGGCCGGCGACCGGGCGGGCGAGCGAAAGTCGCGGATGGTGCTTGACGATCTGCCGCTGTTCCGCGCGGCCCCGCCCGTTGCGCCAAACCCACCTCCAACGCCATCGCCGGTCGAGGAGCGGCTGGCACAGGTTCACCCGGATGAGCTGACGCCGAAGGAGGCGTTGCAGCTGATCTACGAGCTTCGGGCGCTGGCCTGACGCGCGTCAGTCTACGACTGCACCGACCGTTCCGCCGACGATTGCGCCGGGCGGTCCGGCGATCACCGCGCCGCCAAGCGCACCTGTCGCGGCCCTTTCACCCGTCGTGTCTCCACAGGCCGAAAGCAGAATTGCCGACGCGAGGACGGCAAGGGCAAAGATCGGGGTCGTTCGGGTCATTCTGACACTCCATCGTTCATGTCTTTGCAAGACACATCGGACAGAGAACGCGTTGACCGGGATTTGGTTCGATCTGGCCTGCGATCAGGAGGAAACGGTCGACGAGACGCCGACCTGCGCCGGGCGCAGCAAGCGATCGTGCAGCAAGAACCCCTCGGTCATCACCTGGATGATCTGGCCCGCCTTGGTACCCGGAAGGGGCGCCTCGAACATGGCCTGGTGAATCTGTGGGTCGAAGCTGTCGCCGATCTGGGGCGAGACGGGTTTGACACCGTGTTTCGTCATCACGTTCGTGAGTTCGCGCAGCGTCAACTCGACACCCTCGATCAGCGCAGCGGCTTCGGCGCGATGGGTATCGGTCGCGGCGTCGAGTGCGCGCCGCAGGTTGTCGTAGACCGGCAGCAGATCGCGCGCGAGGCGCGAGCCGCCATACTGCTCTGCCTCGCGCCGGTCGCGTTCGCCCCGCTTGCGGGCGTTTTCGGCGTCGGCAAGCGCGCGCATGAAGCGATCCCGAAGATCGTCACGCTCTGCGCGCAAGGTGTCGATCATCGCCTCTGTCGTCGATTCGCTCTCGGGGTCGTCGGCAAGCGCCTCGGCCAGCTCCGCCTGTTCCGGCATTTCGTCGTCTTTCATTCCGTTCATCCTTTGCCCCGGTCGGACACCAGGCGCCCGACCAGTTGCGCCGTGTAGTCTACGATCGGCACGATCCGTCCATAATTCAGGCGCGTCGGCCCGATGACGCCGACCGCACCAATGATCTTTCGATCCGCGTTCATATAGGGAGAGACGACCAGACTGGAACCCGAAAGTGAGAAAAGCTTGTTCTCGGACCCGATGAATATCCGGACACCTTCGCCCTGTTCTGCGAGGTCGAGAAACTCGGCGATGTCCCGCTTGCGCTCGAGGTCGTCGAACAGCGTGCGGATGCGGTCGACATCCAGCGTGTCCGCGCCGTCGAGCAGATTCGAACGCCCGCGCACGATCAAGCGCTCGTAGGTTTCACCCGCATTCTCCCAAAGGGCGAGGCCGCTTTCCACAAGGTCACGCGCCAGCGAATCGATCTCCTGACGCCGCGCGGCGATCTCCTGGCCCATGGTCTGGCGCAGATCGGACAGGGTCCGTCCCTCGGCGAGCGCGTTCAGGAAATTGGCAGCCTCGCGCATCGACGAGGGCGTCTGGCCGGGCGGGGGAACGAAGAGGCGGTTCTCGACCGTTCCGTCTGCGAAAACGAGCACGACGAGGGCGCGCTGGGGCCCGAGACTTACGAACTCGATATGCCGGATCGGCGCTTCTCGCTTGGGCGTCAACACAAGGCTCGCGCCGTGGGTGATTCCGGACAGGGTCGAGCCGATGCGGTCGAGCAGGGTCGCCACGTCGGGATCGTTTGAGACGAGGTTCGCATCCATCTTCTCGCGGTCTTCGTCCGCGACCGATCCGAACTCCAGCAGCCCATCCACAAACATCCGCAAGCCAAGCTGTGTGGGAACTCGGCCGGCAGAGACATGCGGGCTGTCCAGCAGGCCGAGGTATTCCAGGTCCTGCATCACGTTACGAACGGTTGCCGCGCTGACCTTTTCTTGAAGGCTGCGGGTCAGCGTACGGGATCCCACTGGATCGCCCGAGGCAAGATAGGCCTCGACCACCCGCCGGAAGACCTCGCGGGAGCGGTCGTTCATTTCATCGAGGATACGGGTAGCTTCAGTCATGAGCCTGTTTCCCAAGCGACCGCACAAGTTAGGGAAGCCCAGAGGGGATCGTCAATCGGGGTTGCAACACGAAGTCGCGGGCGCATATCTGGCGGCGAGCAGTCAAGGAACATCCGATGCGCCCATCCGGCAGACAGTTGCACGATCTTCGCGAGGTCTCGATCGAGACCGGCGTCATGAAACACGCCGAGGGGTCCTGCCTCATCCGCATGGGCGAGACCCAGGTGCTGTGTTCCGCGACTGTCGAGGACAAGCCGCCGCCCTTCCTGAAGAACAGCGGGCTGGGGTGGGTGACAGCGGAATACGGAATGCTGCCAAGGGCCACGAACTCACGCAATCGTCGCGAGGCGGCTGTTGGCAAGCAGACAGGAAGAACTCAGGAAATTCAGAGACTTGTGGGCAGAGCGCTACGGGCGGGTGTCGACCGTGTGGCGCTGGGCGAGCGGCAGATCGTGATCGACTGCGACGTGATCCAGGCGGATGGTGGAACACGCTGTGCCGCGATCACGGGCGGGTGGGTCGCGCTTCGCCTTGCCGTCGACAAGCTGCGCGCGGCTGGTATCGTGACTTCAGACCCGATCGTCGACCATGTTGCCGCCGTCTCGTGCGGGATTTATGCGGGGCAGGCGGTGCTGGATCTCGACTATGTCGAAGACAGCGCCGCCGGCACGGATGGGAACTTCGTGATGACCGGCCGCAAGCGGCTGATCGAGGTGCAGATGTCGGCCGAAGGGGCAACCTTCTCTCGAGATGAGATGTCGGCGCTCTTGGACCTCGCCGAGGCCGGTACGGCGGCACTGATCGCCGCACAGGCAGAGGCGCTACGCAGATGAGCCGGCGGCTGACGGGCGGAAAGCTCGTCCTAGCCAGCCACAACAGCGGCAAGATCGACGAACTTGCCCGGCTGCTTCAGCCCTATCCGATTGAACTCTTGTCGGCGCAGTCGCTGGGGCTCGCGGTTCCGGCCGAGACCGAATCTACCTTCGCGGGCAACGCACGGCTGAAGGCTCGGGCGGCGGCGGCGGCGAGCGGGTTGCCGGCCCTTTCCGACGACAGCGGGCTGGAGGTCGATGCCCTTGA
>JANPJD010000076.1:0-3141 GCA_031425325.1 Rhodobacterales bacterium | reverse complement strand
ACATGGACCAGACCGCACCGGCCAATCTTCCCGCGCACCGTGTCGATCCCTCGGAAGAGATCGCGCGCCTTGCCTTGCGCTATCGCCGGGCGAACGGGCCGGTGATCGGGCTCGTGACGCGGCTCGGCGGGCGGATCGAGGATCGACTCGCGGCCCTTCCGGCCGGCACGCGGGCGAAGATCGACAGCGCGGCGCGCATGGCGCTGGAGCGTGGCTACCAGATCGCCGGCACCGGCCGTTACGCGCCCGACCTCGGGCCGCGCGGACCGATGGCGCTGGCCGCAGCCTCGGGGGCAGCGGGCGGTGCCGGGGGCCTTGCGACCGCGCTGGCAGAGTTGCCCTTTTCCGTCGCGGTGATGCTGCACGCGATCCGCCGCGCTGCCGCCGAGGAGGGGTTCGATCCCGACGATCCCGCAATCCGGCTGGCGGCGGTGCAGGTCTTTGCCGCAGGAAGCCCGCTTGGTGGAGATGACGGGGTGAACACCGCCTTCTTCGGCGCGCGCCTTGCCGTGACGGGTCCGGCGCTGCAACGGGTGATGGCGACCGTGGTGCCGAAGATGGCGATGGTGCTGGGCCAGAAGGTCGTGGCCCAAGCGATCCCGGTGATCGGCGCGGTCGCGGGGGCCGCACTCAACGCTGCTTTCCTCGGCTACTACCGCGAGATCGCGCATGTCCGCTTTGCGCTGCTGCGCCTGTCGGAACAGCACGGGACCGAGCGGGTGCTGACCGAGTTCGCAAAGGCCGTCGGACCGAAGGCGATCCGGCAGGGTTGACGCGCCCGGCGCGCCGCCCCGGCATGGCGAAGGCCCGGCCCCTCTGCTAGCGCTTGGGTCATGCGCGCGCTTCTTCTTATCCTCGCCCTTTGGGCCGCCGGTCTTGGCGCTGCGGCGCAGTTCGGCAAGATCAGCGTCATATTCGACGACTTCACGCTGCGCTACGGAGGCACGGGCGCCGTCGCGCTGATGCTGTCGGTTGTCGGGCTGGTGGGCCTTGTGTTCGGCACGACGGCGGGGATCGTCGTTCAGCGCCTCGGTATGCGGCGCGTGATGCTGGGCGCGCTGCTGACGGGGGCTGCGATTTCGGCGGGCCAGGCGGCGCTGCCCGCCTATCCGCTGATGATGCTGAGCCGCCTGGTCGAGGGCCTGTCGCATCTCGCCATCGTCGTCGTGGCCCCGGTGATGATCGCCGAGGTGGCCCCCCTGCGCCACCAGGGGCTTGCCATGACGCTATGGTCGAGCTTCTTCGCCGTGTCCTATGCGGGCCTTGCCCTTGTCGCGCCGCCCCTCGTGCAGGCCGGCGGGCCGGGCGCGCTGTTCGGCGCGCACGGCCTGTGGATGCTCGCGGTCGCGGCGATCCTGTGGCGTCTGCTGCCCGAAACTCCTGCTGTTGCTGCCCCGCTCGGCTCGGCCGGGCTGATCCGCCAGCATGTCGAGATCTACCGCTCGGCCCGGATCGCGGCCCCTGCGATGGGGTTCTTCTTCTACACCATCTTCTACATCGCGCTTCTGACGCTGTTGCCGCCCTTGATGGGCGCGCAACGCACCTTTGCCGCCGCCGCGATGCCGCTTGTCAGCATCGCGGTGTCGCTGACGCTGGGGGTGTGGCTGCTGCGGCACGTGACGGCGGTGCGGATCGTGCAGGGCGGGTTCGCCGTGGCGCTGGCGGCTTCGCTCGCGCTCGGCCTTGGCTGGCAGCACGAGGGGCTGCGCATTGGCGCGGCTCTTGGGCTGGCGGGCGCACTAGGCATCGTGCAGGGTGCATCCTTCGCCGCGATCCCGCAGTTGAACGCCGATCCGCAGGACCGTGCCCGCGCCGCAGGGGCGGTGGCGCAGCTTGGCAATCTGGGCACCACGACGGGCACGCCCATCCTGGCGCTGTTGATCGCGGCGTTCGGCATAGGCGGCCTTGTAGGCTTCGCCGTGCCGCTCTGCCTGGGTGGTATCCTCGTTCACGCCGCGCAATCGCGCCGCCGCCGAGGTGTCGCACCCCGAATCTGACGGTGTTCCCCGTCCGTTCGCATTATGCGGTTGGAGACTCGGTCGCATCCCGCTATGTATCGCTGCTGGGATCGCGAGGGGGCTGCGAATGGCCGAGCAGAAGTTCATCGAGGTGCGCGGCGCGCGCGAGCACAACCTCAAGGGCATCGACATGGACATTCCGCGCGACCAGCTGGTCGTGATCACGGGGCTGTCTGGGTCTGGGAAATCGTCTCTCGCCTTCGATACGGTCTATGCTGAAGGCCAGCGCCGCTATGTCGAAAGCCTGTCGGCCTATGCGCGGCAGTTCCTCGACATGATGGGGAAGCCGGATGTGGACCATATCTCGGGCCTCTCCCCGGCGATTTCCATCGAGCAGAAGACGACGTCGAAGAACCCGCGATCGACCGTGGGCACGGTGACGGAAATCTACGACTATCTGCGTCTGCTATTCGCCCGCGTGGGCACGCCGTTTTCCCCGGCGACGGGCCTGCCGATCACGGCGATGCAGGTGCAGGACATGGTGGATGCGGTGATGGCTATGCCCGAGGGCAGCCGCGCCTATCTGCTGGCGCCGATCATCCGTGACCGGAAGGGCGAGTACAAGAAAGAGTTTCTCGATCTGCGCAAGCAGGGGTTCCAGCGGGTCAAGGTCAACGGCTCCTTCTACGAGCTGGAAGAGCCGCCGGTGCTGGACAAGAAGTTCCGCCACAACATCGACGTCGTGGTAGACCGCATCGTCGTGCGCGAGGGGCTGGAGACGCGACTTGCCGACAGTTTCCGCACCGCGCTGAACCTCGCCGACGGGATCGCGGTGATCGAGACGGCGCCTGCGGAAGGGGAGCCGGAGCGGATCACGTATTCCGAGAAATTCGCCTGTCCGGTTTCGGGCTTTACCATCGCCGAGATCGAGCCGCGGCTTTTCTCCTTCAACGCGCCGTACGGGGCCTGCCCGGTTTGCGACGGGCTGGGGATGGAGCTGTTCTTTGACGAACGCCTCGTGGTGCCCGATCAGGGCCTGACGCTGATGCAAGGGGCGATTGCACCCTGGGCCAAGTCTAAATCCCCCTATTTCACCCAGACCATTGACGCGCTCGCAAAGCACTATGCCTTTGACAAGAAAAAGAAATGGAAAGACTTGCCGGAGAATGTCCAGCAGGTCTTC
>JANPJD010000075.1:0-6282 GCA_031425325.1 Rhodobacterales bacterium | reverse complement strand
AGGTCGTGCCGGGCGTCGGCGCAGACGATGCCGGCACGCCGCAACACAAAGTCTGCGCTCGTCTAGGGCAGCAATGCCCCCAGGTTGCGGCCGCCCAGGATGTGCAGGTGATAGTGCGGCACTTCCTGATTGCTGTCGGGCCCCGCGTTCGCGATGACACGAAAGCCCGCGCCCCCCTCGGCGGGCCGCACGCCCAGGAGCGAGCAGACGCGCGCAGCCGTCCGGTGAAAGTCGACCAGCTCCTCGGCCGTGGCCTGTTCCGCGAACTCGTCGAAGGTCGCATAGCGGCCCTTGGGGATCACCAGCGCATGCTGGGGCGCATGCGGTCGGATGTCGTGAAAGGCCAGCGTATGCTCAGTCTCGAGGATGGTGCGGTTGGGGATCTCGCCGCGCAGGATGCGGGCGAAGATGTTCTGGTCGTCATAGGTCTGGGGCATCGGATCAATCCATGAACAGGTGGGCGGAAGCGGCAGACTTCAGCGCCTCGGACAAGGGAAGGCCCAGAAACCCTGCGAGAGCCGCCGCATTGTCGTCGACAGCAGCACGTTCACACATGCGATACAGCGGCGCAAAGCCCACGTCGCGCAGACGGTCGCGCTCGTGACGCATATCCTCTCGGATGGCGGGCAGAAGCCGCGCGAGAACGCCCGACGGAGTCTGATCGCTGACGATCCCGATGCGCCTGGCATGGCCCAGAAGATAGCCGTCATCCATCTCGCAGGCCACATCCAGCAGACGGGTCGATGCCGGGTCCGAAGCGAAGTCCGCAAGGCGCTTTGTGTCTGACGGATCGACGCAGATGACCAGCCGGTCCGTTTCCCAGTGGTCGAACAGCAGGGACAGCACCGCGCTCGGGTGCTGCCCGCGTTTTTCCAGTGACGTCTCGATCCCGCCAAGGTCCGGCAGGGCTGTCGCCGCCTCGTCGAACAGGTAGTCGACCGTCTGCAAGCCGGTCACGGCATTGATGCGCGCGACAAGACGCTTCGCGACGTGCCACTTCTTGCAGGCCACCACCATCAACTGTCGGTCGCGCCCGATGGCCGAGCCTGCTTCCCACATCCTCGGGGCGAAGCGGCGACCGATCCGGCCCCGGCGGGTCAGGAACCCGTGCATATGGCGGCCTTCGTCCGAGGTGGGAAAGACCCGGCCCTCCTCGAGGTAAAGCTGACCCAGCCGGTCCCGCAGCGTGACGGCGTTGGCCGAGATCTTGCGGGCGAAGAAGTAGTCCTGTCCCAGAAGAAGGTCGTAGTGATCCTCGTGGAAGGTGACGGGAATGCCGTAGTCGGAAAAGATCAGGAAGGTGGGCGTCCGCGCCTCGATCGCGGTCCTTGGCACCAGATGCGGCACGAGCGTCTGGAAAAACGTCTCGTCGGGTATCCATGTGCGGCGGAAGAATCGCACCACATCGCGCCGGGCGCGGCAGAAGGCGCGGATCGCCTCGACCGTGCTGCGGCGCAGGCACCACCACTGGCTGCCGATGCGGATGGAAAGGTCTGCGGGAATGCGACGGGTCAGGCCAAGCCGCTGCTGCAGGCGGATCGAGGCATAGAAAAGCGCCTTATGCCGACGTTCGTTGAATACGTGGCGATAGATCAGGCGTTCCTCGCGGATGCCCGCCTTGATCCAATCGGTCGAGAAGAAGTCGCGCGTGTCGATGTAATCGACGTCCCGACGATCCAGCGCAGCGCGGATGTGCTCGGCCGACTTGATCGGCATGCAGTCGCCCGAGATCAGATAGAAGTGCGTCGCCTGCGGAAAGGCGTCTAGGGCGGCGTCGAGGGCGGAAAGCGTGGCCGCGACCAGCGACCACTCGCCCCAGCCGCAGCGGACCCGCCGCCGTGCGAAAACGACAGAGGGGTTGTCCGAAAGCGCGTGCTGCAGGATCGCCTGATCGTCCGCGCCCGCACGCGCATCGAGATGGATCGAGACGACATCGCCCGCCGCCGTCAGCCGCAGGGCCTGCGCGACGACGCCTTCGGGGTCTTTGTGACAGAGCAGGACATAGGCGATGGTCGCCATGCGGGGCGTATCCTGATGCCCGGTCCTGGGCCCTGATTGCTTACGCGCAATTCTCTGTCATTGAAAAGACAGAGTTCGTTTGCTTTTCTGTGATGGGTTCGGTGATGCCACGGGTGCCTTGCCTGCGGGCGGTGGAGACGAGTTGAATGGGGTTTCCCGGAACCTGGATGACGCAAAGCGAAAGCATGGTCTACCGGGTGGTGCCGAAATGCGCCTGCTCGACGATCGGGCAGATCATGTACTTTTCCGATCATGGCAGGTTCTTCGACGGCGACATCCACGATGCAACCACGGGTCTGCACAAATGGGCCTTCGAGGCCAGCCAACCTGTGATCGAGCGCACGGTGAAGGGGCGCGCGTCCTTTGCCTTTACCTGCGTGCGGAACCCCTACAGCCGCATCCTGTCGAGCTTTTTCGACAAGATCTGCGGCGTCCAGCGGAACGGCAAACGCTATCGCGGAAATCTCGTGCCGACCCTCGCGCAGAAATACGGGATCGAGGTCGGCGGCGAGGATGGCCAGGCCGAGTTCGATCAAGTTGCGAGCTTTCGTCGTTTCCTGCTTTTCGCGCGAGACACGATCCGCTGGAAGAAACCGATGGAGCCCGACATCCACTGGTCGTCCATTGCGGGCCACGTTTCGACCTACATCGTAAACGGCGGGCGTTACGATCGCATCTTCCACACCGAGGCGTTCGACGCCGGGATGCAGGGCGTGCTCGACCGGGTTTCCGTTCCCCACGCGGTCGATCTGTCCGCCATCCCTCGCTTCAACGAAAGCGAGGGGCACGGGCCGAAGCGGGCGCATCCGGTCGAGGCCTATTTCGATGATCTGTCGATGCACCTGATGTGGGAGATCTATCACCGCGATTTTCGGCTGTTCCGCTACGACTTCGAGAACCCCGCCAACGGTAAGCCCACTGGCGAGGTGGACCTGCCCGAGGTTCACGCGAAACTCGGCGACTAGTCCGCCAGAAGCGCGACGACCGACTGCCAACCCATGACGATCCGGCCCCCGACTGCATCATCGCAGGCAACGCCATCGCCGCTGGTGTCGATGCGACGCCGCCATTCGCCGTCCGGCAAGGTAAAGCCCGTCTCGTCGCCCCGGTTGAGAAGCAGCAGCAGGTCGGGTGCCCCTTGCCGGACCATCCGCAATCCGAAACACCCAAGGTCGGCGTCGGCCCAATCGGCGTCGGTCATCTCGCGACCCTCGGGGTGCAGCCAGGTAACCTCGGGGGTGGGGCCGCTGCCCTCACCCACAGCACGACCGAACCGGGGGCTGGAGAGCAGGGCCTCGCGGCGGAACGCGGTCAAGGCCGCCACCGCATCGGTCAGGTCGTCACGGGCCAAGGCCCAGTCGAGCCAGGCCGTTTCGTTGTCCTGGCAATAAGCGTTGTTGTTGCCGTCCTGCGTCTGGCCGATTTCATCGCCGCCAAGCAGCATCGGCACGCCCTGCGACAGAAGAAGGGTGGCGAGCGTCGCCTTGGCCCGCCGGGTTCGGGCGGCGAGGATGCCCGGATCGTCGGTCGGCCCCTCGGCCCCCAGGTTGTGCGACAGGTTGTGGCTGTGCCCGTCGGCGCCGTCCTCGCCATTCGCGTCGTTGTGCTTGTCGTTGTAGCTGACCGTATCCCAAACGGTGAAACCATCATGGGCGGCGATGAAGTTCACCGAGGTGGTCGCGGGTCGCCTCGAATGGTCGAACTGCGTCGGCGAGCCCAGCAGCCGCTGCGACAGACGCGGCACCTGCCCCGGATCGCGCCGCCAGAAGGCGCGGGTATCGTCGCGGAACTTGTCGTTCCACTCGCGGAAGGGCCAGGGGAAGCCGCCGACCTGATAGCCGCCCTCGCCGATGTCCCAGGGCTCGGCGATCAACTTGACCGACGACAGCACCGGGTCCTGCCGCAGCGCCGCGAGGAAAGCCCCCTCGCGCTCGAACCCCGACGACTCGCGGCCCAGGGTCGAGGCAAGGTCGAAGCGGAAGCCGTCGACATGGCAGACCTGCACCCAGTAGCGCAGCGAATCGAGCACCATCCGCAGCACCATTGGATGCGCGATGTTGAGCGTGTTGCCGCAGCCCGTCGTGTCGAAGCAATGGCGGCGATTGTCCGAGAGAAGATAGTAGCTGGCATTGTCGATGCCCCGGAAGGACAGCGTCGGCCCAAGCTCGCTGCCCTCGGCGGTGTGGTTATAGACGACATCAAGGATGACTTCGATCCCGGCGGCGTGAAAGTGGCGCACCGCCTCTTTCACCTCGCGGATGCGGCCGGTCTTCAGGTAGGGCGCATAGGGAGCAAAGAAGCCGAGCGAATTGTAACCCCAGTAGTTCGACAGCCCCTTGTCGGTCAGATGCTGGTCCTGAAGAAAGAAATGCACCGGCAGAAGTTCAATCGCCGTCGCCCCGATCCTGTGCAGATGGTCAATAACCGGCTGCGAGGCGAGGCCGCGGAACGTCCCGCGCTCGTCCTCCGGCACGCGCGGATGGCGCATCGTCATGCCCTTCACATGGGCCTCGTAGATCACAGTGTCTTCCCAGCGATGCGCGAGGGCCTTGTCCGCCTCCCAGTCAAAGGCGGGGTCGGCCACGACCGATTTGGGCATGAAGGGAGCCGAGTCGCGCGTGTCGAGATCAAGGTCGCTGCCGCCGACGGGATAGCCGAACACCGCCTCGTTCCAGGCAAGCGCACCCCGGATTTCGCGCGCATAGGGGTCGAGCAGAAGTTTCGCCGGGTTAAAGCGATGCCCCTCTTCGGGCGCATGGGGGCCGTGGACGCGATAGCCATAGACCTGACCGGGACCGATCTTCGGCAGCCAACCGTACCACACGCCGCCCTGCATCTCGGGCAGGTCGAACCGGGCCGTCTCGGTGCTGCCGCTCTCGTTGTAGAGGCACAGCTCCACGCGGGTCGCATGGTCGGAACAGAGCGCGAAGTTCGTGCCCTCGGCGTCCGGGGTGGCGCCAAGCGTGTCAGCGCGGGCGAGGGAAGGGTCGAAAGCCGTCTTGCGGCCGGTCTGGTCGAGCATCGCGTCCTCGCTTCGGTTGTTCCGAAGGCGAACGTGCGCGCTGCGCCTCGGTTCCCCGGCTGGCTTGCGGTGCGCTGCGCTTTCTTGCCTCAGATCAGCCCTTCGGCGCGGAACAGGTCCTGAAGGTCGGCCTCGGGACGGGCGCCGAAATGACTGATGACCTCGGCCGCCGCGACGCAGCCCATCCGGCCCGAGATGCCAAGCGACTGGCCGGTGGCGAGGCCATAGAGGAAACCCGCCGCGAACAGATCGCCCGCGCCCGTCGCATCGACAGGCACGACCCGCCGGACCGGAACTTCGGCCCGCTCGCCGCCGCGCAGCAGGATCACATCGTCACCCGACCGGGTGCAGACGACCAGACCCGAGTCGCGGCGCGCCTGATCGAGGGCAGTGTCGAGGTCGGTCTGGTACAGCGACTCCCACTCGTGCTGATTGCCGATCACATAGTCGAGGTCGCGCACGAGGCGGCGGAAGTCGGCCCTGTGCCGATCGACGCAGAACGGATCGCTGAGGGCGATGCCCGCCCGTCCGCCGCTCTGCTGGCAAAGCCGGGCCGCCCGCTCAAACGCCTGCTTGCCGGTCGGCTTGTCGTACAGATACCCCTCGAGGAACAGAATCCCCGCCCCGCCCGCCACATCCTCGGCCACGTCGTCGGGACCAAGTTCGGACGAGATGCCGAGATAGGTATTCATGGATCGCTCGCCGTCGGGCGAGACGAAGATCATCGAGCGCGAGGTGGGAAGGTCGCCCCCCGCAACCGGCGCATTGACGAAGGCGGTCCCGTTGTCGGTCATGGCCCGCGCGTAGAACCGGCCCAGCGCGTCGTCATGCACCCGCCCGATGAAAGCCGTCGAGAGGCCAAGGTTGCCTAGTCCTGCCAAGGTGTTCGCAACTGCACCTCCCGGCGCCTGCACAGGCTCGCGCATCGCGCCGTACAGCAGCTCGCCCCGGTCACGCTCGACCAGTTGCATGATGCCCTTCTCGATGCCCATCAGGTCAAGGAAGGTATCATCGGCAGAGCTGAACACGTCGACGATGGCATTGCCAATGCCGACAACCGCATATCCAGTCACAGGATTTTCTCCTCGTAGGGGCAAAGGTCGCGGATCAGGCAGGCGGGGCATTTCGGCTTGCGCGCGATGCAGGTGTAGCGGCCATGCAGGATCAGCCAGTGGTGCGCGTGCAACTGGTGCTCGGCGGGGACGTTGTCCTCGATGCCACGCTCGACCACATCGACGGTT
>JANPJD010000074.1:0-12091 GCA_031425325.1 Rhodobacterales bacterium | reverse complement strand
GTTTTCTCGCAGCCCCGCCGAGGCCGCCCGGCCCGAGCCCGATCCGCCGGTTTTCGCGGTCGTGTCGCGGCTGACGCCGCAGAAGGGTGTCGAATGGTGCCTGCGGGCCTTCGCGCGCCTGCCGCGCGGGACAGCCCGTCTCGAGATTGTCGGCGACGGGCCGGAGCGCACCCGACTCAAGGCCCTCGTCCGTGATCTCGGCGTAACGCAGGAGGTGCGCTTTCACGGAGCGTTAGGGTCTTCCGGCGTCCGTGCGGTTCTGGCCGGCGCGACTGCCTTCCTCCAGCATTCGCTCGATGCGCCAGACGGCTGGTACGAGGGGTTCGGCGTGACGGTGGCCGAAGCATCGGCGATGGAGGTGCCGACTATCGCCTCGCGCTGCGGCGGGCTAATGGACCAGATCGCCGATGGTGAGACAGGCATTCTGGTGAACCAGCGCGATGATGCGGCACTCGCCGCTGCCATGCAGAGACTGGCGGGCGACCCCGCGCTTTGCCGCAAGCTGGGACAGGCGGCGCGGGCCTTCGCGCTGGTCAATTTCGATGCAGGGCGTCAGGTCGAGAAGCTGGAGTCCGCCCTGCGCCAGGCCATTGCCCGGCGCAGGGCGGCTTGATCGGTCAGCCGAACATCCCCGAAACTGCGGGATTGTAGCCCTGATCGTCGAGGGTCCGCGAATGGACGTCGTCGTCGAGAGCCGCGAGTTCGGAAGGAGTCAGGGCCTCGTCGTAGATTGCGACATTCGAGATGGTCCCGTCGAAGAAGGAATGCACCTTGTTCGTGGTGCCACGTGCGCTGTGGCCATTCACCCCCCCGATCACGAGGGCTTCGCTGTTGTCCGACAGGTCGATGTCGAAGGCACGCTGGCCGACCAGCGTATTGTCGAGCCAGACCTGCACCATGTCATTGTCAAAGCTGACGAGAAGATCGTAGTCGGTGTTCGCCTTGATCCCGGACTTGGTAATGGCAATGAAATCCTTGCCGTTCTCAAAGGCAACGATCAGCTTGCCATTCTTGATCCACGCCGAGAAGTCGTCGCGATTGCCCGCAGCCCCCTTGGAGATGATGCCGCGGTTGCCTGCCACGGTGTCGGCGTTGAACGTGAGGCTGATGGCCCCCTCGTCGATTTCCATGTCATCGTCGTGCTTGATGGCAGTCCAGCCTTTGGACGAGCCTGTCTTCTCAAACGCCTTGTCGACGCCGAAGACCATTTCTGGCTGATCTTCCAAGGCTTGGGGGACTTCGGTGGACGGTGGGGTCACAACGGAGCCGACAGGCGCCTTGCCGCCTGCTGTCTTGATGAGCTCTGCGAGGCGTTCTATCGCTCCATAACCTGATCCGAAGTCGATGGCAGAGCCCTTGACCGGGATATAGCTTTTCCAGTCAGCTCCGTTCGTGCCGCTGAAGAGGGTGCTTACGGGTGTCTTGATGCCATAGATGAAGTTGTCGCCAAGGTTGGCTAGTTTGTTATCGTCGCCCAGTGATTTGAAGACATTGCCGTCGATCACAGGCCCTCCGAAGTCCCTGCCAATCAGGCGGATATTGCCGCCACCCCCATTGTGCGAAACTAATGTGTTATTAAGAATCTCGACAGACGAATGGCCACTGTGCACAAAGATCGTATTAGCCGCAGGCGTGTTGATGAGGTTGTCCTCAATCAGGATGTTCTGGTAGCCCTTGTTCTGATCGCCGCGCCCCGGGTCCGAGATAAAGATGCCCTGCGCCGTGACCTTTCCGGGTTCGGGCGCATCGTGCAGGATGTTGCCGCGGATGATGAGGTCGTGGGGCGTCATGCCGTTATGGTGCATGAACTGGATGATGTCAGGATGCATGCCCGGTGTTGCATGGGTGTTCGAGAGGACGTTGTTTTCAATCATCCCGTTGAAGCTGTTTCCGGTGATACGCACCAGGTCGGTGATGGCATCGTGGATGTGGCTGTTGGTGATGCGGAAGTTCTGGACGGTGTTGAGGACCACGCCGAACTCGCCACCTGAGATATCGACCCTGTCGAGTGTCAGACCGTTCACGCTGCGGGTATAGAATGTTCCGTCAATGTCGCTGTTGACGACGGCAATGTCTTTGGAACCGCCTTCGACCGCCAGGCCGCCGCTCACTTGGAGACCGTCGAGCTTCACATTCGTCGCGCCGAGAAAGCCGATCTTGCCGAACTGGGCGCCAAGCGCGCTTTCCGCCTTGATGGTGATCGTCGAGGCGAAGTCGTTCCGGATGGTGATGCTGCCGTAATTGCCGTTCGCCAGCAGGATCGTGTCGCCCCCCTTCGCAGTGCTCAGGGCGGAAATCAGCTGGGTCTGACTGGAGACCTTCAAGATGGCCATGGGGCGTCTTCCTTCGTGTCATTTTGGGGTCGCTGTCCGGATAGAGCCCGTAGATTGTGATCCGGACAGGGCAGAGCAGCGACGGATCAGGGGCAACTGTGGCCTTTTCCGTGGCGGATCCGACGCATTTTGGGTGAACGTCTGCAAGGTCGCGTTACCAGCCCGTACGCTGCGCGGGGGCTTTCCGCGCACAACCTCTCTTGCTACGCGCCGTTTTCCGCCGTGCTTCGTTGGTCAGTCTGGCTGACCGCGTTGTCCGGCAACCTTTGCGCTGATCACCTGCAGTACCTCTCTAATGTTGTGGCGGTCCTGAAGTAGCCAGCGCACGAATCGGCTGACCTCACGCTTGCGCAAGAGCGTCCAGCCATGGATGCGGTTCTGACGCAGCGCATGTGTAGTACGGTCCGCCAGCAGGGAGAGGATCTCCGGTGAGGCATCAGGGCGGGCTGAATAGCGGCGGGCCAAGATCTCGGCATGGGCCGCGATCGCACGATGGTCGACCGAAGTAACGCTGCCGGGCGAGTATGTGCCCGAGACTGTGCCAACCCGAGTCGAGAACACGTAATGTGCCTCATGCAGAAGGGCGAAGTTGGTGCCATCGGCGACTAGATCGAAATAGAGCGAGAAGTCTTCTCCATGCCGGACATCAACCGGATAACACCACCGTTGCTCGTCTGCTAGCTGACGGCGGAACACGGGCTTAAGCAGCCCAAGATCAAGCCCGGTCGCTGGATCAGGACGAAGGAGATCGGTCAGAGCGAGACGCTGGACCCTTCCAGAGGCCGGAAGTTGCCTCGGCGCTGTCAGATCTGCGGCAAGGTCATAGAGTACAGGCAGATCAGCAATGATGTCGAAACCATGCTCGTTCGCCACGTCGACAAGCCGGAAGAGACGTCCTGGCAAGAAAGCATCGTCCGCATCGAGCACGGCGATCCACTCTCCTCGCGCCACAGCGATGCCAGCGTTGCGGCTGCCCCCGGGGCCTAGATTAGCCGCATTGCGCAAAATCTTTAGGCGCGGCTCGTGCTGCGCAATGCTCTGGAGTATCTCGAATGTATTATCCGTCGAGAGGTCGTCTACCGCGATGACCTCAACAGGCCCTACGCCGTCCTGTCCTGACAGGGCCGAGGCGATGGCGCGTCCGATGAACCGTCCGGTATTCCAGACCGGGATAACCACGGAGACGACCGGAGAGGTCATGTGTTCACCATCCATATCGAGACATGAGGGCAGCGACAGGTCCGCCATGCCAGCTTTTTCGACCCGACCTTTTGTGACCAACCGATCGCGCATCGGTGTGATAGACTCGTCACATGACATATGCATCCCGGTTCTCCGTCCGCTTTTCCTTCTTGGTCCAAACGTTTTTTGGACTCTGCCTCTGCCTTTCCCAAGGTCCAGCGCAGGCGCAAGAGGTACGTGTAGGCACTCCGGTCGCTCTGGCAGCTGCCCTTGCCGAAGCAAGAGGCGGCACAATCATTCTTGAAGCGGGTGACTATGGTGTTCTGGAGCTTGCGCGCGCTTTCCCAGAGCAGATTACACTGCGATCTGAGGCGCTGCACGAGGCGCGGTTCGAGGTGATCCGATTGACGGGAGCGTCAGGCGTTGTGTTGCAGGGTCTACGTGTGATCGACGGGCTTGCGGTAACGAAAGGCGCCTCTGACGTGACGGTGCGGGACAGCCGGATCACTGGAAATGTCTATCTCCGCAATGCTGCTCGCTTCGTCTTCGCCGACAACGAAGTGACGGGAGGCCGATACGGGATCGTCCTCAATTTCGTCGCGGGCTTTCGGATCACGAACAACCTCGTGCAGAATGTGACAGAGGATCTGATGCGGATCACGGGCCCCAGTTCGGACGGGTGGATCGAGGGCAACATTCTGGCTGATGTTCGGGCAAAGCCGGGGACGCATCCCGACATCATCCAGTTCATGCATCACCAAGGTGTCACCCCCCGCAACATCACCATCCGGCGCAACCTGATGCATGACCCTGTTGTCCGGGGCAATGTTTCGGCGCAGGGCGTCTTCGTGTCAGATCCGGGACGGGGTGCGCAGAATAGAGGCTACAGCGACATCGTTATTGAGGAGAACCTGATCAACGTGGCCGCCCCGAACTCAGTCTTCGTCAATTCCAGCCGCTCCAGCGTTACGATCCGCAACAACACCCTAATTTCTTACCAAGGTGGTGGCGGAAACATCCGTCTGATCGGCAAGTCCTTCGGCGATGGCGGCCCGCAGATTGAGGGAAATGTATTCAAGGAGTTGATCGATAAGGACCGACTCGTTCGCCTTGGTCCCAACCTTGTCTACAAAGGCACGCCCGAGACCCGCCTCTTTTCGGGGCCCGGCTCGCGGTGGCAGGATTATCTGCCGATCCTCGGCTCGACGCTCGACCGCTCGGGGATGGGGGCGGTGGGATTCCTTGCCGACCTGCAGGCGTCGCAGAAGCCTGGGTATGACGGGCCGCCCTTGCTCGGGCCGTCCTGGGCCCAGTGATTCCCTCGCCGGTCAAGCCTCTGACACCGCCCCGCCGGGCGTTGCGTCCCAAGCTCCTGCGCCGCACGCCCCGCTAGGGCGGGCTCAGCTTTCTCGCGCCACTCTAGTCGCCGACGCCGGATCGCAGCCTCCGGCCGCACGACAGGGAGACCGCACATGTCCGACAGATTCCGCAACACCGCCGGGGCGCCGATGCCCCGGCGATCGCCTCGTTCGTCATCGTGCCGAACGACACGGCGGACCTGTCCGAGCCGGTGCGGCAGGTTACGCTTGAGGCGGGCGGCACGCTGCGCTGGACCGGGCGCGACGGAGCGGTGAACAGCACCGCCGCCCTGCCGCCGGGCTCCTACGCGCTGTCCGCGACGCGCATCCATGCTACGGGCACCACGGCCACCGGGCTGACGGGCTGGGTCTGATGCGAATCCGGATCGGCCTCGGCCTTGGCGCCCGCATCGTGCAGGCTGGTGCGCCGCCCTCGTCCGCCCCGACACTGCGGCTGGTCCTTGCCCCGGCGGCACCGCAGCCAGGCGACCTCGTGCGGCTCACGGGCCTCGTCAGCGGCACCCCGCTGCCCACGGGCCTCAGCCCGCTGACGGTGACGGCCGGCGGCGCGGCGGTGCCTCTGGCGGGGACAGGCCTTCAGCGCAGCTTTGTCGCCCGACCCGGCGCGCTCGCCGTCTCGGCCTCGGTCACGACGTCCGAGGGCACGGCCGCCGACACGCTTGCCGCCACCGTGCCGCCGGGCCAAATCGTCTCTGATGCGGAAACGCTGTCCCTCGGTTGGGCGGCCGTGCCGGAGGCGACGGGCTATACCGTCGAGGCGGGGCTTGCCGGGACCTATGCCTTTTCGCGCAGCGCCGTCGTACCAGGCACCTCGCACAACTTCACCGGCCTTGCGCCCGGCGCCTATGTGGGGCGCATCCGGGCCGAGTTTGCAGAAGGTCTGGGCCCCTGGCGATTCTAGAGCATGCCGGTCGGGGTCGCGGGCACGGCCCCTGCACGCACCGTCACCGGATCGGACGGCTTTGCAGGGCAGGGCGCGGGCACGCTGATCGAGGCGCTGGCGGCGGATCAGGGCACATGGGCCCGCCACCCGCTCAGCACCGGGCAGGCCGCAATCGACGCCGGGGGCGCGGCGTTGCGCGGCCCGGGCACGACGAACCAGTTCTGCGTGGCGACGCTGGATGCCGAGCCGCTGGGGTTGGGGGTCTTCGTCGAACTCGACGTCCTCGTCCGGACGAACAACGCGCAACTCACGACCTATGCGGTGGCGCGGGCCAGTGCCACGACCCTTACCTTCCTTGCGGCGGGCTATAACGGAGCGGCCTGGCGCATCCTGAAATACGTGAACGGCACGCCGACCGTGCTGGGCAGTGCGGCCCTGGTGGAATCAGTGGGGGCCACGCCCACGATGCGCTTTGAGGTCGAGGCGGGCGTGCAGCGGCTCTACCGCAACGAGGTCCTGCTCGTCACGACGACCGAGCCGGATGCGGGCCTTGGGCTCACCGGAGAGGGTCTCGGCCTGCGGATCGGGGCGGGCACGACGGCCTGGACCTCGGCCAACGGCGCGCCGCTGACGGCGATTCGGGTGGGCCGGATCGGGGCCTGACTCAGGGGAAAAGCGCGCGGATCATCTGCACTGCAAAGCGCGGGCCGGGCCGAAGGGCGAGGGCGCGCGCCAGATGCGGGCGGGCCTTGGCAGGCTCGCCCAGCTTCTGCCAGACGCGGCCGGTGATGTAGTGGTTGCGCGCGCAATGCGCCGGGTTCGCCGCAAAGAGGGCCGGGTATTTCTCGAGGATCGCGGCCCGTGACAGCGCGTCATTGATCGCCACCGACGAGATGTTGCCAGGTGTCGCGAAGATCAGCGCCATCGGCTCGGGCAGGAAAACGAACTCGGTCACCTGGGCCACTCGGATCATCAGGTCCCAGTCCTGGAACCGCTTCAGCGAGGCGTCGAACAGGCCCGACGCCTCAAGCGCCGAGCGGCGTATCACCAGCGTCTGGGTACTGGTGGTGTTGCGCCGCAGGATCTCGCGCGACATATCGCCCTCATAGCGGGTGAAGTCGGTCGCGGGGATGTAATAAGTCTCTCTGCCTGCGGAAAACACCGATCCGCAATAGCAGAGCCCGGCTTTCGGATGGCTGTCGAGGGCTGCGACCTGGGCCGCGAGCTTGTGCGGCAGCCAGACGTCGTCGCTGTCTTGGAAGGCGATGAGCTCGCCTCGCGCCGCCTCGACGCCGAGGTTGCGCGCGCCCGAGCCGCCCCGGTTCACGTCCGACAGGATCAGACGCACGCGCGGATCGTCGCGGTAGCCTTCCAGCACGGCCCGCGTGCCGTCGGTCGAGGCGTCATCGACGACGATCAGCTCGAGGTCGCGGTAGGTCTGGGCCAGGACCGAGTCGATGGCGCGCGCGACCAGCGCCTCGCGGTTGAAAGCGGGCAAGATCACCGAGACGCGCGGCATGGGAGGAGAGGGCTCGTTCATCAGGTCCGCGTCACCGTTCACCGGCATAGCCGTGCCACCATTCGCCCCGCCGCGTCCAGACATCCTTCCAGCCCGAGGCGCGTTCGGCCCGCCCCTCCCCTCCCCGCAGGCCGGCCAGAAGGCGCGTGGCCCCATAGCGGGTGAGCGGCCAGGTCCGGAAGATCCAGATTGCCGCCCCCTGCTGCCAGCGTGGGAAGTGATCGCGGATGAGCAGGATCTTGGCCCGCAGCAGCATCGCGATCTTGGCGCCCCGCACCTGTTCCGAGGCCCCGACGTAATGCACGATCACCGCATCGGGCGTCATGCGGGGCCGGGCGCCGAAGGCTCGCGCGCGCAGGCAGAGGTCGGCCTCCTCGCCATACATCACGTAGCGCAGGTCGAATCCGCCGAGTTGCTCCCAGAACGCGCGGCGGATCAGGAAGAAGGCCCCCGTCACGATGTCGACCTCGCGCTCGGTGTCGCGCTTCCAGTCCCCGTAAGCCTCGGGATTGAAGAGATCGCTCTGCGGAAACACCCCGCTGAGGCCCGTGGTGCGGCAGATTACGCTCCAGAGCGACATGCGCCGCCAGCAGCAGGTCGGGTTGAGCCGCCCGTCGCCATAGACCGTGCGCCCGCCCCAGATGCCCGCCTCGGGGGTGCGTTCGGCGAAAGCCAGAAGCCGGTCGATTGCGCCGTCGAGCACCACCGTGTCGGGGTTGAGGAGCAGAAGGTATTCGCCGTGCGCCACCCCGGCTGCGATGTTGTTGGCACGCGCGAAGCCGTGGTTGTCCGTCTCGGCCATCAGGCGCAGCCGCGGGTCATCTTGCGCGACGCGCGCCACGGCCTCGGCCGAGCCGTCCTTCGAGGCGTTGTCGACGACGATCACCTCGTGGCTGCGCTGCGTTTCCGCCGCGATCGAGGCCAGACAGTCAAGCGTCATTTCGCGCGTGTTGTAGCTCACGACGATGATCGAGACATCGGTCGCCGAAACCTCTGCCGCGCTAGGCGAAACGGCGCCCCCGTCACCCTGCTGCGCGGAAAAGGTCATGAAATTGCCTGGATGGAGCTGTCACTGGTCAACAATATCCCCGCTAAGGGGGCAGGGCGCAATGGTGCTGCTGCAATGCAGCTTTCCGGGGTCGGCGCGTGCCGATGCGGAAATGCAGACAGGCCATGCGGACCCTCGGGCGGAAAGAAGGGGCAGACGATGATGGACAAGGGTGCCGTGTCACCTCATGGCGGCAAGCAGGCCGAGGCCTGCGCGCCCGTGCAGGGCAACGCCTATCTCGCCGCCCGGCGCGCGCTGCGGCGTCCGGCGATGGCGGCGGGCGTCTTCAGCGCGCTCATCAACATCCTGATGCTCACCGGCTCGGTCTACATGCTCCAGGTCTATGACCGGGTGCTGTCGTCGGGCTCGCTCGCGACGCTGCACGGCCTCTTTGTGATCGTGACGCTGGCTTACGTCTTCTACGGCCTCTACGAGTTCCTGCGTTCGCGCATCCTGTCGCGCGCGGCGATCCGGCTTGACGCCATCGTGGCCCCGGCCGCCTTCCGCGCCTGGCTGCGGTCGGGCGTCGCCGGCGAGCGGGTGGCGGGCCTGCCCCTGCGCGACCTCGAGGTGCTGCGTGGCTTCCTCGCGGGGCCTGCGGTCGGCGCGCTGTTCGATCTGCCCTGGATGCCGCTCTATCTTGGCGTTCTGTTCCTCATCCATCCGCTGATGGGCTGGATGACGCTGGCAGGGGCGGGGATCGTCGTCGTCGTGGCGCTTGCCAACTACTGGATGACCCGCGCCTCGGCCGAGCGGGCCATGGTGGCCGAGGGGCAGGCGCGTGGCTTTGCCGACAACGGCCTGCGCCAGGCCGAGCTGATCGGCGCGATGGGCATGCAGGGCGATGTCACGGCGCGCTGGCGTGATCTGCAGGGTGCGGGCCTTGCCGCAGGGCAGGCGGGCAGCGACGTGACCGAGGCGACCTCGTCCTTCTCGAAGGCATTCCGCATGTTCCTCCAGTCGGCGATCCTGACGCTCGGCGCCTGGCTCGTGCTCGGGCAGGAGATGTCGGCAGGCATGATCATCGCGGCTTCAATCATCTCGGGCCGCGCATTGGCACCCGTCGACCAGATCATCGGCCAGTGGAAGGCGATCAGCCGCGCCGGACAGGCGCACAAGCGCCTTCAGGCCTTCTTCGACGCCCAGCAGGCCGAGCCTGCGCGCGTCCGCCTGCCCGCCCCCACTGGCCGGGTCGCAGCCCTGGGCCTGACCCGGCTAGGGCCCCCCGTCGCCGCCGGAGAGCGCAAGCGCCTTCTTGACCGCGTGAGCTTCGATCTTGCCCCCGGCGAGGCGCTTGGCGTGATCGGCGACAGCGCCTCGGGCAAATCGACCCTCGCGCGGCTGCTGGTCGGCTCGTGGCAGCCCGATGCGGGCGAGATCCGGCTTGACGGTGCTACGCGCGGCCAGTGGGACCCGGCCGATCTCGGGCGCCACATCGGCTATCTGCCGCAGGTGGCCGAAATGCTGCCGGGCACGGTGCGCGACAATATTGCCCGCTTCTCGCCGCATGCGCGCGATGCGGACCTGATCGAGGCTGCGCGCCTTGCGGGCGTGCACGAGATGATCCTTGGCCTGCCGCAGGGCTATTCGACGATGCTGGGTGGCCCCGGCCAGCCCCTATCGGGCGGGCAGGTGCAACGCCTGGGTCTGGCGCGCGCAATCTACGGTCGCCCCGCGATCGTGGTGCTCGACGAGCCGAACGCCAATCTCGACGCGCGCGGCGAAACGGCCCTGGTCGAGGCGATCCGCGAGATCAAGACGCGCGGCTCGACCGTGATCCTGATGACGCACCGGGTCGGCGCGCTTGCTGTAATGGACAAGGTGCTGGTGCTGGCCCAGGGCGCCGCCGTCAAGTACGGCCCCCGCGACGAGGTGCTCGAGAACCTGCGGATCGGGGCGGTGTCTTCGGGCAATGCGCTGTCGAATGTGCGCCCCCTGCGCCAGCCCGGCGTCTTCCGCCAGGACGAGGTCCAGCAAAGCCGCATCACGCTGACGGGCCCCAGCGCCGCAGGCGCCGTGCCGCCGGGCGCGGTCGCCGCGGAATGACCCATCTGTCCCCCTTCGTCCCCGGAGACCGCGCATGAGCCTTGCCGCAGATCCCGTCCGCGCCGCCATCGCAGGCGGCCCCGCCTTCGCACAGCCGCGCGCCGATACCGGCCGCACGGCGGGCATCGGCATGATCGCAAGCCTGGCCTTGCCGGCCGTCTTCCTTGTCTGGGCCCAGCTTACGCCCATCGCCGGGGCGGTGATCAGCCCCGGCCAGGCCGTTGTGCCGGGCAAGCCGAGCGTCGTGCAAAGCCTCGAGGGCGGGGCGGTCGAGCGTATCCTCGTCGTGAACGGCGACCGGGTCTCGGCCGGCGAGGTGCTGCTCGAGCTTGATCCCACGCTGGTGACCGTCAAGCTCGACGTGGCGATGGGCCGTCTGGCGACAGCGCTCGCGCTGCGCGCCCGGCTCGAGGCGGAGCAGGCGGGCCTTGCCGCCCCGCTGCCCGTGGCCGAGTTGCCCGCCATCGCCAGCCTGCCCTTCGCGCTGCCCGACACGACGCTCGCCGAGGCGGGCCAGGCCGAGATCTTCGCCGCCCGCGCCGCCTTGCGCCAGGGACGCATCGACCAGCTGGCCGAGCGCAAGGCACAGCTCGTGAACCAGACCGCCGGCCTCGACGCGCAGATCGCGGCGCGCGAGGAGCAGCTTTCCCTGCTGGAGCGCGAGCTCGGCAATATCGAACAGTTGTTCGAAAAAGGCATGGTGCGCGAATCGCAGCTTCTGGATTTGCAGCGGTCGCGTGCGGGCCTGATGGGCGACATTGCCGAAAGCCGGTCCGAGCGGGCGCGGCTGGGCAATTCCGCGCGCGACGCGGTGCTCGAGGCGGGTCAGGAAGACCGCGCCTTCCTCGAAGAGGTTGCGACCGATCTGCGCGCCGCGATCACCGAGATTGAAGAGCGCACGCTCGAGATCGTGAGCCTGACCGACGAGCAGCATCGCCTGGCGATTCGCGCCCCCGTGGCGGGGGTGGTGCACGAGATGCAGGTTACGACGATCGGCGGCGTGGTGGCCCCCGGTGCGCCGATCCTGCAGGTCGTGCCGCAAACCGGCGCCGTGGAGTTCGAAATCCGCGTGCCCGCGCAGGACCTCGAGCGCGTGCATGTGGGGCAGGGGGCCGACCTCGTGCTCTCGACACTCGACCCGCGCACGACGCCGCGCCTCGTCGCGACCGTGGCCTCGGTCTCGCCCGCCGCGATCCCCGACCCAGTAACGGGACAGAGCTTCTACCGCTTGATGCTCGACGTGGCGCAGCCCGAACTCGACCGGCTGGGCGAGGTCGAGATCTTGCCCGGCATGCCGGTCGACGCCTACCTCCACACCGGCGAGCGCACCGTGATGAGCTACCTCCTCGCCCCGCTGACGGTGCAACTGATGCAGGCGTTCCGGGAGTAGGGGTCAGGGGCGGACAGTCAGCGCCGGGCGTTTCGTTTCAAGGCATCCCGAAGAAGTGCCCGCACGACGAGGAAAGCGGTCTCCGCCAGCCCCTTCATCCCGTCCGCGAAGGACCGTGGAGAACGCGTCTCTGCTGTCGAGCCTTCCGGGAAAGTCGCGGCAAGGTGGTTGCCAAGGGCTTGCCTGTCGATCAGCAGCACCTGGTCACGTCCGATGATCCGCCCCGAGAAGGGGACAAAGGCCAGCCTTGCCCCGGCAAGGGTGTTGCAGACCTCCTGGTTGGGGGCAGGCTTGCCGTTGTAGCGGGGGTC